>NZ_CP061294.1:357149-714298 GCF_018687515.1 Polynucleobacter sp. MWH-Spelu-300-X4
TGCACTGCCTGCGCAATTCAAGAGCACCACAACCCCTGCATCGCTTTCCGCAATTGTTTTAATCGCTTCTGTTACTGGCCAAGAATGGCTGGAAGAAGTTGTTTCTAAAACATCTAGGATGGTCGCTGGTTCATGAACACGTACCAAGGTTTCTTTATTGGCAGTAGGTTTACCTTTAACCAAGGCAAGATGCGCGCAACCCGTTGGACTATCTTTGTAGGCAACACCCTCAAGAGGACCCCAAGGCGTATTGAAAGTGCGGCTAGCTTGACGGCTGATGATGCTTTCATTACGACTGCGATAGTGGATTAAGTCCACAATCGTGCCGATTTTTAATTGGTGCTCTTTTGCAAATTCGATGAGGTCAGGTAAGCGAGCCATCTCACCATCATCTTTCATGATTTCGCAAATCACGGAAGTAGGGCTGCAGCCCGCTAATTCAGCTAAATCGCAACCTGCTTCTGTATGACCTGAGCGCACAAGTACGCCGCCTGGTTGAGCCATTAACGGGAAGATATGACCGGGCATCACGATATCGCGCGGTTTGGCGTTGGGGGCTACCGCGACTTTCACTGTGTGAGAGCGGTCAGCGGCAGAGATGCCAGTAGTAACACCTTCTGCGGCTTCAATGGATACCGTGAAATTTGTACCTAAGGCTGCGGTATTGTCTCTAACCATTAAAGGAAGATTTAATTGCTCGCAACGCTCGCGCGTGAGTGTTAAACAAATTAGGCCGCGACCATGCTTGGCCATAAAGTTGATGGCTTCTGGTGTGACATGATCAGCTGCTAAAACGAGATCGCCTTCATTCTCACGATCTTCTTCATCGACCAAAATAACCATGCGGCCTGCGCGCATTTCGGCGATGATTTCTTCAACACTGGCTAGGGAGTAGGCTGTACTTGACATAGAGCCGTGATTTTAAGGCTTTATGGCCTTCATATCTAGTTTTCCCCTATAAATGGAGAAATAGAAGGGTTTTTAGGGAGTAAACCTCGTTTTTAGCGCTTATTTGGTGCTCAACATCCGTTCCACATACCGAGCAATCAGATCAACCTCTAAATTAACTGGGGAGCCAGCTTTGAGGTACTGTAGGGTTGTGTTTTCAAGGGTATGGGGTATGAGATTAATGTGCATTAAGCAACCATCAGTGACATCTTCTATTTGATTGACCGTTAAAGAGGTGCCATTCACCACAATAGAGCCCTTATAAGCTAGATATTTAGCTAAAGATATCGGGGCTTTAATCACTAGATGCCAAGATCCTTCGGCATCTTTAACTTGATCAAATGTCACAACAGCGCCAATGCCATCAACATGGCCGCTCACTAAGTGTCCGCCTAAACGATCATTCACGCGCAAAGCTTTTTCTAAATTCACAAAACCCGGTGCATTAAGCCCTGTAGTTTTATTAATAGATTCAGCAGAGATATCGATTGAGAAATGCGTGGCATTCATTTCCACAACAGTCATACAGGCACCTTGCAGGGCTATGCTATCGCCTAGTTGCACATCGCCCATATCTAATCCGCCAGCGTTAATCGTCAAACGATAGCCATCACCGAGTGGTGTGACCTTCTCAATTTTTCCAACCGCCTGAATAATTCCTGTGAACATCGCTTAATCTACTTTCTGAGGGTTCTTTTGCGAGGATAAATATAAACGCAAGCGTAAATCATCGCCAACCAAAGTTTGATCGACAAATTCCCAACGGGTTGTTTGGTCTAGATTAGTTAATTCCGGTAGATTGGCTAATCCAGCGCCAGGCCCAAGAAGTGTGGGGGCCATATAAAGTAATAATTCATTCACGCAATTTTCACGCAGTAACGAGCCATTTAATTTAAAGCCAGCCTCAACATGTACTTCGTTGATATGCAGTTTCTCGGCTAAATGTTTTAAAACAGCCTGTAAGTCAACTTTACCTTTGTCATTTGACAGATCAGGTAATTGAACAACGGAAATATTTTTAGCCTTCAGTGTTTTTTCCATCTTGCTTAAATGAGCTGGTTCGACAGCTCCGCAGAAAATAATCGTATGGCCACCCAAAGACTCATCAAGTATTTTTGAGTCCGCTGGTACTTCTAAAAAAGAATCAATTAGAACTCTGATGGGTTGGCGTGGTGTGTCTATGCCTCGCACGTTCATCTGTGGGTTATCTTCTTTAACAGTGCCAATGCCGGTTAAAACACAGCAAGCTCTAGCGCGCCAATGGTGACCATCATGTCTGGCATCGGCGCTAGTAATCCATTGACTGACACCATTGTTCAGCGCAGTTGTGCCATCAAGGCTAGCGGCTATTTTCATGCGCACCCATGGCATACCAGTGCGCATACGATGAATAAACCCAATATTTAATTCTGTAGATTCTTTCTCTAGTAACCCGCAGCGCACATCAATGCCTGCTTGGCGTAATGTCTCTAGACCTTTACCCGCAACCAATGGGTTGGGATCTTCCATTGCCGCAATTACCTTTGCAATTTTTGCGTTAATCAGGCTATCTGTGCAGGGTGGTGTTCTGCCATGATGACAGCATGGCTCTAAGGTGACATAGGCTGTTGCGCCTGCGATATCAAAACCTTTTTTGCGAGCATCTTCTAGTGCTTGTATCTCTGCATGATGGCTGCCAACCGCTTGAGTATGTCCTAGCCCAATCACTTCATTATTTTTGACCAAAACACAGCCCACCCTTGGATTAGGGTTGCTGATAAAAAGAGCCTTTTTAGCTTCCGCTAAGGCAAGGCTCATATAGGTATGGTCTTGGGTGCTATACATCAGAAATACATTTAAATAAATTAAAAACTAATGACATTCTTGCCTATCTTCATGGGGGTTGCAAATACGCCAACGACCCCCAGGCCCTAAGATGATATGACGAATCAGCTTAGGATAGCGAGAATGTTGCCAAATGATACGGTTCGCAACAAAACCACCATTATGCAAAAGAGCAGGGTTCCCATTGATAAAGCTAATGTGGCGATCCTTGAGTGATGTGCTCATATCGGTAAATTGTTGGGTGGGTTTTAATAAATATTCTGCAACTTCTACCCGAGAAGTATTGGGGTGAGACTTAATCAACTGTTCCCCAACTTTGATCTCCCATCCCTCTGACCAGTTCGATCTTTTCCCATGGCTAGCTAATGGACGCATGGAAACTTTATCGCCAAGTTGGAGAGAGGTTTGTCTAGCTAAATGCGCATCCTGCACGAAGCTAAGCGATAGGTGATCTAACTCATGAATGGCTAGCTGTTGATGAAAACCTTGTGCGGCAAATAAAGCAATAATGCTTAATAAGGCAATGCAAATGAGTACTTCTAGTAAAGAAAATCCGTATTCAGAGGATTTGCCAAGAAACTTTTTCGATAGTGCGGTGGTTTTTAGATGATGAGGATGTTTTTTCATGAATGCGCACAATAGTTTGAAGTTCAATATAGGTTTGATGACGAGATTCGCTAGCAGTTAATTTGTAATGAGTGGTTTCTGTGCCAGAGCGTTTTCTGAAGCCTTTGGCTTGGAAGATTTCTATATCCACTAAATCAGTTCGTAAAACACCCTCTAGTAATTGTTCTTCAGCCGTGATTAGATTTTGTTCAGCGCGCTGAAAAGCATCCGTAACATTCTTATGCCCTTGCAGTATTTGCACATCGGCAGTAGCTCGGTGGAGAGCTGCTGCACTCATTGCACCCACTAATGACAATAGAGCCAATAGGCTCACTAATATGTAGCCGTTCGCATAATGAGTAGTTTGTTTCATCTAGCTATCAACCTATGGTTTAGTGTCTAAGCGCGAAAACTCTCTCTAGTTCAAGTGGCGTTTTTCCTCTTTGAAGCACCAATTGAATTTTTAAAGCGCGCACATGTTTCCACTGAGGGTATCTTCTCCCTGAGTCATTGATTTGATAGGGCTCCATCCATTCCAAAATGCTGTTGGATGCATTAGGAACACCTACCTTTATTTGCATCGACTGAACATGAGCCATGACAGCATCATTTTGTAAGGCGCCTTTTTTATTTTGAGTTTGTAAATACAAAACACCATCTTTGTTTTGATAATGTCCCTGTTGTTGAATGAAAAAAGCTTTGTATGAGCCATTTTCTCTTTTGTTATAAGCATCGTAGGTGTAAAAAGCATCAGAGCTATTCACACTTGCCGCACCTTTCCGTACTTGGAATTCCCCGGATTTTTTATTGCTAGGTGCGGAGCTATCTTTAGCCATCACCTTTAATAAAGAAGATTTGGGTGAGCCTGTTTTTATTTGAGCATGTTGAATTGCTAGCCCCATCATATGAAAAGCTTGAATGGCTTCACTTTGTAGGATACTCAGGTTGTTTTGTTTCGTAATAGCTTTGTGTACTTGAAAACATGCTTGAGTGCTGGCTAATAAGACAATGCTAGCCATAACTGAAGATGTGAGCACTTCTATGAGTGTCATTCTTCTTCCTCGGCACTAACAAGCGCAACATTCATTTCATATTGGTTACTTTGCTCGGTGATAGCGTGAAGCTCTCGTATTTGTTTTTGGGTGTAATTGGATATGTAAAAATGTGCAGACATCAGTGCCATATAGGAGCTGCTAAATATGGTGAGCGCTGTGAGGACTTCTAATAAAGAGAAGCCTCGTTCAAATGATGTTGGTGGTCTAGGTGACTCGTGTGGATACATATCCACATCATCAAGTACCAAGACAAAAATAAAAATCAGTAAAACCTGATTGTTATGTGAGAAATTTCTGAAAAATGATTGTTACGACATCAAATAATGGGATGTCGGAGCTAAGTAGCGCTTACTTCAGTTCTTTTAATGCGCTCTCGAATGATTCAATGTCGGCGAAGCTCTTGTAGACTGAAGCAAAACGAATATAGGCGATTTTGTCTAAGCGTTTTAGCTCGCGCATCACTAGTTCGCCAACACGATCACTAGCAATTTCTTTTTCGCCGGTTGCTTGTAAACGTTCTTCGATATTGCGAATTGCTTCTTCAACTGCTTCAGCTGAAACTGGGCGTTTGCGTAAAGCGATACCCATAGAGTCAATTAATTTATTACGGTTGTACTCCACACGACTGCCATTCTTTTTGACAATCGCTGGTAGTGCTAATTCAGGACGTTCGTAAGTTGTAAAACGCTTATCGCACTTTTCGCAACGGCGACGACGTTTGATGACGTCCCCTTCCTCAGATACTCGAGTATCAAGAACTTGTGTATCTGAGTGTTTGCAGAAGGGGCAGTGCATCTATGTCCTAAGATTAGTTGCTGTAAACAGGGAAGCGCTTAGTTAAAGCGGCTACTTGCTCACGTACTTTAGCGATATTGGCAGCATCGTTAGGATTATCTAAAACATCTGCTACCAAGTTTGCTACTTGAATAGCTTCAGCTTCTTTAAATCCACGAGTTGTCATCGCTGGTGAGCCTAACCGAATACCACTTGTTACAAATGGTTTTTCTGGATCGTTAGGGATCGCATTTTTGTTACAAGTAATGTGTGCTTCACCCAAAACGCGTTCCGCTTCCTTACCTGTAATGTTCTTGGCGCGTAGGTCCACTAGCATCACATGAGACTCGGTTTTGCTAGAAACAATACGTAAACCACGCTTAACTAGTGTTTCAGCCATTGCACGAGCGTTGATAACAACTTGTTGTTGATACTCTTTAAATGAAGGCTCTAGAGCTTCTTTAAACGCAACAGCTTTAGCGGCAATCACGTGCATCAAAGGGCCGCCTTGCAGGCCTGGGAAAATAGCTGAGTTGATGGCTTTTTCATGTTCAGCTTTCATCAAAATCACGCCACCACGTGGACCACGCAAACTCTTATGAGTTGTTGATGTCACGATATCGGCATGAGGTACTGGGTTTGGATAAACGCCAGCAGCAATCAAACCTGCGTAGTGAGCCATGTCCACCATGAACAACGCGCCAACATCTTTGGCAACCTTAGCAAAGCGAGCAAAGTCGATATGCAATGAGTAAGCAGAAGCGCCGGCAATAATGAGCTTAGGCTTGTGCTCGTGAGCTAGGCGCTCCATAGCGTCGTAATCGATTGCTTCTTGAGCGTTTAAGCCATAAGGGACCACGTTAAACCACTTGCCGCTCATATTAAGAGCCATGCCGTGAGTTAAGTGACCACCTTCAGCTAGGCTCATACCCATAATGGTGTCGCCTGGCTTTAAGAATGCTAAAAATACTGCCTCGTTGGCCGATGCGCCGCAGTGAGGTTGTACGTTGGCAGCTTCCGCGCCAAAAATCTGTTTTAAGCGGTCAATTGCTAGCTGTTCTGCGATATCCACGTATTCACAGCCACCGTAGTAGCGCTTGCCAGGATAGCCTTCAGCATATTTATTCGTTAATTGTGAGCCTTGGGCTTCTAAAACGGCTGGAGACGTATAGTTTTCTGAGGCAATAAGCTCAATATGGTCTTCTTGACGCTTGTTTTCTGACTGGATGGCATCCCACAATGCGGGATCAGTTTTTGCCAATGTTTGACTGCGTTGGAACATGATTTAGGCTTTCTATGAGGATCATCTAGTTTGCAGCTAGCATACGCTAAACTCTGCAAGACCTAAATGATACAAAAAAACACCCCAGGAGACACAAAAATGACAAAGCTAACTGTATTGGTAACAGGAGCAACTGCTGGTTTTGGCGAAGCCATTGCTAGACGATACTTGTCTGAAGGCCATCAGGTGATTGCCGCAGGACGCCGCGCCGACCGTTTAGAGGCCCTCAAGAAGAGCTTGCCGGCCGATCAGCAGGCTCGTTTACACACCACTATTTTGGATGTGACCAATAAAGATGTGGTTTTTGCTCTTCCAGGCCAATTGCCTAAAGATTTCGCGAATGTGAGTGTTTTGGTGAATAACGCCGGTTTAGCTCTAGGTTTGGAGCCAGCCCATCAAGTCGCTTTGGATGACTGGGAGAAAATGGTGGATACCAATATCAAGGGGTTGATGTACATGACCAGAGCTTTTTTACCAGGTATGGTGGAGCGCGGGCGTGGCCATGTCTTTAATTTAGGCTCTATCGCTGGTCGTTACCCTTACCCTGGCGGTAACGTGTATGGCGGCACTAAAGCGTTTGTACGCCAATTTAGTTTAAATCTGAAGTCTGATTTATTAGGTACGCCAGTGCGCGTGACGGATGTTGCGCCGGGCCTTTGCTCTGGTACAGAGTTCTCCAATGTGCGCTTTAAAGGAGATGACGCTAAGGCCGCCAAGGTCTACGACGGTGTTCAGGCTTTAACGGCTACGGATATTGCAGAGTCAGTTTATTGGGCATCGACATTACCAGCTCATGTGAATATCAACGTGATTGAAATGATGCCAACTTGCCAAGCAGCAGGCCCCTTGGCTGTCCATCGCAAGACGAGCTAGTTAAAATAACGCAGTTATCTGATTGTTATTAAAAATCCATCTCTACGGAAAATAATTTATGCACGCTACTCAAGATTTATCCATATTGTCATTAGTGCTCAACGCCAGTGTGTTGGTGCAGTTAGTGATGCTCTTATTACTAAGTCTTTCAGTAGCGTCCTGGACGATTATTTTTAAAAAAGGGATTTCTCTTAAAGCTGTTCGCCAAGACACGGAGCGTTTTGAGCGCGACTTTTGGTCGGGTGGTGATTTAAATACTTTATTAGAAGGTGCTAAGCGCAATCAAGACCCGGCGGCTTCTTTAGAGCGTATTTTTGAAAGCGGCATGCAAGAGTTTTTAAAGGGTAAAGAAATTGATGGTGCCCGTCGCGCCATGAAAGCAGCTTACCAACGTGAGATGGATACTTTGGAAGCCAACTTGCCATTTTTAGCATCAGTAGGCTCTGTATCGCCTTACATCGGTTTGTTTGGAACAGTCTGGGGGATCATGAATTCTTTCCGCGGGTTGGCAAACGTTCAGCAAGCAACACTAGCAAGTGTGGCGCCGGGTATTGCCGAAGCTTTAGTAGCAACAGCAATTGGTCTGTTTGCGGCGATTCCAGCGGTGGTAGCTTACAACCGTAATGCAGCTGATATTGATCGTTTAGCAATTCGTTTTGAAACATTCATCGAAGAGTTTTCTAATATTCTTCAACGTCAACAATCGCGTTATTAAGACTAAGAGATTAGGAGGCTGAGATGGCGAGTATCTCTAGAAAGTCTGGCGGTAAAAGACGTGCGATGGCTGATATTAATGTGGTGCCTTACATTGATGTGATGTTGGTCTTACTGGTGATCTTCATGGTAACAACGCCGATGGTTAATCCTGGCGTAGTTAATCTGCCAACGGTGGGTGGTGCTCAAGTGCAACCTTTGCCACCGGTATTACTAAATATCTCCGCTGACGAAACCATTCTTGTGAAAAGCGAGGGTAAAGCAGATAGAACGCTCTCTCGCCAAGAGTTAGGGGCATTTGCGCGTGAGCGTGCCGACTTGGCCGCTGATCAGCCGATGGTAATTGCAGCGGACAAATCTATTAAATATGAAATCGTGATGGATGTCATGGCGCGCTTAAAAGAAAACGGCGTAAAACGTGTTGGTTTGGCGGTGAAGAGTAATTGAGTTCAGCAACATTTCCGATGAATGATTTTCGTGCCAGGTTCAATGCTGATTCTGGTACAGGCAAAGCCTTTGCATGGGCTTTGGGCATGCATTTGTTGCTATTTTTCTTTTTGGCTTTTGGATTGAATTGGAAAAGCCAAACCCCAGCAGGATTAGAGGCGGAAATTTGGGATAACGTACCTGTGGTGAAAAGTGCTCCTGTGCAAGCGGTTGAGCAAAAAATGGAAGCTGATGACAAGGCTGACATTGCGGTTAAAAGAAAAAAAGAATTAAAACCTGAGCCTAAAAAAGAAGAAAAGCCAGTTAAAAAGGTTGATCCTAAGGAATTGAAGAAGCAAAAGGCTGAAGAAGAAAAGCAGGCGAAATTAAAAGAAGCCAAACTAAAAGAAGAAAAGCAAAAAGCACAAGATAAGGCTAAGGCAGATGCTGCGAAAAAAGAAGCTTTGGCACAAGATAAATCGCGTGCAGACCAATTGGCAAGATTACGTTCGGCAGCTGGGAAAGAGGGGGCTGCGGGCGGTCGTGGTGGTGTGGTTGGAGATGGTGTTGGCGGCGGTGGTAATGCCAAGCCGGGCTATGCCGATAAAGTGCGCCGCAAAATTTTGCCTTTGATTGTGTTTAATCCATCATTGGTAGCCGGTAACCCTGCTGTTGAGGTGGCTGTTGAGTTAGCTCCCGATGGCAGTATCATCAACAGAAATGTTCTTAAGAGTAGCGGCGACCTTGCTTGGGATCGTGCGGTATTAAGGGCAATTGATGATGCTAAAACTTTGCCTAAAGATGATGATGGTAAGGTGCCTAAACAAATGCGCTTAATCTTTAAGCCTAAGGATTGATGAGAGACGTGATGAAATTAGTTTCAATATTAAAAAGAGTATTAGCTTTTGTTCTTCTAACAAACTTAATGTTTGTTGCAACGCTTGCAAAAGCTCAGATGAATATTGAGATTTCAGGGGTTGGTCAGTCGCTGTTTCCGATTGCAGTGATGCGTTTCACGGATGAAAGTAAATTACCCTTACGCGTGACAGATATTGTTCGTTCCGATTTGGCTAGAAGTGGCGCTATGCGCAATGTTGAATCTGGTGGCGCTGAATTAGGTTGGGATATCAAGCCGGATTTTCGCTCTTGGTCCGCGAGAGGCGCTGATGCGCTAGCGGTTGGTGGCGTGAATAAGTTATCTGATGGTAGATATGAAATTCGTTACCGTTTATTCGATATTCGTAAGAGCGAAAGTTTGGGCGGTATTGTTGTTACAGTAACTGCTGATGACTTGCGTTTAGCTGGTCACAAGATTGCTGATGACATTATCCAAAAAATTCTTGGTGAGCGTGGTGTATTTTCAACGCGTCTTTCTTATGTGATTCGTTCAGGTAAAAATAATCGATTGGTTATTTCTGATTCTGATGGTGAAAACGCTAAACCAGCTCTATCGAGCAATGAACCGATTATTTCTCCTGTTTGGTCTCCAGATGGCAGAAAGGTGGCTTATGTTTCATTCGAGTCACGTAAGCCAGTGATTTATGTGCACGAGTTGGCCACTGGCCGCCGTGTGGTGTTATCTAATCAAAAGGGTAACAACAGTGCGCCGGCATGGTCGCCTGATGGACGTGCTTTAGCAATTGCTTTGTCTAAAGATGGTAATACCCAGATTTATCGTATTAATGCGGACGGCACAGGCTTAAGGCGCTTGACGCGTGGGTATTCAATTGACACTGAACCGCAATGGGCGCCTGACGGAAAATCTATTTATTTCACGAGTGATCGTGGTGGCAGTCCGCAAATCTATCGTATGTCGACAGAGGGCGAGGGCGATGGTGGTGCTCAGCGCATTACTTTTAAACTTGGGTTTGTAACAAGCCCACGTATTTCTCCTGATGGTAAGAATTTGGTTTACATAGCTCGTGTAGGTGGTGCTTATCGCTTGCATCTACAAGACTTGGCTTCTGGTGAGGTGATGGCTTTAAGTGATGGTAACCGTGACGAGACGCCTACTTTTGCCGCTAACGGTCGTTATGTACTTTTTGCTGCTCGTAGTGGTGGTAAACCTGTTTTGATGGCAGTATCTATTGATGGAAAAAATAAACAAATCTTGAGTTTGCCTGGTGCTGATATTCGTGAGCCTGCTTGGGGCCCATTCATGGACTAATGCAGGCTTTAAAATAGCTTTTATCTAGATTTCAATACTATTTGTTACGATAGAAGCCAATGACTTAAAAGTCTTCAAAAAAGGCTTTTAACGCAGTAAAAGAATTTATTAATTGGAGGATGTATGAATCAATTTTCTTTAGCCCGCCGTGCGGCATTGTTGTTATCGGTAGCTTTCCTTGGTGCTTGCGCATCAGGCGTTAAGTTAGATGATGTGGATAGTGCTGGTAAATCATCAGGTGGTGATTTAAGTTCACAGCCTTGGAATGATCCAAAGAGCCCACTATTTAAGCGTAGTGTTTATTTTGACTTTGATAGTTACACAGTTAAACCTGAGTACCAATCAACTTTGCAAGCTCACGCTAATTATTTAAAAACTAACAAAGATCGCAAAATCAAGTTAGAAGGCAATACAGATGAGCGTGGAACGACAGAATACAACTTAGCATTGGGTCAACGCCGCTCTGAGGCAGTCCGTAAATCATTGTCACTTTTAGGTGTTTCTGACTCTCAAATGGAAGCCATTAGTTTCGGTAAAGAAAAGCCAAAGGCTGAAGGCAGTAATGAGGCAGCTTGGCAAGAGAACCGCCGTGCTGATATTGCTTACTAATCAAGAAGCGAGTTAAAAAAATAATGCAAATTAAGCGTTTAACTTCTTTGCACCATCAAACAGCGGCGTTGGCCGCTGTTGTTTTTGTTGCTTTGACTACTTATAGTTTTCCGGCGGCCGCTATTTTTGAAGATAACGAGGCGCGCAAGGCTATTTTGGATTTACGTTCCCAAGTGGCAGTGGGACAGCAGGCTCAAATTGATTTGCAAAATCAATTGGAACAGGCGGTTCAAGAAAATGCGCGCTTACGAGGTCGTACGGAGTTGCTTGAAAAGCAAGTAGAAGAGTTATTGGCGCAGCAGAAGAGTTTTTATCAGGACCTTAATGGTCGAGTAAAGAAATTCGAACCGCAAGTGTTAGAGATTGAAGGTGTGCAGGGCACGGTTCAAGCTGGTGAGAAAGAGGCTTACGAGTCAGCTTTAAAAGCCTTTCAAGATTCGAATATGAAAAAGGCTGAGGCTGGATTTCAAAGCTTTGCAAAGAAATACCCCGATAGCCCTTATTGGCCTTTGGCTCAATTCTGGTTGGGTAATGTGAATTACGCTCAGAAAGATTACAAGACAGCGATTGCGAGTTTGCAAGCAATGGTGAAGCGTTATCCGTTGCATGTTAGAACCCCAGATGCTTTGTTAACGATTGCCAATAGCCAAGTTGAATCAGGTCAAAAACCTGCTGGCAAAAAAACATTAGAAAGTTTGATTGCTAAGCATCCTGAAAGTGAAGCAGCTGGTTTAGCGAAGCAAGCTTTAAAGCGTTTGAAGTAAACAATTAAAAAATTTTTAGCCGTGATGTCATTTGATTTTGAACCTATGCGCGCCCGCACCCCAGGTGCGCCAGCCGTTATTTTGCTATCGGGTGGTTTGGATTCCGCGACAGTTTTAGCGATTGCTAAAAAATTGGATTACACACCTTACGCGTTATCGTTTCGTTATGGTCAAAGACATTCTTCTGAATTAGATGCAGCAGTACGAGTGGCTCAAAAACTAGGTGCAGCTCGTCATGAAATCATAGATTTGGATTTGCGTCGTTTTGTGGGTGGATCAGCTCTAACCGATGACGCCTATGCAGTACCTACTAGCGCAGGTGCTAAAAATGAGATTCCTATTACATATGTGCCTGCACGTAATACCATCATGTTGTCGGTGGCTTTAGGCTGGGCTGAAGCATTGGGCGGTTTAGATATTTTCTTTGGCGCGAATGCCGTGGATTACTCCGGCTATCCTGACTGTCGACCAGAGTATGTCAAATCATTTGAGGCTACAGCGAATCTGGCCACTAAAGCAGGTGTGGAATCAACGCAATCATCCACACGTTTTAGGATTCATGCGCCGATTATTTCTCTGAGTAAAGCCGAAATTATTCAAGCTGGTATTCAGTTGGGGGTAGATTTTTCCATGACAGTTTCTTGCTATCAGGCTAATGCGGCGGGTGAGGCTTGTGGCCGTTGTGAGTCTTGTCGTCTGCGCAAAGAAGGATTTGCGAGCGCAAAAGTACCTGATCCGACACATTACGCGTCATAAAAAAACCCCGTTAACTGCAACGGGGTTTTTATTCTATTCAACTTTCTAGCAAATCTTCCAGAAAACCTTCCGGAAAACTTTCCAACAAACTCTAATCAGCTTCTTAATTAGAATTCTTTTCTTTTATTTAAGAGCAGTAAATACGTTGGCGGTAATAGCTTCTACAGAACCAGTACCTTCAACCTTGCGGTAGGCTGGAGCTGCCACCTTGGCTGTTGGATCACCATTTTTAGCCCATGATGAATAGTATTCAACCAATGGACGTGTCTGAGAATCATAGACATCTAAACGCTTCTTAACGGTTTCTTCTTTGTCATCTTCACGCTGAATCAAGTCTTCACCTGTTTCATCATCTTTACCAGCAACTTTTGGTGGGTTAAAGGTGACGTGATAAGTGCGGCCGGATGCAACGTGAACACGGCGACCGCTCATGCGATCAATAATGGCATCGAATGGCACGTCTATTTCAAGCACGTAATCAATTGGAACGCCTGCATCCTTCATCGCTTGCGCTTGAGGAATCGTACGTGGGAAACCATCAAACAAATAACCTTTCGCGCAATCAGCCTGAGTTAAACGATCTTTGACTAAGCCAATGATAATTTCATCAGAAACTAGACCACCTGAATCCATCACTTTTTTGGCTTCAATGCCTAGTGGTGTGCCAGCCTTAACAGCTGCGCGCAACATATCGCCTGTAGAAATTTGTGGAATACCAAATTTCTCGCAAATAAATTTAGCCTGCGTGCCTTTACCGGCGCCAGGGGCACCTAATAGGATCAAGCGCATGGTTTAACTCCCTTAATTAGTTGGTGGGTGTTGCAAATTCTCGAAAAACGACAAGAGTAGGCTGTTTCTTTGACAACAAGCTGACTGATGCGCTTTAACTGCTTGATTTTCCCATTATTTGGGCTTAAATCCAATTTTCTGGCATCAGGATTTCCCTGAGGAGCTCTAAATAAATCGATAAATTAAACAAGCTGCTTAAAAACGGCTCTAACGCGTTCTAGGTCTTCGGCCGTGTCTACCCCTGGTGGGGGCGCCGCATTGGTCACTAGTACCTGAATAGCGTATCCGTACCACATGGCTCGCAGCTGTTCGAGCGACTCAGCTTCTTCAATCGGGGCTGGCGCTAAAGTTGCAAATTCTTTGAGGAAGCTGGCCTTGTATGCGTACATGCCAATATGGCGATAGCACTGTGCTTGATATTTTTGAGGGTCTCGGCTGTAAGGAATCGGCGCTCTTGAAAAATAAAGTGCTTGTTGAGCCTGATTCATGGCTACTTTGACAACGTTAGGATTGTTTACTTCAGCCTGATCATGAATCGCTAAAGCTGCTGTTGCAATCGCAGCTTTGGGATGATTCGCTAATGTTTGCGCTACTTGTGTGATTAGTTCAGGTGGGATGAGCGGTTCATCACCTTGAACATTTACAACAATCTCATCGTCAGCGAGGTTTAAGTTGCGTACAACTTCACTCAAACGATCGGTTCCTGTTGGATGTTGGTTAGATGTGAGCATCACATCTAATCCATGTGCTTTGCAGGCATCGAAAATGCTAGCGTCATCAACCGCCACGATGACTTTGGATGCGCCTGACTGTAATGCTCTTTCGGCTACTCGTACCACCATCGGTTTGCCGGCGATATCAGCTAGTGGTTTATTAGGTAAGCGTGTCGAAGCTAAGCGTGCAGGAATAACTGCAATAAACGATGTGGATGTTGCAGTCATAGAGTTTTAAGCCGCGTTATGAGGTGCGTCTAAAGATCTTGCCTCATTCGCCAACATGACTGGAATGCCATCGCGAATAGGGTAGGCTAATTTATCTGCTTTGCAGATAAGTTCATTTTTATCAGCATCATGTACTAGGCTAGATTTGCAAATAGGACAGACCAAAATATCTAGTAAACGTTTATCCATGATTTGTCATTAGCTCCAATTTAGTTCTTAACTGCATGAATTATTTCTCATGAGCCTAGGGTTTTGGCCTTTTCAAAATATCAACCATTAGGTTGATGAATTCTTTAGGTAGTTCAACTGTAACGGGTACAACCCAAATGCGCTCATCATTCTTGTATTCCGCGATTTGCGAACATTTTACGGCATCCTTCTCAGTGATCAGAATTGCTGAGGCTGAAATATCTTTAAAAGGATTTATTTGAAAATCGTAATGATCCGGTAGTGGTAAAGGATTGATGGTGAGTCCTGCTTGTTCTAAAACATCAAAGAATTTTTTGGGATTACCTAAACCGGCAGCAGCGACTAAATGACGCTCTGAGTAAAAGTCAAATAGAGATCTTTGCTGTGATGGATTGCTGAGTTGATAAGCGTGAGCTACTTGAGTTGTTAAGTAGAAATTAGGAGCATCGGCAAGATAGGGCTGTTTAATCTGTTGAGAATTTTCAGAGCCTAAGTTCAGTGTGAAGTCTCTTGCTCGAAGAGCGCTTTCTCTGAGTGGGCCTGCTGGCATGAGAAAACCATTGCCTTCACCTCTGGCATCGCGAATCACTAATTCAATATCTTGACCGCCTTCACGGGCCGGCCATCTTTTCATGGCGTAATGCTGTAAACCATCATCGCTAATCAAAACATTGACTGTTGGATGGGCTTTTAATAGTGTTCGAGCACTAATCGTGCGTTGGCTATGAACATAGACGGGTATGAATAAGTGCGCTAATTGTTGCGCCATATAGCAAGGCTCATCACCTAGTTCTAATGGATTTGATTGAGAAGTCACTTCAGTAGCATCTGCAGGGTTATCTTGATGCCCTGTTCCTTTGTAGCCTCTTGAAATAATGCCTGGATGAAATCCTGCCGCGTGTAATGCTTTTGCAATGGCTAATACGGTAGGTGTTTTACCGGTGCCGCCAACCCTTAAGTTGCCAACAATGATGACGGGGACATCTAGGGCTTGGGTTTTAAATAATCCTAGCGCATATAAAATTTTTCTAATTTGGGTGACCCACCCAAATAACTTTGAGAGCGGCCATAGTAATAACGCCACAACGCCTTTTTTCTCCCAATAGCTAGGAGCTTTTTGAAAAGTTGGCGCAGATGAAGATGGATTGCTCATGGCAACTTACTTTGATTTTGACTGCGTAGCAAAAACGACATTGGGTAAGTTGGCGTTGCGAGCCGCTTCCATGACTTGCATCACTGACTGATGAGGTGCTTTGCCATCGGCCGCAATAATAATCATCGGGCCGTTATCACTTTTGCCCGCTTGACTGGCAGCCGCGCTTAGCGCATTGCTTAATTGATCAACAGCAGCGCGCTTGCCGTTAATGGCGATGCGGCCATCTGAGGAAATCGCTACGGCAATATCCTTAGGCTTGCTATTTGATGCAGCACCTTCAGCGCTAGGTAGCGTAATTGATAACTCTTGATAGCGTGTGAATGTGGTAGAGATCATTAAGAAAATCAAAATGACCAATAACACATCAATAAAAGGAATTAGGTTAATTTCTGGCGCGCTTTGTTGGCTAACATTGTTGCTGTTTACGCCAAAAATAGTTCGTTTGGATGATGAATTAAAAATCATAAAAAATATCTATTACGCTGCTTTAAAAAGATGACGTAATAGTTTCTTGGCGGCAGCTTCACATTCGCGTTGGCGTTTTTCTGCCATGGCTTTTAATGCGCGCCAACCTGTGTAAGCAGGTATGGCAATCAGTAGACCAAAAGCCGTGTTGTATAGCGCGATTGAAATACCGTGCGCTAATTGTTGTGGGTTGGCGCTACTGCTTTGTTGACTACCAAAAATTTCAATCATGCCAACTACTGTGCCAAATAAACCAAGTAGAGGCGCAATCGTTGCAATGGTGGCTAGTGCCCCCATATAACGATCTAGTAATAAAGAGACTTCTTCAGCAGCTTCTTGCATGGCTTCAATCGTTTTTTCTTCAGTAGCGCGTTGTGATTTTTGTAATAGCGCCGCTCCTAAAATGCGGCCCAAGGGAGCGGCATCTGATAAAGATTGAATAGCTTGTTCAGCGGTTTGGGGGCTATTTAGAGCGCCAGAGTCAGCTAGCTGAATCGCGCCTTCTGTTAAATGAGCGGGTGAAACCCTTTTAGCTTGCAAAAACCAAGTACGCTCTAACAAAATAGCCAAAGCAATAATGGAAGTGATTAAAAGAGGCCATACGGGCCAGCCAGCGGCGATGAGAATGGTATACATATACCTCTACTTTAAACGAAGGCTAGGGTATGCTCCAAAGATGAACATCAAGCTTGTGGATAACTATGTGAAAAACTTTCTTCAACAGTATTCCTAAGCCCTTGATTCTTCGTTATGGTGATAATTTATTAGCGTAAATTGATTTAAAAATTCCATATAAATCAATTAGATATAAAATTAACACTGGCTTTGGGGGTAATTTTTATTTGAGATGCCTTTTTTTATCGAAGCCTGTGGATAGTTGTTTAGCTTTACCCCTTATAAATACTGATTTAACCTTAAAAAATGACAGAAATATCAAGAGAAATTATTGGAGTTGGGGCTCTGAACCGCGCCATTGCTGAAGTATTAGAGGGCCATATTGGCAATGTGTGGGTTCGGGGGGAGATTTCCAATTTCAAGGCTTATGACAGTGGACATTGGTACTTCTCTTTAAAAGACGCCGAAGGCCAATTGAGAGGAGTCATGTTTAGAGGCCGAAACACGCAAGTCGGGTTTTTGCCTAAAGAGGGTGACTTAGTCGAGGTGGCTGCTCAAGTTAGTATGTATGTGCCTAGGGGCGATATACAGCTCAATGTGCAGCTGATGCGTAGATCTGGTCAAGGCGGTTTATACGAAGCGTTTTTAAAGCTTAAAGAAAAATTGGGGGCTGAGGGGCTGTTTGATGAAGCGCATAAAAGAGCGTTACCTAAGTACCCGAAAGGTGTTGGTGTTATTACCTCTGCTCAAGCCGCCGCATTAAAAGATGTTTTAAGTACTTTAGAGCGTAGAGCGCCACATATTCCTGTAACGGTGTTCCCGAGTTTGGTTCAAGGCGTGGAAGCACCGCCTGCATTAATACAAGCATTAAGGGCTGCTTATGAACTTGCAGAGCAGGGTGAGTTAGAAGTTCTTTTATTGGTACGAGGTGGTGGCAGCATTGAAGACTTGTGGGCTTTTAATGATGAGGCTTTAGCGCGTTGTATTGCGGAGTCGCCGATACCGATTGTCTCTGGTGTTGGTCATGAAACAGATTTCACGATTGCAGACTTCGTGGCTGATTTGCGGGCACCAACTCCAACGGGCGCTGCTGAATTAGTGACACCAGATAGAGAAGCTCTTTTGCAAGACTTGGTGACTTTGTCGCAAAAAATAAATATGAGAGTGACTCAACGAATCGATCGAGAGGCTCAACGTTTAGATCAGTTGTCATTACGTTTATCTCATGCAATTCCGAATCCCGAGCGCATGAAAGAAAAAACGCAGCAATTATCGGCACGTCTTCATCAAGCTTGGTCTGTGCGATTGGCAATGTATCAACAAACCCACAAGGCTTGGCAAAACCATTTAGAGCTACTGAATCCACAGAGAACTCTAGAGCGTGGCTATGCGGTTTTAATGGCACAGGACGGTAAAGCTATTCGAAATCCTCATCAAATCAAAGCAGGTGATGTATTTGATTTGCGAGTCGCTGAAGGCCAGGCGGATGTGGAAATTTCTCAGGTTCGGGTGAAGTAGTTGTCATTTCAATGACACTTAGCGTAATTTAGTTAAATCATGGATAATCCGCTCAAGAATGAGTTATCCACCATTCGGTTGTAACTTTTATCTAAACAATATTGCAAAGGGGAAATAAAAATGGGATCAATATTGCAATCTTTACAACGCACCATTATTGCTGGTGTAGTTTTATTGGTTTTAATCATCGCGGCCGTTGCTGCAACAGCAGGTAATGCTATTACTTTTGATCATGCATGGGGCGCATTCGTTATGCGTTGGTTGCACGTGCTAGTAGGCGTGATGTGGATTGGTTTGTTGTGGTATTTCAACTTTGTGCAGATTCCATCTATGCCAAAGATTCCTGATGAGCAAAAACCAGCTGTTAGCAAAGTAATTGCGCCAACAGCATTGTTCTGGTTCCGCTACGCTGCTTTATTCACTGTTGTGACAGGTTTGTTATTGGCTGGTGCTAATGGTTACCTTGTACAAGCATTGACATTACAAAGACCAGTTTTAGCGATTGGTATCGGTATGTGGTTAGCGATTGTGATGGCTTTCAACGTTTGGTTCATCATTTGGCCTAACCAAAAGAAAGCTTTGGGCATGGTTCAAGTAGAAGCTGCTGAAAAAGCTGCTGCTGCTAGATTAGCTATGTTGACATCACGCTTTAACACGATGTTCTCTATTCCAATGCTTTACATGATGGTTGCTCAGCAAAACGGCGGTTTGTAATATTCGCTGACTGAGTCATAGTCACAATCATTAAAAAAGGGACAGTTCAAGCTGTCCCTTTTTTTGATGAAATTAAATTAATAAACTAAGTTAAATCAAGTCAAATCTGATTAAGAATTTATTTCAGAATAAATATTTAATCTCAGATTTAGTCTCGGAAGTTATTAAAGCCTAATGGCGCCTCTTCCACATCTTTGCGTAGCATCGCCATAACTGCCTGAAGATCATCGCGCTTGCCGCCTGTTACACGCACAGCATCACCTTGAATACTCGCTTGCACTTTAATCTTGCTATCTTTAATCAAGCGCACAATCTTTTTGGCGATTTCAGAGCTGATCCCTTTTTGAATTTCCACAACTTGTTTTAACTTGTCACCAGAAATCTTTTCTAATTTGCCGTCTTTTAAGAAACGCACATCCACATTGCGTTTGGCTAATTTAGCTAATAAAACATCACGAACTTGTCGTAATTTAAAATCATCGTCACCAAAAAGAGTTAATTCTTCACCTTTTTGTTCAATACGGGCGTCGGATCCTTTGAAGTCAAAACGGGTTGAAATCTCTTTATTGGATTGTTCCAACGCATTTTTTACTTCAATCATGTCTGGTTCGCATACAACGTCAAATGAGGGCATAGTTCACCTAAATGTCAAAAACAAAGTTAATCACAGTTAAGATTGTGGCATGAAGATTGATTTAAATGCGACATTGCGCTCGCATAACACCTTTGGTTTCGATGTTTTGGCTGAACATTTGGTTCATGTAACCGATCGCCAAGAGATCCCTCTTTTTGTTGAGGAAGCCTTTAAAAATAAGGCTAATTGGACTATTTTGGGTGGCGGCAGCAATCTTGTTTTAGCTAAAAATTTGTCCGGCTATGTAGGCTTAATCGCTACCAAAGGCCGTCGACTGCTAAAGGAGACAGAAAGCCATTTTTATGTAGAAGCCATGGCTGGTGAGGTTTGGCATGATTTTGTCGCTTGGACGCTGGAGCAGGGTTATCTAGGGCTGGAAAACTTGGCGTTAATTCCCGGTACGGTGGGTGCTGCACCCGTGCAAAACATTGGGGCATATGGTTTGGAGTTGGCAGAGGTATTTGACTCTTTAGAGGCCTTTGATACACAGACCAAACAATGGGTTAACTTGAGTAAAGCGGATTGCTCATTTGCTTATCGTGACAGTATCTTTAAGCATCAGCCACATCGTTATATCGTGAGTTCAGTTTGTTTCGCGCTGCCTAAAAAATGGCAAGCGAACCTTTCCTATGCGGAGTTGGCAAAAGCATTTGCTGATGAAAAAGAAATAAACGCGCAAGCTATTTTCAAGAAAGTTTGTGAGATTCGTTCGGCCAAATTACCGGATCCAAACGTGATTGGCAATGCGGGCAGTTTCTTTCATAACCCGATTGTTTCAAATGATCAGTACTTATTGCTTAAGCAACAATTACCTCATCTTGTGGCTTATGAGGTGCCTTTCTCATCTGATCAAAATAAAGCCTGGAAGTTGGCGGCGGGTTGGTTGATTGATCAGTGTGGCTTTAAAGGTTATCGACAAGGCGCCGTTGGTGTTTATGACAAACAAGCGTTGGTCTTGGTGAACCATGGCGGCGGCACTGGCGCAGAGTTGCTGCAGTTAGCCAAAGAGATTCAGCAAAAGGTCTATGAGAGGTTCAGGGTCAATTTAACAATTGAACCTGTCATCTTTCAATAATGTTATTTCAGAAAGAATAACCAAAACGGTAGAGTGATAGCCGCACCCAAGGTCATTACAGAAATGCTAATAGCCACAATCGTGCCATCACCTTTCATGCGATTGGCTAGTACATAAGCACTTGTCGCTGTTGGCATAGCTGCAAATAGCACGACGCTATTAAGTTGAGCTGGGGGCAGCTCCATATATCTACCAAGTAATAAAGCAATGGTAGGCATCGCCATTAACTTCACACTGGTCCAATAGGCGATCAGCGCGCCGTCTCGTTTGCTTTGAACCCACATCAACCCTGCCCCAACCGTTAGAAGTCCTAACGCAATGGATGCAGCCCCCATGCGGGCTAAGCTAAGTGCCAAGTAATCTGGAAGCTTAAGACCTAGTAGGTTGCTTAATAAACCTAAGCTGGTTGCTACAAGCAGAGGGTTCTTCATTAATTCTTTAAATAAATGAGATTCAGAGTGTTTGGCTAACGCCCAAACGGCTAATCCATTGGCAATAGGTACCAAGCAACCAATCGTAATCGCCATGAGGGCAACGCCTTCTTCACCTGCTAGGCGACCCGCGGCGGCAAAGGCGATATAGGAGTTGAATCTAAAAGATGTTTGGAAGCCAGAGGCCCAAGTTTTGGGGTTCTTTTTAGAAAAGAAATGGGAGAGCCACCCTAAAAATGCGGCTGAGAAGAATGCGACAAAAGCCACAATCAACATATGTGATGTGCCGCCCCAGTCAAATTTAGTTTGGTTAATGGAGTTAAAGAGCAATGACGGGAATAGTAGGTAATAGACCAACTTTTCCGCGCCTTCCCACACGCTCTTATCAAGAGGGGAGTGGCGGACTAATATGAACCCTAGCAAAATGAGTAAAAAATCCGGAAGTAATAAAAATGCGGAGTTCAAGTCAGTCTCTTTTAGAATAAAAGCTCAATGGTAGTCAAAAAAACAATTTCTAACATGGATTCAGAAAATAAAACTCCAACTAGCAAAAAATTAATTGCTAGCTTGGAAGCTATTGATACTTTTTGCGATACCTGTTGGCTAGAGGATGGTTTGTCTAAAAATAGCTTGTCTGCTTATAGACGAGACTTAATTTTGTTTGCCCGTTGGTTAGATGCCGAGTCTTCTGGTGATAAAGGTTTGTATGATGTCGTGGCTGCAGATGTTATGGGTTATATGGCTCATCGTCGGTCGGATAAGGCAACGACTGCTAATCGTCGTTTAACCGTTTTAAAACGTTTTTACAGATTGGGTATTCGCAAGCGTCATATCAAGGTGGATCCTTGTATTAATTTAAGAGCAGCTAAGCAAGCCCCACGATTTCCTAAAACCTTGAGTGAAGCCCAGGTTGAGGCTTTACTGAATGCCCCCGATATTGAAACCCCATTAGGGCTGCGCGACCGAACCATGCTGGAATTAATGTATGCCAGTGGCTTGCGTGTCTCCGAGATTGTTGACTTAAAAACGATTGAGGTGGGCTTAAATGAAGGCGTCGTACGAGTGGTGAGTGGTAAGGGTGGTAAAGAACGTTTGGTGCCTTTTGGTATGGAAGCTGCCGAATGGCTGAAGCGCTATATCGATGAGGCTCGCCCCCAGCTGTTAAGTAACAAAACTAGCCAGCACTTATTTTTGGCGAGACATACAGGGGAAGGCATGACCAGGCAGACCTTTTGGCATATGATTAAGCGCCATGCAGTTCAAGCAGGAATCTTGGTGCCGTTGTCACCCCATACGTTGCGCCATGCTTTTGCGACACATTTATTGAATCATGGCGCTGATTTAAGAGTAGTTCAATTATTATTAGGTCATGCGGATATATCGACCACTCAGATATACACGCATGTTGCGCGCGAGCGTTTGAAAAATATTCATCAACAGCATCACCCTAGAGCTTAACTATGAACCAAACAGCATTTTATGGATTACTTATTCTTGGATCTTATTTCATTGGATCTATTTCTTTTGCCGTAGTGGTAAGTAAAGCGATGCGTCTACCAGACCCGCATAGCTATGGTTCGGGTAACCCAGGAGCTACGAATGTACTTAGAACGGGTAATAAGGTAGCGGCACTCTTAACTTTGGTAGGCGACGCGGCAAAAGGTTATGTTGCCATCGCTATTGCTAGAGCTATGGTGGGTGTGGAAGTGGACTCATGGGTGTTGCCACTGGCGGCTATCGCGGCGTTTGTCGGGCATTTATTCCCTGTTTTTCACGGCTTTAAAGGTGGGAAAGGTGTAGCAACAGCTTTAGGTATTTTGTTGGCCATTAACTGGGTCTTGGGGTTAACGACCTTATCAACTTGGTTAATCGTTGCTGTATTTATGCGCTATTCATCTTTGGCTGCATTAATTGCAGCGCTATTTGCACCCTTATACTTTATTTTCTTATTTGGCGTTCAACCTATGGCAGCGGCCGTAGCTGCTATGAGCGCATTATTAATTTGGCGCCACAAAGGTAATATTGAGAAGCTTCTCAATGGCACTGAAGGAAAAATAGGTGGGAAGAAGTAACCCACCTATTTCATGACAAGCTTACCTAATAATCAATACAGGTTGTTTAGCTTGTGCAAGCACTTGAGTGGCAATTGAGCCCATGAATAAATTCATGAGGGCGCCACGACCATGAGACCCCATGACGATGAGATCAGCTTTCATTTTTTTAGCTTGCTCAAGAACCGTATCTGAAATATGGCCTGTCTTTTTCACAACTTCAAAAGTGACGCCCGCTTTTTTTAATTTGGCCACGCCTGCTTTCAGAGATAGCTCAGCCTGAGAGTCATACCATTTGGCAATTGACTTAGGTGGAATGTATTGCATCACCTCAGGTGGAATATTGTCTGTTTGAACATTTAATACCACTAACTTCACGCCATCGGCATTAAACATATTGAGATGTTTAATGATGTAATCGCAAGCCTTGATGCTATGTTTAGATCCATCGATTGGTAAAAGTATCTTCATGCCATTCTCCTCATGTTCATGGTTCCATTGGGCTTCTTTTTTGAGAATAAGTCAAATAAATAGAATTTTGATTTGAGGTATCTCAATAAGCAAACATTAAATTTTTAACATGAAATGTAATAACACCTTTAAAAGTGATTTAATGAGCTTAATCATGAATGGAGTATGGATATGCTGAGGCACATTGTTTTATTTAAGAAAAAACCTGAACTTGCCCAAGACTTGGCTTTGGAGGAGCGGGTGTATGTGGGATTAAAGCGCTTAGATCAAGTGGTTGATTTAATCAAATCTTGGCGCATGTCTAAAAATGAATTATCTAGACCGGTATGTTGGGATTATGTTTTGGAATCTGAGTTTGAGACGGAAGAAGATTTAAAGACCTATCTTATTCATCCAGAGCATCTCAAGCTGATGGACGACATCAAGTGCTACTTTGATATTGCCGTGGTTGATTATTATTTTTAGGACACCTTAAAACCTTAGGAAAATTAAGGCTTCGACGATTGTAATCGAATGATTACAATTGATAAAGAGTTGAGGGAATAAATGAAAACATCAAAAAAAATAAAAGTAAGTGATTTGCCTGAGTTTGATATAGCTCATTATTTGAAGAGTAAAAAAGCTATGACTGAGTATTTAAATCAGGTTATTGCTGATGGTGATGCGGCAGAATTGGCCGCTGCCTTGGGGCACATTGCTAGAGCAAAAGGGATGGCTAAGGTCTCTGATTCGACGGGTTTGACGCGGGAAGCATTGTATAAAGCCTTAAAAGCTAACTCTAAGCCACGTTTTGATACGGTATCAAAAGTAATTCAGGCTTTGGGAATGAGAATCTCAGTGCACGCTTATTAGGCGGTTCAAAAGAAAAAAGCCTCTGAAATTCAGAGGCTTTTTATGTAGATTGGTGGGTCGGGCGAGACTCGAACTCGCGACCAACGGATTAAAAGTCCGCTGCTCTACCGACTGAGCTACCGACCCAAATCTGTAAAAAAGAAGATTATAGCGGACTTTTTAAATTAGAGCTAGATTTGTCTAGATTTCGCTACAGGAGGGTTCTGAGCAAAGTAGTTTCTAATGCCCTTGAGGATTGCTGTGGCAATCTGTTCTTGATAATTAGTATCAGTAAGGCGGGCTTCTTCTTCTGGGTTACTGATGAAGGCAGTCTCAATCAAAATCGAAGGTACATCGGGAGCTTTTAAAACAGCGAAGCTGGCTTGTTCAACATGATTTTTGTGAAGCTTCGCAAAGCCGCCAATTTCGCGCAAGACTGATCCGCCCACTTTCAAGCTATCTTTGATTTGTGCGGTAGTCGACATATCTAATAAAAGTTGTGCCACTTGTTTATCTTGTGATTTGATATTCAAGCCACCGATTAAGTCGGCATTATTTTCTTTATTGGCAATCCATCTGGCTGCTGTGCTGGTGGCACCTTGTTGAGATAGGGCAAAGACAGAGGCGCCTTTAGCGTGAGGTTGAACAAAAGCGTCAGCGTGGACGGAAACAAATAAATCCGCTTGAATCCTTCGGGCTTTATTAACGCGGACATGCAGGGGTACGAAGTAATCACCATCTCGTGTGAGATACGCGCGCATATCGGGTTCTTGCTCAATCTTTGACCTGAGAATTTTAGAAATCGATAGCACCACATCTTTTTCTCTGGAACCACGTTTACCAATAGCGCCAGGGTCTTCTCCGCCATGACCAGGGTCAATCGCAATGGTTAGTAGGCGTTTGATGGATTTATCGCTGTTGGGTTTTATATCAGTTGTTTTTGCATCGGACTTACCAGCTTCTTTTCTGGCGATGGCGCCAATTGGATCTTCGGTTTCTGGTGGAGCTGATTTTTTAGTGCTGTTGCGCACTAATTTCATTAATGGATCATTAGCAACTGTTGGATATAAATCAAATAAAGCTCGATGTTGATAGTCGCCTACGGGATCTAACGTAAATAATTGAGGTTGAATACTTTCTTTTAAGTCAAAAACTAAACGCACTACTTTTGCCTGAAACTGGCCTACGCGAACTTGAGCAATATAAGGGTCGTCAGTTTTAACTTTGGCGACTAATTCTTTGATGGTGGGGGTAAGTTCCAGTCCTTCCACATCAACTACTAGGCGATCAGGTTTGGTTAGCAACTGATGTGTAATTTTGAGTGGTTGATCGGATTCTAGGGTGATGCGGGTGTAATCTTCCGCAGGCCATGCTCGCACCGCCAATAACTTCGCACCCCATGCTAATTGAGTTGGGCCTAATAGTAATAGGGCGCTTCCTTGGCTGATAACTTTGAGAGCGGTACGACGTTTCATAGCAAGTGATTAATGAATGGGGCGAAGCAATGCTTCGCCAAGATCCGAGTGACTTGTTATTGCCATTTGACGACTCTCATCCTCATTCATTTCTAAAGTGATTGTGCAATCAACTTTGGGTAATGTCCCTTCAGCCTTTTCTGCCCACTCTACTAAACAAATACCAGGATTGCTAAAGGTGTCTCTAAATCCAGCATCTACCCATTCTTCCGCGTATTTCATGCGATAAAGGTCAAAATGATGAACAGCTAATTGATGACCGTTGATTAAAAGATCGTATGGTTCGCATAAAGCGTAAGTGGGGCTCTTAACCTTCCCTGTATGACCTAAGGCTTTTAAAAGATATCGGGTGAATGTAGTTTTCCCCGCTCCTAAATCACCAACTAATGAAATATGTAATCGGAGATTTGGTTGGGTGGTGGCTAGGTTGGTGATTGAGCTGGCTAACTTAGTCGCTAAGTCAGCGGTTTGTTCTTCCGTTGATAAAACAAAAGAAAGTGAGGGTGAATGGGAGGGAGAAAATGTTTTTTCTGGCATGCCGTCCTACAATCTCACTTGAGCATTCAAAAACATATTGATTAAATGACGCCACTGACTCCCTCTAACCCATCCGCTGAATGGATTAACCAAATCGATTGGTTGAGAGATGAAGCTCGCTCCTTGGGTTTTGGCGATATCAGGATTTCTGACACGGATATGAGTCAGGCTGGGCCCAAATTGAGAGAGTGGTTGGAAGCTGGTCGTCACGGTGATATGAATTATATGAGCCAACACGAACATTTGCGTGTTCAGCCTGCTTTACTGCATGAAGGCACTATTCGGGTGCTAACAGTTCGTATGGATTATTTGCCTGATACCTCTGAGATGCGTTCTGCAATTGATTGGCGTCAAGCGGAGTTGCAAAAGGAGCAACAGGCTGGCGATGGCACGATTGCTATTTATGCCAGAGGTCGTGATTACCACAAGGTCTTGCGTTTACGTTTGCAAGACTTGGCTAATCGTATACAGGAGAAAATTGGTTCTTTTGGTTATCGCGTATTTGTTGATTCAGGGCCGGTGATGGAGGTTGAGCTGGCTCAAAAGTCTGGATTGGGTTGGCGAGGTAAACACACGCTTTTATTAAATCGTGAAGCAGGCTCTATGTTCTTTTTGGGTGAGATTTTTGTGGATGTGCCATTTCCTGTTGATCCGCCAGTTACTGGGCACTGTGGCGAGTGTTCTGCTTGTATTGATATTTGCCCTACACAAGCGATTACGGCCCCTTATCAGTTAGATGCTAGGCGGTGCATTTCATATTTAACGATTGAACATAAGGGATCTATTCCCGTTGAGCTTAGGCCGCTTTTAGGTAATCGAGTTTATGGTTGTGATGATTGTCAACTGGCTTGTCCGTGGAATAAGTTTGCGCAAATGAGCCAGTTACCTGACTTTCTGCCGCGGCACGGATTAGATCGAATCAGCTTATTAGAGTTGTGGTCTTGGTCTGAAGATGATTTCTTAAAACGCCATGAAGGCAGTCCCATTAGACGTATTGGCTATCAAGCTTGGCAAAGAAATTTAGCAGTTGGTATGGGGAATGCATTAAGGTCTGCTAAAACATCCGCAAGTGATAAGGCCAGTATTCAGAGCGCTCTAAAAACTAAGTTAGAGACTGTATCTCCGCTTGTCAAAGAGCATATCGATTGGGCTCTTAGCGAAAATATCTAAAAAACAATAAACTCTTTCTATGACTTTAAAGAAAGAAGTTTTATTGGAAGGTGCGAAGGATGCTTTTGCTGCTCCTGCTGCCGTCCTATTTGCGGGTATGTTGGGCTTTGGCGCGATGGGCAAAGCTAATGGCCTAGATATGTGGGTGACCAGCGCTGCAAGCTTCTTTATGTTTGCTTTACCTGGACAAGTCGTTTTGCTAGAGATGGTGATTCTTGGTGCGTCGGGTGTCGCGATTGCCATGGCTGTGACCTTAACGGCGACACGTTTTTTTACGATGTGCCTCACACTTTTCCCGCAGTTTCCTGAGCGACATCGTAGTCGTTACTATTACCTCTTAGTTCATTTTATGGCGATGAGCTCATGGGCTGTGGCGATGAAAGATTTTCCGAAAATAGACCCGGAAAAACGCCTGTCTTATTACACGGGATTCGCATTAGTTTGTTGGGGTGTTTCAACGCCGGGCACTGTTTTGGGTTATCTCATTGCTGGTCAAGTGCCTACTTATTTAAACCTTGGTTTGGTCTTTATTAATCCTTTATTTTTCTTATTGACGTTTACAGAGGTTAAGCCAAGAGGTAATCGTATAGCGATTTTGATTGGGGCTATTAGCGGGCCTTTGGTTTATTTGTGGCAACCCAATTACGCTTTATTAATTTGTGGTTTGGTAGGTGGGTCGATTGCTTATTCAATTGATAAATATTTAAGGAATAAACATCTTGCCTGAAACATCACAACTATCTCATTTGTTTAATGATGCTGGGGTGTGGGGTGCCTTGGTGCTTGCATGCATTGGCACTTATTTTTGGCGTGGCTTGGGTGTTTATTTCTCAGGAAAAATTAGCCAAGACGGTGAAGTATTCAAGTGGTTATCCGCTGTGACATACGCGATGGTAGCCGCTTTAACGGTTCGAATTATTCTGTTGCCTGTTGGTTTATTGGGGACCGTGCCACTATTTGTTCGTTTGATGGTTAGTGGCTTAGCTTTAGTAGTGATGGTTTCTTCACCACAAAAAAGAATGGTGCCAGCATTACTGACTGGCACCATCTCTTTGGTACTTTACGGATTGCTAGTTAGCTAATTAGCAGCAACCAGAATCTTTCTTGCAAGTTTTAATGCCTAGCAATGGGTAAGCTGGGCAGAAACGGAAAATGCCTGTTGCCATTGGTACAAGACCAACCCAACCCCATGTGCCGATAACACTAGTGATGGCCAAAATAACCAATAGCGCACCCACTGTGATTCTTAAAACACGATCGATACCACCAACGTTGCATTGCATACTCATCTCCTTAATTGCCACAATACGTGGCGTATAACAATTCCATTACGGACATCGCAATGGGGCTACAAATACTGTAATAAATATGTTTGCCATCTCGGCGTGTCGAAACAACACCTTCCTCGCGTAAAACAGCTAGCTGTTGTGAAAGTGTGGGTTGCTGAATATTGGTGACTTCTTCTAGTTCGCCAACACGTTTTTCGCCCTGGCTTAGTTGGCATAACAACATTAAGCGATCGCGGTTGGCGAGTGTCTTCATCATGCGGCAAGCATTGTCAGCATTCTGACGCATGAGGCTGATGTCTAATTTAGGGGCTTCAGTCGCAGTCGGGGTAGCGAGCGCATCCATATTTATCCTTATCCACTTATATCTAAACTTAATACATTATATATTTTATTTAATTATATAGTTATAAATTAATAATCGCAATAAAGCCAAGAGAGAAAAAGAAGAAATTCAGGTATCGTAGAGCCTCAAAATTAACGATTCATAGATAACGGAGACGCTATGCCAGGCCAAAAAGCTTATTTAAATCAAGCAGATGCTCAAAGAATACTCGCTGCAGCTAATGCCCATGCTGAAAAAAATAATTGGGGTGTATCCATTGCTGTTGTGGATGATGGCGGCCATTTATTAGCGTTTACACGTCGTGATGCAGCGCCGACTATCTCAACCTATATTTCTCAAGAAAAAGCTAAGACAGCTGCTTTGGGCCGTCGTGAGAGCAAGGTTTATGAAGACATCATCAATGGTGGTCGTTATTCATTTATGAATGCGACACCTGTTATGAACGGCACATTAGAAGGTGGTGTCAACATCGTGGTAGATGGCCACACGATTGGTGCAGTTGGTGTTTCAGGTGTTAAATCCATTGAAGATGCAGAGATTGCGAAAGCGGGTATTGCCGCTCTCTAAGTTCCTTCTAGAAGAAATTACAAAGAAAGTACGGATAAATCTCAAAGAAACTACTCACAGGCCTCATAATGTAGCCCTGTGAGTATCCAAGAAACTAATCCCGATTTAACTTTTGCTGATTTTGGCTTTGCTGAGCCAATTACGCGTGCCATTACCGAGCAAGGCTATATCAAGCCGACACCTATTCAGGCGCAATCAATGCCTCATGTCTTACAGGGTTCGGATGTGATGGGCGCCGCGCAAACAGGTACAGGTAAAACAGCTGCTTTTGTTTTACCTATTCTTCAAAATATTTTGCCCTTTGCGAGTAACAGCGCATCGCCCGCTAGGCATCCTATTCGAGCTTTGGTGTTAACGCCAACAAGAGAGTTGGCTGATCAGGTGGCGGATAACGCATTTAAATACGCCAAATTTACGGACATTAGAACTGCAGTTGTTTTTGGTGGTGTTGATATGGCGCCACAAACTGCGCAGTTACGTTCAGGTGTTGAGTTACTAATTGCAACTCCAGGTAGGTTGTTAGATCACATTACGCAAAAGACTGCGAACCTATCTCAAGTTCAGTTTCTGATTTTGGATGAAGCTGATCGCATGTTGGATATGGGTTTCTTGCCGGACTTACAGCGCATCATTAGCTTGATCCCCGCGCAAAGACAAACTTTATTGTTTTCGGCTACTTTCTCGCCGGAAATTAAAAAATTAGCACAGAGTTATTTACGTAATCCCGTGACAGTAGAAGTTGCCAGAAACAATGCTGCGGCTGATACGGTCCGACAGATTGTTCACATGGTGCCTAGTGAGCGTAAGAAGGACGCGGTCGTTAAAGTATTAAATGCGCGTATTCAACAAGGGCTATCTCGCCAAGCCATCGTTTTTACTAATAGCCGTATTGGCTGCAGTAAATTGGCTAGCGCGCTTGAGCGAAGTGGTATCAAGGCTGGCGCTATTCATGGCGATAAAAGTCAAATTGAACGTATGCAAATTTTGGATGCGTTTAAAAAAGGTGTGGTGGATGTTTTGGTGGCAACGGATGTTGCAGCTAGAGGCCTTGATATTGCAGACATGCCTTGTGTGATTAATCATGAGTTGCCTTTTAATGCGGAAGATTATGTCCATCGTATTGGGCGAACCGGACGCGCTGGTGCACAGGGTGATGCGATTGCTTTGGTGGATTCATCGGAAGAAAAGCTTTTGCTTGATATTGAAAAGCTCATGAATCGTAAGCTCACACGTATGCCGGTTCCTGACCCTGCCGGTGGGCCTGCTGCTGATCCATTCTTTTATATGCCTTACCAAGCTAAAGCGGCGAAAGATGCTAAAGATACGGTATCTGCTACAGATAGTCCGGCACTCAGTGAAGTGCCCCCTAAAAATGCCGGTATTAAGTCAGCTCCAAGACCAGTCGGCGCTTTATTAGGTGGGTTCAAGAAAAAATAAACTTTTAAACAAGTTTTATTTTTTTAACAGTCGCTGTTTGTAATCTTTTAAAGCTATTTCAAGCCACTCAGCAGCGCTTAAAGACGATTCATCAAAGAGGGAAGGGTTGCTTAGGTTTAAGTGCCTTCCAGCCGCTTGTAGAGCTTTTAATACTTTCTCTGGTGTATCAATCGCGATGGCTTCAGCTTTAGTTTGTTTGCTGAGCTTTTCTTGATTTTTATCTAATACGAGCGGTAGATGTAAATATTCAGGTGTTCTAAAGCCTAATTGCTCTTGTAAATAAATTTGTCGCTCGGTGTTATCTAGTAAATCTGCACCTCTCACAATATGGGTAATGCCTTGTAGCTGATCATCCACTACAACAGCCAATTGATAGGTGAAAATTCCATCCGCTCTTCGTAAAACAAAATCTCCAACAGTTTCTCTAAGGTGTGGCTGATTAACACGTAAGCGCCATGCGCAAGGTTCTGTGGTGTAACCAAGGTCACGGCAGGTTCCTGGGTAAATTAGTTCATCGTGTCGTTGACGTGAGATACCTTTAGCAACTAGGGCATCTTCAATTTGTTTGCGCGTGCATCGGCAACCAAAAGCTTTATTGGCAACAATGAGCTCATTTAAGTATTTTTTGTATAAATCTGTGCGTTTTGATTGGTATTCAATATCGCCATCCCAGTAAAGGCCACAGGCTTCTAGTTGAGAGATGATGATTTTGTCCGTTCCAGGTATGCACCTAGGTAAATCTAGGTCTTCTATCCTAAGAAGCCATTTCCCATCATGGGCTCGGGCGTGGAGCCAGCTACCAAGGGCGGTTGCGAGCGACCCTGCGTGCAGAGCACCGGTGGGTGAGGGGGCGAAGCGACCAAGGTAATTGCAAGTCAACATAGCTAAAATGATCTCATGTCTTCAAATACTAATTTCGTCCATTTGCGTCTCCACTCCGAATATTCCATTGTGGATGGGGCTGTACGCATAGATGATGCCATTTCTTTGGCGGCTAAGGACGGAATGGGAGCTTTAGCCTTAACGGATTTAGGTAATACCTTTGGTTTGGTTAAGTTTTACCAAGCGGCCCGTAAAGAGGGGATAAAGCCTATCGTTGGTAGTGATGTTTGGATTACCAATCATGAGGAACGAGATAAACCATTTCGTTTGCAGCTTTTAGTTAAAAATCATCAGGGTTATTTGAACTTATGTGAGCTATTAACAAAAGCTTCGTTAACTAATCAGTATCGTGGTCGTGCTGAAGTGGACGCGAACTGGTTTAAGGAATATGCGGAAGGTTTAATTGCGCTATCCGGGGCTAGATTTGGTGATGTGGGTGTTGCGCTACTAGCTGGGCAACATGATGAGGCTAAGCAAAAAGCTTTGCAGTGGAAGAATTATTTCCCGGACAACTATTACATTGAAATACAAAGAGCCGGTCATCCGCAGGATGAATCTCATTTGCACGCTGCCGTACATCTAGCCAATGAACTTAAGTTGCCGGTTGTTGCTACGCACTCGGTCCAGTTTATGACTCCTAGTGACTACACAGCGCATGAAGCCAGGGTGTGCATCGCTGAAGGTGAGATTCTGGCGAATCCTAAGCGAGTGAAAAAATTTACAGCGGACCAATATTTCAAAACACAAGAAGAAATGCATCAGCTATTTGCTGATTTACCTGCTGCATTAACCAACAGCGTTGAAATCGCTAAACGTTGTAATTTATCTCTTACCTTGGGTAAGCCGCGCTTGCCAGACTTTCCTGTCCCTAAAGGGATGACATTGGATGATTATTTGATGGAAAAAGCCATGGAAGGCTTATCCAAACATTTAGTTCATTTATATCCTGATGAAGAAGAACGTGAAAAACAGCGCTCACTTTATGAAGTGCGTTTAAAGTTTGAGGCTAGAACGATTTCTCAAATGGGCTTCCCTGGTTATTTCTTAATCGTTGCCGATTTTATTAATTGGGCCAAAAACAATGGCGTGCCAGTAGGGCCAGGTCGTGGTTCAGGTGCTGGTTCTTTGGTTGCTTACTCATTAGGTATTACCGATCTAGATCCTTTGCGTTACAACTTGTTGTTTGAGCGTTTCTTAAACCCAGAACGTGTTTCCATGCCTGACTTTGATATCGACTTTTGTCAGCATGGTCGTGATCGGGTGATTGCCTACGTTAAAGAAAAATATGGCAAAGATGCGGTGAGTCAAATTGCAACCTTCGGTACGATGGCAGCGCGTGCTGCGATTCGAGATGTCGGGCGTGTACTAGAGCAACCTTATGGTTTCGTTGATAGCATTTCAAAACTAATTCCGAATAAACCGGGACAACAAGTCACTATTGAGCAAGCCAAGAAAGATGAAAAACTTTTAGCCGAACGCGAAGCTCGTGAGGAAGAGGTTAAGCAACTTTTAGGTTTGGCGCAGCAATTAGAAGGTATGACCCGAAATGTGGGTATGCATGCGGGTGGCGTATTAATTGCACCAGGCAAATTAACGGATTTCTGTCCTTTGTATACCCAGGGTAGCAAGGATGGTAAAGATGTGGATTCGGGTGTTGTTAGTCAATACGATAAAGACGATGTCGAAGCTGTTGGCTTAGTAAAGTTTGACTTTCTGGGTCTAACCACACTCACCATCTTAGATTGGGCAGAGCGGTATATCCATGGTCTTTATCCAGATAAAAAAGATTGGCGGGTAGGCAGCGTTCCTTTAGATGATCCTGCTTCCTTTGATATTTTGAAAACCGCTAATACCGTAGCTGTATTCCAATTAGAAAGTCGAGGCATGCAAGGCATGCTACGTGAGGCAAAGCCTGACAGATTCGAAGACATCATTGCTTTGGTTGCTTTGTATCGCCCAGGCCCAATGGACTTGATTCCATCGTTCATCGCCCGTAAACACGGTAAGGAGCAAGTGCATTATCCGGATCCACGAGTTGAGCCAGTGTTACGCGAAACCTACGGGATCATGGTGTATCAAGAGCAGGTGATGCAGATGGCGCAGATTATCGGCGGCTACTCTTTAGGTGGCGCTGACTTATTGCGTCGTGCCATGGGTAAAAAGAAACCTGAAGAAATGGCTGAGCATCGTCAATTATTCCGAGACGGCTCTTCTAAGAGTGGTTTAAGTACCGATAAGGCCGATGAAATATTCGACTTGATGGAAAAGTTCGCAGGCTATGGTTTTAACAAATCCCATGCTGCAGCTTATGCCTTATTGGCGTATCACACGGCTTGGTTGAAAGCGCACTATCCAGCTGAATTTATGGCGGCCAACATGTCTTTGGCGATGGATGACACCGACAAAGTCAAAATTTTGTACGAAGATGCCTTGGCCAATAAGCTAACTGTCTTGCCGCCAGATGTTAACGCTAGCGTTTATCGTTTCATGCCCTTGCGTGAGGATGAAAAAGATTTAACTCAGCCTGCAACTATGATTCGTTATGGTTTAGGTGCTATTCGTGGCACGGGTGAGGCTGCGATTGAGCAAATTATTGAAGCTAGAAAAAATGGCCCATTTATTGATTTGTTCGATTTCTGCTCTAGATTGGATCGTCGCGTCGTTAATCGTAGAACGATGGAGGCTTTGATTAGGGCGGGGGCGTTTGATTCTCTTTATGGTGGATTTGATGCTCGTTCTACTTTATTAGCGTCCTTACCAAGAGCGATCGAAGCTGCTGAACAAGCCGAAGCTTCTGCTCAGCAAGTTAGCTTGTTTGATATGGCGGGTTCTTCTGATGAACATAAACCAGAACTTATTAAAGAGGCGGTTTGGTTTGAGAAGCGTCGTCTTCAAGAAGAAAAGACAGCCTTGGGACTTTATTTAACAGGGCATTTATTTGATGCTTATAAAGATGAAGTTAGCCACTTTGTTAGAACTTCATTGAATCAATTAACCGAAGGTAAAGATCGATTGATTACAGGCATCATGACTTCTACTAGAAGCATGATGGGCCCTCGTGGCAAATTAATGATCGCTACCATCGATGATGGTACCGCTCAAGTGGAGATGACTATTTACAGTGAAATATTCGAGCCTAATCGTCATTGGTTAAAAGAAGATGAGTTGGTCATTGCTAAAGTAACTGTCACGCCTGATAAGTTCTCGGGTGGTATGAGGGTGGTAGCGGATTCCGTCATGGATGTAACCAGTGCTCGCCTAAAGTTCGCCAGAAGCTTGCATGTGCAGTTGCAACCGGGTATTGATGTTAAAGGCTTTAAACAGCAGGTATCGCCTTACTTGAGTAAAAAAGACCAAGGTTTATTAATGACTGCCGATGTTATCTCTAATGGTAGCGTTTGTTTGGTGCAATTCCCTGATGCCTGGAAAATCTATCCTGATGATGAAAGTATTCGTGGTCTTAACCAGGCATTAAGCATATCGGGCGGTCAGGGCGCCGTTGAAGTTAAATACGCTTAATACACTATACGTTTTACTTTTAATAAATTTTTATTAAAACTTAATAGCGTAGGTCTTAACGGCGTCTAATACTTGCTCTAGCGTTAGATTGTTTAAGCAGTCGCTTCTGCTATTCGACCTATCTTCGCAACCAGCTTTTCTGCAGGGCACGCATTCACCGGGCCCCTGAATGATGGTGACGTTGCCAACTTTCTGTGGACTGCCTTTTAATTGGTAAGGTTGCTTACCGATAAAGCCATTGGGCCATGGCCCAAAGTTAGTTGGTGGGGTGGCACCAAATAGGGTGATGGTAGGCGTGTTACAGGCGGCAGCTAAATGCGTCACGGATGTATCAACGCCGATGTATAGCTTAGCCTGTCGTAGTAGTGTGCCTAATTGATCTAGCTTTAAGCATCCATCTAAATTCAGTACATTTTTTCTTGCGGTATCACTTAATAAGGCAATGATATTTTTATTGAGTTCTTTATCTTGCGCCACAGGGCCTGCGCTTAAAACGACTTGTTGGTGAGGGCTTAGTTTTTCAATTAAGCTAACCCAATGGGCCAGTGGCCAGCGTTTATAAGCTGTTAGCGGGCTTGGATGAAGGACGACATATTCTGAGTTCAGTTGACCGCTTATTTCTGTAGGTAAGGTAGCTGCTAGAGGTGGGGTCACACTGATTGGTGAGCCGAATAACGTAGCTTCATCTGTGAATTTCTCTAATAGATGAATCTTTTCTGCAATCACGTGTTGGTGAAAGTAATCGACTTCAACGGTATGAATGCAAACTTTTTTCTTCCACCAATTGAGTTTTGGTTCGTTGGGTATAACACCTACGCGATGTCTCGCTGCAATGAGGCCATATAAATAGGCGCGGTCACTTGGTTGTGTGATGATGGCTAAATCGTAGCGTTGAAATAATCTAAAAAACTGATGAAGGTAGTCCTTAAATTTGGGGCGGGGTTTAGTGCCAATAACGGCATTTAAATCAGGATTGCCAGATAGCATGGAAAGACTATTTTCGTAACCGAAAAAATCAATTTTTGCACGAGGCCATATCTTTTTCACGGCGCTAATGAGTGGTGTTGTAATGAGCGTGTCACCGATTTGCCGAGTGGCAATAACTAAAATTTTTTTATATTTCATTGGCTAGCCGTTATATTTTTTTAATTATTGTTGTGGCTTATTTTGGCTATTATTTAATTGCCATAACTTGATGTACTTGTAGTACGAGGTGGCAGCATTAGAAATAGCGAGTGCTAGGCCATACTGACCATCTAGAAAACCTTTTTTAATAATGTAGGTTCTAAAAAAAGCCCAGAAACCATGAAACAAGGCTTGAAATAAATTGCCTCTTTTACCTTTTTCAAAAGCTTGTTTTGCCGACGCAGTTGAATAAGTATCAACCTTTTTTAGTACCTGCTCAAAGTTTCTATAACTGTAATGTAGAAAATGGTTGCGGAGTTTTTTAACGGGTCCAGTTGGTAAGAGTCGTTCATGAACCAAATGATCTGAAAATTTCGCGCTGCCTCTTTTAAACAAACGCTCAACATAATCTGGATACCAGCCTGAATGTTTCATAAACTTACCGCAGTACCAAGAAAGCCTTGGTATGGCATAGCAGTCAACGCCAGATGGACCATTAATGATCTCTAAAATCTCATTTTTTAGCTCTGGGGTAACCCGTTCATCGGCGTCGATAGACAGCACCCACTCTTGAGTGGCTAAGTTAAGCGCCCGATTTTTTTGAGGGCCGAAACCTGGCCAATCGCTTGTATTTTCAACCTTTGCACCAAAGGATTGAGCGATTTCTACGGTTTTATCGCTGCTTTGACTGTCAACGACGATAATCTCATTGGCGAAGGAAATACTCTCAAGGCAGTCCTTGAGATTAGCTTCTTCATTTTTGGTAATTAAAATAACTGATAAGCCCATAACGGGATGTTAGCACCGCTGTAGGTTACGATTCGGTATATGGATTCAAATAGTATTAAATTAAGCACCCAAACGGCACTTGTTCGCTTGCTCAAATATGCGTTGCCATACAAATTGGCGGTATTGGGGGCATTTATTGGCCTGGCTATTGTGGCAGCCTCAGAGACGGCTATTCCGGCGCTTTTGAAACCTTTATTAGATCGTGGATTTAGTGGCAAGCTAGATCAAAAATTGTGGCATGTGCCTGCTTTTTTGGTGGGCTTGGCCTTTATTCGTGGTTTGGCTCAATTTGGCTCTAATTACGCCATGGGGCATATTACCAATGCCATTTTGTACAAATTGCGTGAGCAAATGTTTACACGCTTACTTCAGGCTCCGGCAGATTTATTTCAAAACAAATCAGCTGCTTCATTAATTAATGCGGTTGTATTTGAGGTTAATTCGGTTCTTCAAGTGATTACGACGATTGCTATCAACTTAGTAAGAGATAGTTTGACGGTGATTGGCTTGATGGCTTACCTGTTTTATTTGAATTGGCGCTTAACTTTATTAATTCTGATTATTTTTCCAATTATTGGTTATATGGCTAAGGCTATCAATAAGCGCTTACGTCAATTATTTAAAGTTAGCCAAGATATGACCAATGAATTATCTTATATCGTTGAAGAAGCTGTGGGTGGCTATAAAGTGGTGAAGCTTCACGGCGGTGAGGTTTATGAGAAACAACGTTTTTCTTTAATCGCTGAAAAATTGCGCCGTTACTCCATGAAGATAACGGTAGCAGGTGGTCTTAATCAGCCAATCACACAGATCATTGCTTCTATTGCCTTATCAGGTGTTTTATTGGTGGCGATTTTCCAATCCTCGGTTGCTGAAACAACTGTTGGTGGTTTTGTGGCCTTCATTACAGCATTGATCTTAATTATTTCCCCTTTGAAACATCTAGCGGATATTAACCAACCGCTACAACGTGGCGTGGCCGCTGCTGAAATGATTTTCACTTTGATGGATCAGCCTATTGAAGAAGAGATTTCTAGGCGTTCAACTTCTCAGAAATTAGATAAAGCAAAAGGTGAAATTGAGTTTAAGTCTGTAGATTTTGCTTATGGAGCAGCTGCTTTATTAGGCGGTTCTGATAATTCAGGATCGAAAGATATTTTAAGAAATATCGATTTAAAAATTGCTGCAGGTGAAGTGGTGGCATTTGTTGGTCCTTCTGGAAGTGGTAAGTCAACTTTGGTGAACCTTTTGCCACGTTTCTTTAAGCCTACTCAAGGAAATATCTTTTTAGATGGCATCGATATTGAGCAAATTGATCTAAAAGATTTGCGTCGTCAAATTGCATTCGTTAGCCAAGATGTAGTTTTATTTAATGACACGATTGCTGCGAATGTGGCCTATGGTTTGCCTGAGAATCAAATTGACTTGAGCCGAGTCCATGATGCTTTGGCGGCGGCTAATTTGGCGGAGTTAGTTAAAGAATTGCCAGAAGGTATTCGTGCGCAGATAGGAGATAACGGTAATCGTTTATCGGGTGGTCAGCGCCAACGTTTAGCAATTGCTCGCGCTATTTACAAAGATGCGCCTATTCTGATTTTGGATGAAGCTACTTCGGCATTGGACTCTGAGTCTGAGCGTCAAGTACAAGATGCTTTAGAACGTCTGATGGCAGGTAGAACGACACTCATGATTGCTCATCGCTTATCAACGATTGAAAATGCAAATCGTATCGTTGTTTTAGATCATGGCAAGATTGTTGAAAATGGCTCACATGCACAATTGATTGAGCAAAACGGTTTATACGCTAGCTTGCACCGATTACAGTTTTCTCAGGTTTAGTTAAGAACGATATCGTATTGTTCTTGGTTAAAACTAGACTCTGACTGTAGTCGAATAGGTTTGCCAATAAACTCGATGAGTTGGGCTAAATGCCCACTTTCTTCTTCTAAGAATCGATCAATCACATCGGCGCTAGCGATGATTCTGAACTCTTTAGGGTTGAATTGGCGATGCTCGCGTAAGACTTCTCGCAGGATTTCATAACAAATACTTTGGGCAGTTTTGACTTGCCCTTTTCCTTGACACACTTCGCAAGGCTCGCAGAGTAGGTGAGCCAATGATTCGCGCGTGCGCTTGCGTGTCATTTCAACTAGACCTAATTCCGAGAATGGATTCACGGATGTACGGGTTCGATCACGAGATAGATTTCTCTTAAGTTCCTCAAGAACTGCTTCTTGATGCTCTTTTGTATGCATATCAATGAAGTCAACGATGATGATGCCGCCTAAATTACGGAGGCGCAGTTGCCTAGCAATGATTTGCGCTGCTTCTAGATTTGTTTTGTAGATGGTGTCGTCAAACGTTCTAGCGCCAACATAACTACCTGTATTGACATCAATCGTGGTCATTGATTCTGTTTGATCAATCATCAAATAGCCGCCTGACTTTAGATCGACACGACGACCCAATGCACGATTGATTTCAGATTCTGTATCAAATAAATCAAATAGCGGCCTTTCGCCTCGATAGAGCACTAATTTATTCAGTTGATTTGGTGTGAAGTCTTTAGCAAATGAAGTGAGTTTGTCAAAATTCTCTGCTGAGTCAATTCTGATTTGACCGGTAGCATCTGTTGCAAGATCTCTTAAAACACGTTCCGCAAGACTTAAGTCTTGGTGTAGTAGGCTTGGGGCAGGTAGGCGATTGGTGCCATCTTTAACCCTTGCCCAGGTGGCATTTAAATAATTTAAGTCGTTGACCAACTCTTGGTCAGCAGCATCTTCGGCGCTAGTTCTTAAAATATAACTACCTTGAGCTGATTCCGAAAGGAGTGCTTGAAAACGTTTTTTTAGAGCATCGCGTTGCTCTAAAGATTCTATTTTTTGCGATATGGCAATTTGATTGCCATTGTCTTCTTGTGGCAAATAAACCAAATTGCGGCCGGCAATACTAATGTGTGTGCTGAGTCGTGCGCCCTTGGTGCCTAATGGATCTTTTAAGACTTGAACCAAAATGGTTTGCCCATCAAAAACTAACTTTTCAATGGGGGTGTTTTCGGGCTTTGAATTTTTTGGCATCCATAAGTCAGCCACATGCAAAAACGCTGCTTTATCTAAGCCGATATCCACGAATGCCGATTGCATACCTGGAAGTACGCGTGTCACCTTACCTAAATAAATATTCCCCACAATCCCACGGCTTTGGCTACGTTCAACGTGAAGTTCTTGAACAACTCCTTGTTGAATGATGGCCACACGTGTTTCTTGTGGTGTGATGTTGACTAATATTTCTTCAATCATCGCGAGATTATTTATTTAAAGTTCAGTTGTTTAGTTAAGTTTGTATTCCACGACATTTTTAATGATTTGTGCCGTTTCAAATACTGGAAGCCCCATGATACCGCTGAAACTGCCTTCGATATGTTTTATAAAGCAGGCGGCTAATCCTTGAATACCGTAAGCGCCTGCTTTACCCATATGTTCGCCTGTTGCGATATACGCATGAATCTGATCAATGCTTAGTTTTTCGAAGGTGACGTTGGAGCTGGAAATTAATAACTCAGGCTTGCCATCCAATTCATTTTGTATGGCAATCGCTGTATGTACTTGATGAGTCTTGCCGCTTAGTTGTTGCAAAATGCGTACCGCATCTTCGTTATCGACGGGTTTGCCCAAAATCTCTTCTGTACCTTCTGAGTCACTGACTTGAATGCTCACAGTAGTATCGGCACATAAGATGGGTGCCCAGGGTAGATGCCTAGTTTGAAGTCTGTTAACCGAGGCGGTTAGTTTAGCTAATGTCACGCGCTGAACATATTCAAGGGAAGATTCACCAGCAATATGATTCTCTAGAGATTCTGTATCTTCAGTCGCATCGGCAATGAGTAGCTTGTATGTCACGCCCATTTGTTGGAGTAACTCTTGTCTGCGAGGACTCTGAGAAGCTAGATAAAGATAGGTGTACATAAGTCAACGCAATCCATGCTAAACGCGGTGATAGGGGTGGCCTTGCAAAATCGTCCAAGCACGGTAGAGCTGCTCAACCAATAAAACTCGCGCCATGGCATGGGGTAGTGTCATGCTTGATAAGCGAATCATGGATGCCGCTTCTTTCTTTAATTCTGGATCCAAACCATCTGCGCCACCAATCAGTAAAACGATATCTTTGCCATCTTGCCGCCAATGGCTCATCTGGTTCGCTAAATCTTGCGTCGATAGGTCTTTGCCCCGTTCATCCATGGCAATGATGTGAGTCCCTTTGGGAATCGCTTCCCGAATCTTCACTGCTTCTTTAGCTGGATTAATGTCCGGTTTAAGTTCTTTGATTTGAATAGCGCAGTCGGCTGGCATGCGCTTGACGTAATCTTGGGTCGCTGTTTCTGCCCAGGCAGGCATTTTGTGACCAACAGCAATGACCCAAAGCTTCATAGTTATTTAGGTATGGCGAGAATTAGAGAGGTAGAGATAATTACTCGTCCTCATCATCCTCTGGTTCGCTAGCAAAGCGCTTGGAGGTCTTGCCACTGCCACCAAGTTTGACTCGTACAGGTTTATCGCCCCACATGCCTTCTAATTGGTAATAAGAGCGTAGCATTGGTTGAAGGATATGAACGACGATATCGCCACAGTCCACCAAAACCCATTCTCCGGTTTCCATACCTTCTACAGAAATAACATCACCACCTTTTTCTTTAACGGCTTCTTTAACAGACATCGCTAATGATTTAGTTTGGCGATTGCTGTTACCGGTGGCGATGATGACGCGGTCAAACAAGTTACTTAACTTGGTTGTATCAAAAACGCGAATATCTTGAGCTTTAACATCCTCAAGAGCATCAATAATCGTGCGTTGTAATTTGCGAAGATCCATTATTTATTTCTATAAAGACCTTTGGATTCGATGTATTCGAGTACCAAAGGAGGTATTGCATCAGCTATTTCATCCCATGAGCCACGTATAAAGGCATCACGAAGTTGGCTAGAAGCAAGATTAATCTGCAAGTTCTGATCAAACAGAACATGGCCATTTGGGTTCAATTGTAGCAATTGAGGGTCTTGAGTCTGTTGCTCAGCAAAAACACCGGCCATAGAGGCTAATTTTTCGCTATCGATGACGGCTTGAGGCCGGCTTGCGACAGCCAAATGCACATATTTAGGCAATTCTGGCCATTGATGCCAGGTTTTTAGGTTTTCCCAACTATCTTGACCCATGAGCCAAGTAATGGAGGCTTCTGAACCATATAGAGCCCTTATTTCTTTGGCGGTATCGATAGCGTAGCTAGGGCCTTCACGCGCCATTTCTAGGGTGCTGATTTCAATTTTTGTATAGATATGGTGGTCAACAAATAAGTCATGCAAAGTTTCAATCGCATATTCGCTCATCGCTAAACGGTCTTTAGCGGGGGTGATATCAGTCCCTTTTTGCCAAGGTTGTCCTGCCGGCATCCAGATAATGTGATCTAACTGCAAAACTCTAGAAAAATGTTCTGCTAGTCTGAGGTGACCCCAGTGTGGTGGATCAAATGTGCCGCCTAATATGCCAATCGATTTACGTTTGCGGATAGGGTTGGATGAATTGTCTAAATGATCGCTCACGTATTAATCCAATCTTTTGGTTTTAAGAATTCGCTATACAAACGCGCTTCTGGAGAATCTTCAGCCGGTTTCCAGTCGTAGCCCCAACGAACGATGGGAGGCATCGACATCAAAATCGATTCTGTACGACCACCTGATTGCAATCCAAATAAAGTGCCGCGGTCGAACACAAGATTAAATTCAACATACCTGCCTCTGCGGAAGGCTTGGAATTCCCTCTGTGCTTCTGTGTAAGGGTCATTCATATGTTTCTTAACGATGGGGATATAAGCATCTAAAAATGCATCGCCAACAGAACGAGTCATTTCAAAGCTTTTTTCAAATCCTAATTCGCTAAAGTCATCATAAAAAATGCCGCCAATGCCGCGTGGTTCGTCACGGTGTTTTAGATAGAAATAATCATCACACCATTTTTTAAATTTTGGATGTAATTCTTTGTTAAAAGGATCTAGAGCATTTTTGCAAGCGATATGGAAGTGTTTGCAATCAGCAGCATCACCGTAATAAGGTGTTAAATCCATGCCGCCACCAAACCACCAAACAGGATCTTTACCTTCAGCTTGGGCGATAAAGCAACGCACATTCATGTGCACCGTTGGGATGTGAGGGTTACGTGGATGGAACACCAAAGAGACGCCCATCGCTTCAAATGATCGGCCTGCGAGCTCCGGTCTATGAGCCGTTGCGGACGGAGGCATGGAGTCCCCTCTTACATGTGAGAAACCTACGCCACCACGTTCAAGGATATTGCCGCCTTCTAGAATGCGAGAGCGACCATCACCTTTTAATTTGGCATCTTCAGGTTTACTCCAAGAGTCTGTGGCGAATTCTTTGCCATCTAACTCAGCCATGGTTTGAGTGATGCGATCTTGAAGACCGGTTAAGTAGTTTTTTAAAACTGCTGTATCAATCTTTGACATATCAGAGAGCTCTATAGCCAATATCACGACGGAATTGCGCGCCATCAAACTTAATTTGATCAACAATCGCGTATGCTTTTTGTTGCGCGCCTCGAGTGGTGTGGTCTAAGCCAACCACGCATAAGACGCGTCCACCGGATGTTTTTAAAACATCGCCGTCCATGGTTGTGCCAGCGTGGAAAGTAACATGGTCTGGGCCATCCGCAGGAATGCCTGAAATGGCATCACCTTTACGAGGTGTCTCAGGGTAGTTATGGGCAGCCATGACCACGCCTAAAGCAATACGTGGATCCCACTCCAACTCTACTTGGTCTAATTTGCCATCAACAGCCGCATCTAGAGCAGTTAAAAAATCGCTCTTCATGCGAGACATGATAGGCTGTGTTTCTGGGTCTCCCATGCGGCAGTTAAATTCAAGAGTTTTTACTTTGCCATCTTCAGAAATCATCAGGCCTGCGTATAAGAAGCCTGTAAACGGAATACCATCAGCTGCCATCCCTTGGACGGTTGGCATGATGATTTCACGCAATGCGCGCGCATGAATTTCTGGTGTTACAACGGGCGCTGGGGAGTAAGCACCCATGCCACCTGTGTTTGGGCCTTGGTCTGCATCCAATAAACGTTTGTGATCTTGGCTAGTAGCGAGTGTTAAAACATTGTGGCCATCAACCATGACGATGAAGCTTGCTTCCTCACCGGTTAAGAATTCTTCAATCACAACGCGTGCGCCTGCATCACCTAGTTTGTTATCGGAAAGCATCATGTCAATTGCGCCATGAGCTTCTTCAAGTGTCATAGCAACCACAACGCCTTTACCAGCAGCTAAACCATCCGCTTTAATCACAATCGGCGCGCCTTTTTGATCAATATAAGCATGCGCTTCTTTGATATCGGAAAAGGTTTGATATTCGGCGGTAGGAATGTTGTGGCGTTTCATAAACGCTTTAGCGAAATCTTTTGATGATTCCAGTTGGGCGGCTTTTTGAGTTGGACCAAATACACGTAAACCTTTTGATCTAAAAATATCAACAATGCCACCTGCTAAAGGAGCTTCTGGGCCAACGACTGTTAAATGAATCTGCTCTGACTCGGCAAATTTGGCAAGCTCTTGTAGATCGGTGACTGGTAGATTTTCAATACCCATATGTTTAGCGGCGGCTGTTGCTGTGCCGCCATTACCGGGAGCCACAAATACTTTTTGCACTTTAGGAGATTGAGCCAACTTCCAAGCTAATGCGTGTTCACGACCACCAGAACCAACCACTAAAATCTTCATAAATTCTTTCGCTAAAGTGTAATTAATCTTTGTAATTTTTATTCTATGGAAGCATTGGTAAATACTTCTTGAACATCATCTAGACTTTCAAGAGCATCTAATAGCTTCTGCATTTTTTCCGCATCGTCACCTGACAACTCTGTTTCGTTATCAGGGCGCATCGTGACTTCACCCAATTCTGGAGTGAAGCCTTTGGCGATTAATGCTTCTTTAATATTTGTAAATTCATAAGCGGGTGTGATGACCTCGATAGAGCCATCGTCTTGTGGCACCACATCATCAGCGCCGGCTTCAAGAGCAGCTTCCATTAAAGCGTCTTCCGATGTGCCAGGGGCAAAGAACATGCGACCGCAGTGTTTGAACAAAAATGCCACTGAACCATCGGTGCCTAAATTACCGCCATGTTTTGTAAAGGCATGTCTGACCTCTGCTACGGTTCTAGTGCGGTTATCAGTTAAAGCGTCTACGATCACAGCAGCCCCGTTTAAGCCATAACCCTCATAGCGGATTTCTTCATAGTTCACGCCTTCTAATGAACCAGTACCACGCGCAACCGCACGTTGCACGTTGTCGTTAGGCATGTTGGAGTCTTTTGCTTTATCAATCGCTAAGCGTAGACGCGGGTTAGTTGCTATATCGCCTCCACCCATTTTGGCGGCTACAGTGATTTCACGAATCAGCTTTGTCCAGATTTTTCCTCGCTTTTCGTCTTGACGACCTTTGCGATGTTGAATGTTGGCCCATTTGGAATGACCAGCCATAAGTACTCCTGTGGATAACTTTTATTGAAGAATTGCTATATATTCAGCTAAGACCGTAATTTTAGGCAAAATGAGACCCAATAAGCTAAAAAACCTAAAAAAACTTAGTTAAAACCTTAAAACAAGACAAGTAGGAGACAAAATGTCTAGCATTCAAGCCAAAGCGATACGTATGTTTAAAACGGGTGGCCCAGAGGTGATGGAGTGGGTTGATGTTGAGGTGGGGTTGCCTGGCCCTAACGAAGTCAGAATCAAGCATGAAGCGGTGGGCTTGAACTATATCGATGTTTATTTCCGCGTGGGGATGTATCCGCAGCCGTTGCCAGCCTCATTAGGCATGGAAGGGGCGGGTGTGGTTGAAGCTGTTGGTCCTGGGGTGACTCATGTCAAAGTGGGTGATCGTGTGGCCTATGCAGGTAGACCGCCTGGAGCTTATAGCCAAGTACGCGTGATGCCTGCAGAAACTTTAGTAAAGCTACCTGATGCGATTTCATTTGAGCAGGGGGCTGCCATGATGTTGCAAGGTTTAACGGTGCAATATTTGTTAAATGACAGCTATCAAGTAAAGCCTGGTGATGTGGTGCTATTCCATGCTGCGGCTGGTGGTGTTGGTTTGATTGCTTGTCAGTGGTTAAAAGCACTTGGTGCCACAGTCATTGGTACGGTTGGTTCAGAAGAAAAAGCTGCGTTAGCAAAAGCGCATGGTTGTGATCACACTATCAATTACAACAAAGAGAATTTTGTGGAACGTACGCGCGAGTTAACCAATGGTAAAGGTGTGCCAGTGGTTTATGACTCAATTGGTAAAGATACATTTATGCAGTCATTAGATTGCTTATCACCAAGAGGCATGATGGTCACTTATGGCAATGCCTCTGGACCAGTTCCTCCTGTGGATGTGAGTATCTTGGGTGGCAAGGGTTCATTAAAGTTAACAAGACCAACGGTGATGACTTATGCGCATAACCGCGCGTTATTAGAGCCGATGTCTGCTGATTTATTTGATCGTGTATTAAAAGGTCAAATCAAAATTGAAGTGAATCAAACATACCAATTGGAAAATGTGGCGCAGGCGCATCGTGACTTGGAGTCTCGTAAAACAACGGGCTCTACTGTACTCATGCCTTGGTAAAGACAAAAAATAGGTCATCAGCACATGAGCACAATCGCATTTATTGGTTTGGGTAATATGGGTCGCCCGATGGTGGCCTATTTATTAAAAGCTGGTCATCAGTTACGTTTGTATGCCAGACGACCTGAAGTATTTCAGCATGAAGCTAAACCTCTTCTAGAGGCGGGTGCGCAAGTATTTGATACGCCGGCGGAAGCAGCCAAGGATGCTGATTTCATCATCACAAATGTCATGAGTACGGCTGATGTGGCTGAAGTCTTATGCCAGGGTGAACATGCTGTTATTCAGCAGGCGAAGGCTGGAGCTATCTGTATCGATCACAGCACCATTGATCCAACTGGAACTAGAGAAATTGCCGCTACTCTTGCCAAGCAAGGTATTGGTTTTGTGGATGCTCCTGTTAGCGGGGGAGTCAAGGCTGCGACTGAGGGTTCTTTGGTCATGATGTTGGGTGGCGCTGCAACTGATATTGAGAAGGTCATGCCCATCATTCAGTGTTATGCAAAAACCATAACGCATATTGGCGATGTTGGCCATGGGCAGGTTGCAAAGCTTTGTAACCAAATTGCACAAGTGATTAATATCCAAGGTATTGCCGAGTCTATGCGATTTGCAGCTAGTAATGGAGCTAATTTGCAAAAAGTATTTCAGGCGATTTCTGGAGGTATGGCGGGTAGTCGCATGTTAGATCTCATGGGCCCCAAGATGGTGAGTAGGGACTTTAAGGCCGGCATTGAAGCACGTTTACATGCCAAAGATTTCTTCTTGGTTAAAGAGGCAATAAATAAGGCGCATTTAGATCTCCCAGCCTTGCAAACAGTGGCTCTGCAGTTAGAAAAACTGATGGATTCTGGGTGGGGGATGGACGACACATCTTCACTTCTTAGAGTACTTGAGGCATAATCTTGGTCTTGCACGAATTTTGATGCAAAACACACATTGCCGCGGTGGTGAAATTGGTAGACACAGGAGACTCAAAATCTCCCGCCCAAAAGGTGTGACGGTTCGAGTCCGTCCCGCGGCACCAAACTCCTCTCACAGACACTTAAATCTTATTTAGCCCATGCTTGCTTATCGCCACGCTTTTCATGCTGGCAACCACGCTGATGTACTAAAGCACTGTGTGTTGCAACAAGTATTGGCTTATATGAATCAGAAAGATAAACCGTATTGGGTTATTGATACCCATGCGGGAGCTGGAATGTATTCATTAAAGTCTGAGTACGCGAATACAAAAGCAGAATACCTAGATGGCATTGCTAAACTTTGGGATGCTCAAGATCTGCCGTCTGTTATTAAAGAGTATGTTGATTTAGTTCAGTTGTGTAATGCCAAAGGTCATTGGGATTTATATCCCGGATCTCCAGAAATTATTCGTCGCTCGATTCGGCCTGATGATCGCATGCGTTTATTTGAGCTTCATCCTACTGACTTTGACATTCTTGAAGAACATTTTGATAAATCAAAAATAGCTAAAGTATTTAAAGGTGATGGCTTTGATGGGTTGAAAGCATTATTGCCGCCGCCAACACGCCGTGCGGTAATCTTCATGGATCCACCTTATGAAATCAAATCTGATTATCAGCGCGTGGTGGCTTCTGTTGCTGAAGGTTTAAGACGTTTTGCTGAAGGTGTTTATATCGTCTGGTATCCGATCCTAACCAGAGGCGATCACATATCTTTGATTGAAGAATTAAACGCTCTCTCGGACAAAACATTAAACATCTCTATGACTGTTCAGGAACCTGATGAGCAGGGCTTTGGGATGTTGGGTAGTGGGTTGTTCATTATTAACCCACCGTGGACTTTGGCTGAGAACATGAAATCGGTTATGCCTTATCTAACTGAAAAGCTAGCCCAGTATCCTAGAGCTAGCTATGAGTTGGATAGCAAATAATTTGAATGGTCAGTTACCGCTAATTTTTAAATTTGGTAATCCACATTCTCGCCAGCCATCGATTGCTCGACTAATTTTCTGGTGAGTGTTGGCGAGAACAATTCAATAAACGTATAAACAAAAGAACGTAGGTAAGCATTTTGCTTAATAGCCACTTTGGTTACGTTATTACCAAATAAGTGACCGGCGGGAATCACTCTTAAATTTCTATCGCGTTCCGCATCGTAAGCAACTCCTGCGACGATACCGACACCCATGCCTGTTTCAACGTACGTTTTAATCACATCGGCATCAATTGCTTCTAATACGACATCAGGCTGTAGATTTTTGCTTGAAAATGCTTTATCAATTTTGGTGCGCCCTGCAAATGCTTTGTCATAGGTGATGATGGGGTATTCCGCTAAATCCTCTAGAGAAAGCGTTTTTTTGCTTAAAAGAGGGTGTTCTGGTTGTACGGCGATGACATGTTGCCACTGATAACCTGGCAAGGCGACGATGCCATCGATGCCGGCGATGCCCTCGGTGGCGATAGCAATATCGGCTCGGTCATGAATCAGCATTTCTGCCATTTGTTGAGGGTTGCCCTGTTGGATGCTGACCCTCACTTTGGGGAAGCGCTTGGTGAACTCGGTTAAAACTTTGGGTAGGGCGTACCGAGCTTGGGTATGGGTGGTGGCAATTACGAAGTTGCCTTGGTCTTGAGCTGCAAAATCCTTACCAACACGCTTTAAAGTCTCCACTTCCACTAAGATTCTCTCAATGGAGGTTAGTATCCGCTTACCTGGCTCGGTAAGGTTTCTAATCCTCTTACCATGGCGGCGAAAAATATCAACCCCTAATTCATCTTCCAGTTCCAAGATGGCTTTAGATACCCCAGGCTGGGATGTGAAGAGAGTCTTAGCTGCTTCTGTCAGGTTGAAGTTCTGGCGAACAGCTTCTCGGACAAACCTAAATTGATGTAAGTTCATATCGGCTCATTTCTATATGCAATAAACCATATATTAAAACGATTTTTTATTATTTGTAGAAATTAAGGAAAATAGCTAAAGTGCCAGCCATGCAAGAACTATTCATAAGCTTATTACCTTTCGCGTTTTCTGGAGCCCTAGTGGGCCTACTCGTTGGTCTCACTGGCGTGGGTGGCGGGTCGCTGATGACGCCTTTATTAACCATTATCTTTGGTGTGCCTCCAGGCGTTGCTGTCGGAACTGACTTGGCTTTTGCTGCCTTAACAAAGGGGGTTGGCACCTTAGCTCATCGAGTGCATGGCCATGTGCGTTGGGATATTGTGGGCTTTTTAGCCTTGGGTAGTTTGCCTGCAGCTGTACTGACTATTCTGGTGATGAAAGAAGTCGGCCCTTTGGATGATCAGTGGCATCACATTATTAAGGTTTCAATCGGTATTTCCGTATTTTTAACGGCTTTATCGTTATTGTTCCGTAAATCATTATTAGCTTGGGTTGAGAACCATCCTAAGGCACAATTACACGGTAAGACACAGCGTGTTGCAACGGTATTGGTTGGTGCTGTTATTGGCGTATTGGTAACAATTTCCTCTATTGGTGCTGGTGCTATTGGCGCCACATTGATTTTATTGTTGTATCCCAAGTTGCGTGCCCCAGAAGTGGCTGGTACTGATATTGCTTACGCAGTACCTTTAACCGCGTTAGCAGGTCTTGGCCATTGGTGGTTAGGTAACGTTCACTTTGATTTGCTATCAGGCTTATTGATTGGATCTGTACCTGGTATTTGGTTAGGTGCGCGTTTGTCAAAATCATTGCCCGAAAAATACGTGCGTGGCGCTTTAGCAACAACGCTAACTTTAGTTGGCATTAAATTAGTTTCTTAAAAGGTTTTAAAGATGTACAAGTATGATGAAATCGATCAGCGTTTGGTAGATGACCGAGTCGCTCAGTTTAGGGATCAGGTTAAGCGTCGCATTGCTGATGATTTAAGTGAAGAAGAGTTCCGTCCTCTTCGATTGCAAAATGGTTTGTATTTGCAACGTCATGCTTATATGTTGCGTGTGGCCATTCCTTATGGATTATTTAATTCAGCGCAGATGCGTGTATTAGGTCACATTGCTAAAAAGTACGATCGTGGTTATGGGCACTTTACAACGCGTCAGAATATTCAATATAACTGGCTCAATTTAGAAGATACGCCAGAGATTTTGGCTGAATTAGCAAAAGTGCAAATGCATGCGATTCAGACATCTGGTAACTGTATTCGTAACATCACGAGTGACCCATTTGCTGGTGTCGCCGGTGATGAGGTGGTTGATCCGAGAGCGGTTTGTGAGTTGTTGCGCCAATGGTCAACACTGCACCCTGAGTTTGCTTATTTGCCTCGTAAATTCAAGATTGCTGTGAGTGCTTCTGCGGAAGATCGTGCGATTGTGGCGGCTCATGATGTGGGCTTGTATCTACATAAAAATAATCAAGGCCAATTGCTTGCTGATGTTTTAGTCGGTGGCGGTATGGGGCGCACGCCGATTCTTGGTGTGATTATTAAACGTGATTTGCCTTGGCAAGAGTTACCGAATTATTTGTCTGCTGTTTTGCGTGTGTATAACCGCTTTGGTCGTCGCGACAATATGTACAAAGCGCGCATCAAGATTTTGGTGAAAGCGTTGGGTGCGGAAGAATTTGCTCGTCAAGTTGAATCTGAGTATGAGCACTGGGTAGGTGGTAACAGCACATTTACAGAAACCGAGTGGCAACGTGTGGCGAAACATTTCACGAAGCCAGCATACAAACAAGCTACTTCATTACAAGCTGAGCAAGTAGCTCAGTTGGCCGATGCGACTGATCAAAAGGCATTTGCTCGCTGGTTAGAACGTAATGTGAAATCACACCAAGTGTCTGGTTACGCCAGTGTGGTGCTTTCATTAAAACCTCATGGCACGGTAGCGCCTGGTGATGTTACAACAGAACAAATGTTAGCGATTGCTGATTTGGCAGATAAATATAGTTTTGGTGAAATTCGTGCCACGCATGAACAGAACTTGGTGTTGGCGGATGTTGAGCAAGCTCAGCTTTATAGCTTGTGGAAAGACGCTAAAACTCAAGGTTTGGTATTGCCTAATATTGGTTATTTAACCGACATCATTGCCTGTCCTGGCGGTGACTTCTGTTCATTGGCGAATGCTAAATCTATTCCAATCGCTAATGAAATTCAAAAACGTTTTGATGATTTAGATTATTTACATGATCTAGGTGACATCAGTTTGAATATTTCTGGTTGCATGAACTCTTGTGGCCATCATCATGTAGGGAACATTGGTATTTTGGGCGTCGATAAAGATGGTCAAGAGTGGTATCAAGTGACCTTAGGTGGTGATCAAGGCAACAATGCTTCCATTGGTAAAGTGATTGGCCCATCTTTCTTTGCTGAAGATATGCCTGATGTGATTAGCAAAGTCATTGACGTGTTTGTTGAGAAGCGTGAGCCAGAAGAGAAATTTATTGATGCAGTGAGACGTTTGGGTATCACGCCATTTAAAGAGCGTGTTTATCAAGATAGACCTAATAGAAAAGCTGCTGATGAGGTGAGCCATGGCTAAATTAATTCGTTTTCCTAAAACAGGTCAAGCACAACTGGTTCCTAATGAATGGCAAGTATTTCGTGCGACAGAAGGTGAAGAGTCAGCAGCATTGCCACAAGGTAAGGTAATTGTGCCGTTTGCTTGGTGGTTAACCAGAGGTACTAAGGAGCAGCATCAGGCTCGCGCTCAAAAGGGTGAGATTGGCGTTTGGTTTGCTCCTGAAGATGATGTTTTGGCTCATGCTGAAGCTATTTCTGCAGGTTTGAAAGTTTGGCCAATTTTGGCAGTTGATTTTCCGATTTTCAGAGATGGTCGTGGTTACAGTACAGCTGCTTTATTGCGCGAGCGCTTTTCTTGGGATGGTGAATTAAGAGCGATTGGTGATGTATTGATTGATCAGTTATTGCCATTAGCCCGTGTTGGGTTTGATAGTTTTGCGATTCGTAATGACCAAAACCCTGATGTGGCTCTAGCGCAATTTAATTCAGTTGCTTATGTGTTCCAAAATGATTGGCGTAGAGAGAGATCTCAGAAGCAGGTAGGTACAGTATGAGTGAATCCACCACTGCTACTTCCTTAGGTCGCCCAGTCTTATGGTCGATTCCAGCATCTTCATTAACACCAGAACAAATTGAAGCTAAGGCGCAGGTTTTATATGAGCGTTTGCAAACCATTGTTGCGAAACATGCAGATGTTCGTTTTGCTACGAGTCTAGCCGCTGAAGATATGGTTGTGACAGATGGTATTGTGAAGTCTGGTGCCAAGATTTCATTATTTACTTTGGAGACAGGCCGTCTTCATCAAGAGACTGTGGCTATGGTCGATACAGTAGAGAAGCATTATGGTGTTTCTATTTTGCGTGCTTATCCTGAGCCAAAAGACGTCGAGGCATTTATTGAGCAATATGGTTTAAATGGTTTTTATGATAGCGAAGATGCCAAGAAAGCTTGTTGTGGTGCTCGTAAAATTAAGCCGTTAAATAAAGCGCTAGAAGGTGCAAAAGCTTGGTTGACAGGGCAGCGACGTGAGCAAGCAGTGACGCGCTCTGATTTACCTTTTGAAGAATTGGATGATGCGCGCCATATCGCCAAATATAATCCTTTGTTTGATTGGTCAGAGTCTGATGTTTGGGCGTACCTTCAATATAAAAACGTACCGATTCATCCGTTGCATTTGCAAGGTTATCCAAGTATTGGATGTGAGCCTTGCACGAGAGCGGTTAAAGAAGGTGAAGATATTCGTGCTGGACGCTGGTGGTGGTTGCAAAAAGACAGCAAAGAGTGCGGTTTGCATGTGAAATGAAAAATATGAATCAAGAACAACTACAAAATGAACATTTGGATTGGTTAGAAGCTGAATCCATTTACATCATTCGTGAGGTGGCAGCGCAATGCTCCAACCCTGCGATGTTATTTTCAGGCGGTAAAGATTCCATTGTGATGTTCCATTTGGCTCGTAAAGCCTTCCGCTTTGGTGATCGACCTATTAACTTACCATTTCCTTTATTGCATATTGATACAGGCCATAACTATCCTGAGGTTATTCAGTTTCGTGATGACATTGTTGCGAAAACGGGTTCTAAGTTAGTGGTGGGGCATGTTGAAGACTCTATTCGCAAAGGTACCGTGCGTTTGCGTAAGGAAACAGATTCACGTAACGCTGCACAGGCAACCACGTTGCTTGAAGCGATTGCTGAGCACAAATTTGATGCCTTAATGGGTGGTGCGCGTCGTGATGAAGAAAAAGCACGTGCTAAAGAACGTATTTTCTCTTTCCGAGATGAGTTTGGTCAGTGGGATCCAAAGGCGCAACGACCTGAATTGTGGAATCTTTATAACGCACGCATTGCTCAAGGTGAGAATATGCGCGTTTTCCCAATTTCTAATTGGACTGAGTTAGATGTATGGCAATACATTGCGCGCGAGAAATTGGATTTACCAAGTATTTACTATGCACACCAACGTGAAGTGGTGCGTAAAAATGGTTTATTGGTGCCAGTGACCAATGTGACACCTAAAGCTGCTGATGAGGTTAGTGAAACCATTAGCGTGCGCTTTAGAACGGTTGGCGATATTAGTTGTACTTGCCCGGTATTAAGTACAGCGGCTACAGCTGAAGACATTATTAAAGAAACTGCGATCTCCGAAATTACTGAGCGTGGCGCAACACGTATGGACGATCAAACAAGTGAAGCTTCAATGGAGCGTCGTAAAAAAGAGGGGTATTTCTGATGAGCCAGGGAGTTGTTAGATTTATTACAGCCGGTAGCGTTGATGACGGTAAAAGTACTTTAATTGGTCGTTTACTTTATGACACCAAGGCTGTATTAGCAGACCAGTTATTAGCGCTTTCTAAAACAAAGCATGCCCGTGTGACTGCTTCTGATGCCGCTGTTGATTTAGCTTTATTAACCGATGGTTTAGAGGCTGAGCGTGAACAAGGTATTACGATCGATGTGGCTTACCGCTATTTCGCAACGGCTAAAAGAAAATTCATTGTTGCCGATGCTCCAGGGCATGAGCAATATACGCGTAATTTGGTTACTGGAGCATCTCAGGCGGATGTGGCTGTTTTATTAGTAGATGCGACGCGCGTGGATTTGTCAGTTAAACCAGCTGGTTTATTGGCGCAAACGAAACGTCATTCAGCAATTGTGCGTTTATTAGGTTTGCGTCATGTGGCTGTAGCGGTAAATAAGATGGACTTGTTGGGTTTTGATGAGAAAGTTTTCAATGCCATTAAAGAGTCTATTGAAGGTTTGGCTAAAACATTAGGTCTTCCTGCACCTCATTTGATTCCTGTTTCTGCATTACAGGGAGATAACGTGGTTGAGAAAAGTGATAAGACTCCTTGGTATCAGGGACCTAGTTTGCTGCAATGGTTAGAAGGTTTAGATACCAGTGTGGTGCATAAGGTTCAGAGTCTGCGTTTCCCAGTTCAATATGTGGCGCGCCAAGACGGTAGTGCTGCTGATGATTTCCGCGGGTATTTGGGCCGTATTGAGTCTGGCAGTATTAAAAAAGGACAAAAAGTAACAGTATTGCCAAGTGGTTTGGAAGCGACGGTTTCTGAAATTCATGTCGGTAATGATCACCAAGCAGCGCATGGTGCCGCTGGGGTTGATCTTGCTAAAGCGGGGCAAGTTATTGCATTGCGTTTAGCTGAAGATGTGGATGTTTCGAGAGGTGATTTAATTGTTGCTTCCGAATCTGTTGATGCGCCAGTATTAACTAAACAAATTTCAGCGGATATTTGCTGGTTAGATAGCGAGCCACTTTCTTTGGCACGTAAGTATGTATTGCGTCACACCACCAATACGGTATTTGCCAAAGTTAAAGGTATTCAACAAGTGTTAGATGTGCAAACTTTGTCACATGGCACGGATATTCATGCGTTGAATATGAATGAAATTGGCCGTGTTGATTTGGTTTTACAAAAACCAATTGCCGCTGACTTATTCGATGATGCGCCAAGTACGGGGGCTTTTGTTTTGATTGATGAAGCAACTAACCACACTGTTGCTGCTGGCATGGTGCGTGGAGCTACTGCTTAAATGACAAAGACATCTGCCTCCATTCCTCAATTAGGTAAGGTTTACCTAATCGGAGCTGGTCCTGGTGCTGCGGACTTGATTACAGTTCGTGGCGCTAAGTTATTGGCGGCTGCAGATGTGGTATTTCATGATGCTTTGGTTGAGCCGGAAATGCTGGCCTATTGCCCCCAAGCTGAAAAGATTGCTGTGGGCAAGCGTTGCGGTAAACATTCAACAGCGCAAAAATTTATCAATAAACGTTTAGTGGATGCCGCACAAAAGCATCAGTTGATTGTGCGTTTAAAAGGTGGCGACCCGATGATATTTGGTCGCGCTGATGAAGAGATTGCTGAGTTGCAAGAAGCTGGTATCGAAGTTGAGGTAGTTCCAGGCATTACAGCTGCTCTAGCTGCTGCTGCAAGCTTAAAGCAATCCCTGACTTTAAGAGGTGTGGCCAGAAGTGTTGCATTTAGTACTCAGGCGAAAGCTGTAGATGCAACCAATGGAGTAAATAGAGCTGTGGATACTGCTAATACATCTATAGATTTGCCAACAGCGGATACGCTTGTTATTTATATGGGGCGTAATGAAGCGGTATCTATTGCTAAGCAGTTAATTGCTCAAGGTCGAGTAATGACGACTCCAGTCAGAATTATTGAGGCCATTAGTACTAAGCGTGAGAGAAGTTTGTCGTTAACTCTAGCTGAGATGGCTAATGGCCTAGCTAGTGATTGGTTTGATGGCCAGGCGCCTGCTTTACTATTAGTTGGCGCAGTATTTGGCAATCGCCTCGAGAACACCGATATCCTCACCAACAGCCGCCTTAGCGCCTAATCGAACCTGAGGATGTTTACCTTGGCATGCTGCTAGGATGGCAGGAAAATCTCTTCTCATGTGACCACCTTGCCCGAAAAATACGGGGATAACTAGGATTTCCAAACAGCCTTCAGCCACTAAGCTATCAATCAATTCAGGTAGAGCGGGAGTCATTAATTCTAGAAATGCCAGCTCAACTCTTTGAGATGGATTATTTTTCTTAATAATGGCTTGAAGCTTTAAGAAAGGTTCTTTCCAACGTTCATCTCTTGCCCCGTGAGCAAATAAAACAATGGCTGTTTTATCAAGAGAGGTTGTTGTGCTTGCCGTTGACATAAATGGTGTAAATGTTTGAGCCTAAGTTTTAGAAACCCAGCTAATTCCAATTAATGCCAAAATGAAATAGATGGTTGCTGGTGTTATGGCGCTAACTAATGAAGGCCATTCAGCTAAGAGCCCCAAATGGGAGAAAAGGCTATTGAATAATTGGAAACTGATGCCGAGCATGATGCCGCCAAAAACCTTATAACCAATACCTCCTGAGCGCGTTTGAAGATAAGCAAACGGTAGTGCTAGCGCCAACATGACTAATACAGTAAACGGATAAATCAATTTTTTCCAAAATGCGATGGCATAGCGCTGGTAGTCCTGCTTGTTATCTCTAAGATGGTTGATATAACTAAATAGATCTAATAAGGACATGCGATCCGGTTTAATCAGTAATACACCTAGTAATTGAGGATTTACTTCGGTGGTAATGATTTCAGAAGGTGATTTTTTTATCTCGGTATTAAAGCTTGGGTCTAATCGATTTGCATCGTTTGTTTCTTTAAAATGAGTTTCGGTAACATTGTTAAGTTGCCATTGGTTGGCATTTATAAATGTGACTGAGTTGGCGATTCTGATGTTAATTAATCTATTTTTTTCATCGAACTCATACATCCGAAAACCTTTCACTCCGCTCGTATTTTCAAATGAGCCCACATTGATATAGCGAGTGCCTTCTTTGATTTTCCCATTACCATCTTCATCGCGACGTTTATCTTTAATCCATGCCCCAGATTTGAAGTCTAGTTTTTCTATGCCAGCATTTAAGGCTGAAACTCGGATATTTTTTGAAATAGTTTCTGCAATGGGACCTACAAATTCACTCATGACCAGGGTGGCAATTGCAATGGGTATGGCAACCTTGATGAGTGTTTGTAGGGCTTTTATAGGTTGTAAGCCTGCGACACGCAGAATGGTGTATTCAGATTGGGCTGCCAAATTAGCGCACACATAAATAGCACCAATGAGTGCAGCAATTGGCATAATTTCCACAATCCGGCTTGGAATCTTGAAAATAACAGTCGCAAATGCTAATAAAAAAGTATAGGTGTTGTTGGTGTCATTCACTTCTGCAATGAAATCAAAAAATACAAATAGAGACACCAGGGCAATCAATATGAATATAAATGACAGATAAATTTGTTTTGCCAAATAGCGTTCATAAATAAGAGGGAAAATTCTATTCCACATGAGTATTCCCTTGTTGCATTTGTTTTCTTGATCGGTATTTTTTAAATCTACCTCTTAAAGTGATGGATCTATTTTGACCAAGATAAATCATCAATAGGCCTAGAAAAAACGTAAATACATGAAGGGGCCACCAGCTTGCTGCAAAACTGAAGCGCTCGTTTTTAACCCAGTTTTGTAATAAAGTTAACAAGTTCGAATAAGTGAAGTAGATTAAAACTGCCATGATCATGGAGGTGTAGCGGCCACTTCTTGGGTTGACATATGAAAGTGGAATGGCAATAGTGACAAAACATAAGGCCATTAAAGGTAAACCAATTCTCCATAGGAGCTCACTTTTATTAGTGGGGTTCCAGTCTTTAATTAAATCCCAAACTTGGATCGTTCTATTGGTCGGGGCAATTTGATCAATTTCTTTATTGTCTAATTTAACGGTGTATCGATCAAATTCTGTCACCCTGAATTCTTGTGATCCTGCAATACCTTCATAGCGACGTCCATGAGTTAGGCTTAGTTGGCGATCGCCACCTTGTAGGGTTTCTATAAAGCCTTCATTAGCAACAGAAACTGTTTGTTTTTCTTTACCAAAAGTACTGATGAAAACATTTTTCATCGTATTTGTTTCGGTATCAATTTCCTCAATAAAAAATACGCGGTTGTTATTAGAAGACTCTCTAAATTGACCTGAAGCAATCATGGATACATCATCGCGTTGTTGGAAGCGTTGCTTAATGATGTTTGATTGTTCATTGGCCCATGGAGATACAGCAGCCGATAAAACGGCAATCACAACAGCAAGTGGGGCTGTAAACCAAAGGATTGTTTTCAAAATAGTGAAAAGGCTTAGTCCAGCACTTTGCCAAATGACCATTTCTGAATCTTTGTACCATCTTGTTAAAACGAGTAAAACAGTAATAAATAGTGAAACAGCTAATAAAACCGCTAGGTAATTGATCATGCCCAAGCCCATTAGAACTAAGACATCTTTGGGGTTGACAATGCCGCTAGCGGCATTAGCTAGGGTGCGAATCATTAAATTCGTTAAAACAAGGGTGACCAACACCATAAACACCACGCCGGTGGTGAAGGTGAGTTCTTGTCGAAGGGCTCTCTTAAAAATCATAAAAAGCTAAGCTGGGCGATAATGAAGGGTATCAGAAACTTCCCTTGCATTAAGGAAAAGCACATGGAATGTAGCACGAAAATATTTGGAGAGGGTACTTTAGGTCTAAAGGCCCAAATGGCAACGGCAACCGGTTGCTTGGTTGTGGCGTTTAAGGGGGAGAATATCCAAAATCCCAAGAAGCTAGGGGGCGTCTTAAATGCCTTGAACTTAGCTACACATGGCGCCGTCGCTAAAGCTGTTGCTATGGGTGATTTGGAGGCCAAATCTGGTAGCTCTTTATTGCTAAGTGCCACGGATGCATGGGCTGCTGCAGGCTTAAAAGCTGAACGTTTATTGTTAATTAGTATGGGTGAGGAGTCTAAAGTTAGTAAAAAGACTGAAAAATCTCATATTGCTGATGTGGCGAAGTGGTTGCAAGTGGGTGTTAAGGCCTTGGTGGCAACCCAAGCTAAGGATGCTTTATGGGTTTTTGAGGAGTTTTCTGCGAAAGATGCTCTATCTCAGGTGCGTTTATTAACGCAATTTGCAAAAGAGCAGTTATATAAATTTGGAGCCCGTCATCCTCAATTTAAGACAAAGCCAGCTGAAAAGGGTTCCAAGTTGGTTAAGCTCACGATTGCTAGTGATGCGAAAAATAATAAAGCTTTGCAAAAAGCCGTTGCTGAAGGAATCGCGATTTCTAATGGCATGGATCTCACCAAAGATTTAGGAAACCTACCACCTAATATTTGTACGCCGAGTTATTTGGCCCAAACCGCTAAAAAGTTGGCGAAAGATTTTGGGTTCAAGGCTGAAATATTGGGCCACAAAGAAATTGAAACTCTCAAAATGGGAGCATTTTTAGCGGTAACCCAGGGTTCTGTAGCGCCACCTCAATTTATTGTGTTGCGCCACAATGGGGGCTCCGCAAAAGAGGCGCCTATTGTATTGGTTGGTAAAGGAATTACATTTGATACAGGGGGTATTTCATTAAAGCCGGGCGAAGGCATGGATGAAATGAAATATGACATGTGTGGTGCAGCTTCTGTTCTAGGAACTATGCGCGCTATTGGGGAATTAAAACTAAAGCGCAATGTGATTGCAGTTATTCCAACCTGTGAAAATATGCCTTCGGGTCATGCTACTAGACCTGGAGATATCGTAACGAGTATGTCTGGTCAAACTATCGAGATCTTAAACACCGATGCTGAAGGCCGCCTGATACTTTGTGATGCATTAACTTATGTGGAGCGCTTTAAGCCAGCAGCTGTTATTGATATCGCTACCTTAACAGGTGCTTGTGTGATCGCATTGGGCGCTGTGCACTCAGGGTTATTTTCTGGTGATGATGCATTGGCCGAAGATTTATTGAGTGCAGGTCGTCAATCTCAAGATACTGTATGGCGTATGCCTTTGGATCAAGCCTACCATGATCAGTTGAAGTCTAATTTTGCGGATATGGCTAATATTGGCGGCCGCCCTGCAGGCAGCGTTACGGCAGCATGCTTCTTGTCTAAATATACCGAGAAATATACCTGGGCACATTTGGATATCGCGGGTACGGCTTGGAAGAGTGGTGCTGCTAAAGGTGCGACAGGACGACCTGTGCCTTTACTCGTTAACTATCTACTAGCTTAAATTGCGATAGTTAAGGAATTTTATGGCCAGAATCGATTTTCATAGTCAGGTAAATAACAAGTCTTTATATAGTTGTCGTTTGATTCGCAAGATCATGGCAAGTCCTAGTGAAGATTTGCCGATGCGTAATATTGTGGTGGTCGGATCAAAAGAGTTTTTGCGTCAATTGGATGAGCAGTTATGGAGTTTTAGCGCGTCAGATTTTTTACCGCATGCTTGGGGATTTGACGATTTTGCTGCAGAAACACCTGTTGTATTGGTGGAAAGTTTTGAGGCAGATGAATTAGATTATTTGCCTCATGGTGATGTGTTAATTCACGTAGGGCGTTCATTGCCTAAGTCTGTTGAGAATTTAGCTGCAAGGTTTCCTCGTATTGTGGAAATTGTTTCGACGGATGAAGAAGATCGATTGGCAGGGCGTGAGCGTTATAAGGCTTATCGCGAGCAGGGGCACGAGCTACATAATTTCGATCAAACCGGTCAATAATTCTCCAACATTCTTTAAAACCTAAGATATGGCATTCATACATCCACAATTTGACCCGGTTGCAATCGCCTGGGGTCCAGTAGCCATTCATTGGTATGGATTGATGTATTTGATGGCTTTTGCACAATTTTTAATTCTTGGAAAAATGCGTTTAAAACAGGCTCATATTCAAAGCACTGGCTTAAGTTACAAAGATCTTGAAGATATTTTATTTGCTGGTGTTGCCGGTGTGATTTTGGGAGGCCGTCTTGGTTATATCCTTTTCTATATGCCGGGACATTACTTAGCTCATCCTTTGGATATATTGAAGGTCTGGGAAGGCGGCATGTCTTTCCATGGTGGGTTTTTAGGTGTTTTAGCAGCTATGTGGTGGTCTGCTAAAAAATATAAGAAATCATTTTTCGAAATCACGGATTTGATTGCCCCATTGATTCCTTTTGGATTGGCATTTGGGCGTCTGGGTAACTTCATTAATGGTGAGTTATGGGGGCGTCCTACAGATGTACCTTGGGCAATGATTTTTCCGCAATCGGGCGACTTAATAGCTAGACATCCTTCTCAGTTGTATCAATTGGCAGGTGAGGGACTTTGTTTAGGATTTATTTTGTGGTGGTATGCCGCAAGCCCTAGAAAGCTTGCTCAGGTATCAGGAGTTTTTCTATTAGGTTATGGCCTATTCCGATTCTTAGCTGAATTTGCTCGTGAGCCTGATAACTTCTTAGGACTCTTATCCTTGGGACTTTCCATGGGGCAGTGGTTATCTATCCCTATGGTTCTTTTAGGTTTTATATTGGTTTTCAAAAAGTCTCAGTAGTTTCCCTTGTTTCTTCAAATTTAGGGTTAGCACCAATGTTATGTATTTTGTATACAAAATACATTTATGTACATGACATCAAAAATCGTCAAACCAGCCCTATACATAGAAGTCACTGAACGTTTGCGTTCAATGATTGCTGGTGGCGTTTTAGCTCCAGGTTCTTGGATTGATGAACAAAAATTAGCCGAAGATTTAGGCGTATCGAGGACACCATTTAGAGAAGCTATTCGCATTCTGGCATCGGAAGGATTGTTACGCATTGAGCCTAGAAGGGGCTGTTATGTGACTCAGCTTACCGAAAAAGATTTGGATGATATTTTTCCTATTATGGCCATGCTAGAGGGTCGTTGTGCTTACGAGGCAGCTCAGCGAGCCACAGATAAAGATATTCATTCATTAGAAGCGTTGCATGCGAAGTTGGAAAAACATGCCACCGCTAAAAATATTGATGAATATTACGAAACGAATAGAAAAATACATATCGCCATACAAAACTTAGCGGGTAACGAATGGTTAAGTCGTATGTTGCAAGATATGAGAAAAATCCTAAATTTATCGAGACATCGTAGTTTGCATGGCAAGGGACGTATTGCAGAATCTTGCGCGGAACATTTATCTGTATTTGCCGCCCTTAAAGCTAGAGATCCATTGGCGGCTGAAGTCATGATGAAAACTCACATCATGCGACAGCGGGATGTTTTGAAAAATCTCAAGCCGGAGCCGGTGCTTTCATGATTTTAGATAAGCTCATCAAGGCTAGGCATATGACTAAGACGGTTAATGCCACTAAGAAACTTTTATCTGAACGTGGTGAATCAAATGGCGCCAGTATGGCTAGCGATGTCATTGAGAACTACAACACATTAGATGACGATCAAAAAAATCAGTATTTTCATTACTTAGCTGAAAAATTTAACCCTAGTCCCGCTGATGTATTGAATGCTGCACAAATGTACGCGGAAGCGCCTAACGCAGATAATTTAGTTTGGTTAATGAAAGTATCTGAAGCTCCTCGTCAGGAGTTGTTGCGCCGGTTAAATCGTGCCCCTGGTGGTACTGGCATGATCATAGATATGCGTCGCCAATTATTAAAGGCGTTAAATAGAAAGCCAGAATTAAAAGCCGTCGATGCTGATATGCAGCACTTATTAAATTCTTGGTTCAATCCCGGCTTTCTAAAAATGTATCAGGTTGATTGGAAGTCACCTGCGGAAATCTTAGAAAAAATTATTCAGCACGAAGCAGTTCATGAGATTGATGGGTGGGATGATTTACGTAGAAGATTGCAGCCTGACCGTCGTTGTTTTGCCTTTTTCCACCCGCAGTTATCTGAAGAGCCTCTCATATTTGTAGAGGTGGCGTTATTGCCGGATATTCCTGCTTCGGTTGCACCGTTAGTAGATAAAAAATCCGCGACTGTTGAACCCAATCAATTTAAATGCGCCATCTTTTATTCAATCAGTAACTGTCAGCCAGGGTTGCGCGGTGTTTCGATGGGGAATTTTTTAATTAAGCGTGTTGCTGAGAGTTTAAAAAAAGAATTTCCATCATTAAAAATATTTTGTACTTTGTCACCAATTCCTGGATTTACTGAATGGTTAAGTGCTGGCCAAAGTTTGGGCGCTATTAATTTAAAGCCGGCCATTACTGAAAAATATCAGCAGTCGTTGAATGTATTAGATTTGAAAAAGACATCATGGAGTGAGCGTATTCAGGCTGGTTGGCACCCTGATACATGTTCACCTAAAGAACGAGAGGCTTTGGAAAGTTTGTGCGCTATTTATTTAATGCATTACTCACCTCATCGAGGTGGGAATTCCGTTGCTAAATTTCATTTAGGTAATGGCGCCAAATTACACAGAATTAACTGGGCAGGAGACTTGTCAAAAAAAGGTATTAAGCAATCAGCAGGTTTGATGGTGAACTACCTATATGACTTAGAAAAAGTGGAAGATAACCACGAGCGTTTTGTTAATGGAGAAGTAATTTTTTCAAGAGCAGTATCACAATTGATTTAAAAAATTTAACTGGGTGTGAGGAGACAAAAATGAAAAAGCCAGTAAATGCGGTTCGTCGCTTAGGCGTTTTGGCGGGTATTGTTGCTCTAACAATAGGCGGTATATCTTCGGTATTAGCTGATCCTAATTGGCCATCTAAGCCGGTCACGATTATTGTGCCGTTCCCGGCTGGGGGTGGAACAGATGCCTTTGCTAGACCTTTGTCTGCGCAATTAACCAAGCAAATGGGCAAGCAAATCATCATTGATAACCGAGGTGGTGCTGGTGGTACGTTGGGCGCAAGCGTTGCGGCTAAGGCTACCCCAGATGGCTATACATTCTTTATGGGGGGTGCGCATCATGCAATTGCACCTGTGATGTATCCTAAATTGGACTATGACATTGAGAAGAGTTTTATTCCAATCATGTTGTTAGCAACACCTCCGCAGGTGGTCGTGGTTAATCCTCAGAAAGTTCCTGTGAGTGACCTCAAAGGTTTAATTGAGTATGCGAAAAAAAATCCTGGCAAGCTTAATTATGGAAGCGCAGGAAATGGAAGCTCTCATCATTTAGCTGGTGAGTTATTTAAGATGCAAACCAAAACTTTTATTACGCATATCCCGTATCGTGGCGCAGGTCCTGCATTGTCTGATTTGATTGCAGGTCAAGTAGACATGATGTTTGACGGTTTGGGTTCATCTTCTCAGCATATTAAGAGTGGGAAAATTAAAGCTTTAGCAGTTGCTGCTAATAAGCGTTCAGCAGCATTTCCAGATGTGCCTACAGCAGCTGAAGCAGGTGTCCCAGGTTATGTGGTGAGTACTTGGTATGGTCTTTGGGCCCCTAAAGGAACGCCTAAAGATGTTGTAGATAAGATGGCTGCTGAAGTAACTAAGGCGTTGAACTCGCCTGAGTTAAAAACTATTTGGATTAATAACGGTTCTGACACGCCTAATGTGACTGGTGATGCTTATGGCAAGTTTGTGAATGCTGAAATTAAGCGTTGGGCAGATGTTGCTAAAGCTTCTGGTGCAAAAATGGATTAATCAATGGATGATCTAACTGAAAAGTTAGATCGCCATGATATTTGAGGTTGTTATGAACTTATATCAATTGTTGGAGTCTGGCTTTCCGAAAGATAAGTCGGCTTGTGCCATTGAAACTCATGATGGGTTGTATTACAGCTGGGGAGATCTAGAAAAGGCCACATCTAAGATGGCCAATCTTCTAGCGAGTTTGAGGTTGCCGCAAGGCTCTAGAGTGGCCGTGCAAATCGAGAAGTCACCAGAAGCCCTATTTTTATATCTTGCAACATTAAAAGCGGGTTTAGTTTATTTACCACTTAATACAGCTTATCAGTCTGCTGAGATTGAATATTTTTTAGGTAACGCTGAACCAGCTGTTGTTGTATGTAGCCCAAAGAACTTAACTTGGGTTTCTCAGGTGGCTAAGAAAACAGGCACAAAACATGTTTTCACCTTGGGTGAAGATAGAACAGGATCTTTGCTGGAAAAAGCAGCAGGTCTCTCAGATAAATTTAATACTGTGAAGCGTTCAGAAGATGATTTGGCTGCGATCTTGTATACATCAGGTACTACAGGACGTAGCAAGGGCGCTATGCTGACCCATGGTAACTTGGGAAGTAATGCAAAGGTATTGCAGAAGTTTTGGGCATGGAGAACAGGAGATGTGCTTTTGCATGCTCTACCTATTTTTCACGTACATGGACTGTTTGTAGCATCTCACGGGGCGCTTTTAAACGGTAGCAAAATGATTTGGTTGCCTCGTTTGGATACAAAAGAGCTCATTAAGCATATGCCTCGTTCAACAGTCATGATGGGGGTCCCAACCTTTTACGTGCGATTGCTATTAGATCCTGCTTTTACGAAACAAACTGCCAAGAATATGCGTTTGTTTATTTCTGGATCAGCACCATTGTTAACGGAGACATTCAACTCCTTTAAAGAAAGAATTGGCCAAACGATTTTGGAACGTTATGGCATGAGTGAGACTGTCATGTTGGTTTCTAATCCTTATAAGGGCGATCGGGTTGGCGGTTCTGTGGGATTACCATTGCCGCAGACCAAGGTTCGCGTTAGAAAAGATGATGGATCTTTGTGTGGTGTGAATGAAATCGGTCATGTGGAAGTTAAAGGTCCCAATATATTTAAAGGTTATTGGCGCATGCCAGAAAAGACCAAAGAAGAATTTACTTCTGATGGCTGGTTTAAGACTGGTGATGTAGGTCGTTGGGGTGGTGAGACTAGCGCCGGCAAAGTGCCTGATGACTATTTGTGTATTGTCGGTAGAAGCAAAGATTTAATTATTTCTGGTGGATATAACGTTTATCCAAAAGAGATTGAGAGCTTTATTGATGATATGCCAGGTGTTGACGAGAGTGCCGTGGTTGGTATTCCTCATCCTGATTTTGGCGAGGCCGTATTAGCGATTGTGGTTGGTAAACCAGGATCTCAGCTTAATACGGATGCCATGATTACCGAGCTTAAAGGCAAGATCGCTAATTTCAAAGTGCCTAAGCGCATTATTCTTGTTTCTGAACTACCCCGAAACGCAATGGGTAAAGTTCAGAAAAATGTATTGCGTCAAACTTATGCAAGTTAACCTACTTGCTTTAATAAAGGCCTAAGCTACTTAGGCCTTTATGAAGCATGTAGGCAGCCAAACAAAATAAAACAATCGCAAATATTCTTTTTAGTTGCGCAACGTTTAATTGATGAGCTGCTTTAGCGCCTAGAGGGGCTGTCAAGACGCTGGCTACCGCAATTGAGGTTAAAGCGGGTAGATAGACATACCCTAATGAGCCTTCAGGTAGTGATGGGTTGCCATACCCGCTAATGATGTAGCCAATGGCGCTTGATAGAGCAATTGGGAAGCCTAATGCGGCAGATGTGGCAACCGCATTGTGCATAGAGACATTGCACCATGTCATAAATGGCACAGAGACGAAGCCGCCACCAGCGCCTACTAGACTTGATAAAAAACCAATAAAACTACCAACACCAAACATCCCTGGTTTGCCAGGTAGAGTGCGGCTTGGTTTAGGTTTTTTATTCATGAGCATTTGATAGGCTGAGAAGCTAACAAATCCGGCAAAAATAAACGATAACCAGGATGTTTTAAGGATGGCGAATAATTTTCCCCCGCCTAAGATGCCGCCAAGCAAAATGCCTGGGGCTAAAGTCATGACGATGTCCCAGCGAACAGCACCCCGTTTGTGGTGAGCTCTAACGGAAGATAAGGATGTGAATAATATTGTTGCCATGGACGTGGCAATTGCAATGTGGACGACGACCGAGCTATCAAACCCATACATCGTGAACAAGAAGCTTAAGAAGGGCACCAAAATCATGCCGCCACCGATGCCAAGTAGCCCAGCTGCAAAACCTGTGCAGCAACCGAGAAGAGCTAATGCGCCAATTTGAATAAGGGTCATAGTTATTTGTGGGGATTAATTTTGTAAAAACTTTGATTGAGGTGAGCTACTAAATCTGCTTCGTCTTCCGGAAATAAATCTAAGCGCAATTCAGTGTTGCACATCGAAACCATGCTTTTGAGTTTCGCAAAATCTTTTACTTTACGGTCGGTACGTAGATAAATCATATCCGCATTGCCTAACCCTGATTTTTCAGCATGGCATTGAACACATTTTGCTTGGTGCAATGTTTTGCCGTTAAGGATATCTTCCGCGTGTGCGGGGAGTGATAGGAATAAAGATATGGCTACAAATAGGCCTGGCGGACAAGAAATTTTTTTCAAGATAGATGCCTCCATAATTGAAGTCCTATTATAGGATTCCCCACCTTGGCCGCTAGGCCGTCATCCTGAACCCAGTAGGTTCAAGGCGGCATGGCAATAATACTTCGGGTGCATCAAGTGTTTCAGGGAGAACATCGCCCGAAGCGATGCTCTGTGAGCTACGAGACGCTCGCGCCCATACTATATGGCCCACGCCAGATGCTTGCGCATCGGTTCAAGGAACTATTGGCCTTGGCTAACCAGGTAGGGAAAGCGTTTTCAGCGCAGAATCAACAGATGCCTCGATTTGATCAACTTTGGACTGTAGGAGTGCCATTTGATCTAAGCTTGCGCCTGGGTTTTCTGCATGGCTGATATTCATTTTGGCGGCTTGAAGGTCGCCAGCTAGCTTAATCGCTGTCATGATGGCCGCGCGCTCAATGCTACGGTTGCCGCTGGATAAGGCAGCTTCTAGTTGTTCATCAACAATGGCTGCAGCAGCTCTTAGGCTAGCTTCGTGCTCTGGAGCAATGGCGAACGCAAATTTCTGGCCGCCTAGGGTAATTTCAATGCGATTTTGGCTCATTGTGCATCCTGTTGATTGGCTGCCAAAAGATCCATTTGACCGTTATCGGTCTGAGGAGGGAGCTTACTTAAGATGTTCTGGATACGACCTTGAGCATCCTCAATCTTGGCTTCCAAGCTTAAGCGTTCTTTACGGGCTTGCTCTACAGCGTCTAGCAGGGCCTTTGTTTTAGCTTCTAGGCGGGCTAAGCTGTCTTGCAAACGGTTATAAGAAATGTTTGTAAGTTCTGACATGATTACCATTGTATCTATCTCTACGAAGAGAGCAAGAATTAAAAAGCCCGCCATAAGGCGGGCTTGGGTTAAAGCCTGAAAATACTAGAAAACATACCTACCAGTCAGACTAAAGTTGCGGCCTAGAGTTGGATAGACTGTTCTTTGGTATAAATCTAAATAATTAGGTTTATAGACCGCATAATCGTATTGTTTTTTATCCAATAAGTTGTTGATACTTGCTGTCCAGTCCCATGAACCATTTTTTAGGTTGTATCTCATATCAACATAATGCTGCTGATTGGTTCTAAATCCATTATTTTGGTTATCTCCAGATGCATAAGATTTGCCAACCGAGCGATAAGCTAAATCTAGCATTTCTTTTGCGTTAAAGCGGGTTTCTACCCCAAAAGAACTCGTATATTCTGGAATGCTAGGAACTGATTTACCCGCGTAAGTGCCGGCCAATATTTTTGAGTTAATAGTTTGAATTTGAGCCCGTAAACTAAACATTGCTGTTAGGGTTTGGCGAGCACTTGCAAAGATACCTGTTCTTCTGGATGAAGGGTAGTTTCCGTTACCATAAATGTGTTCATCGTAACCAATCTCATTAGTGATTGAGCTTTTGTAGTAACTGAGACTATATTGTTGAGAACTGTTTTTATAGTTGATGCCAAATTCATTATCGATTGATGTTTGTGGTTTTAGCGGGTTTGATAGCGTCCACAAATTGGCTAATTGATAGTTATCGTCGGCATTAGGTAAGCGATAATTTTTCCCATGTTTTGCGTATAGCTGGGTTGATTCAATACTTCTGATGTATTGAATGTTATGAGATGTAATTCTTTGGTGATCGCTATCAAACTCATCTCCAGAGATGTCGGCGTAATACTTCGACTGTTTGAATTTTTCCGTTCTGTAGCCGCCGATTAATCGATTATTTGAGTTGATAGTCCAATCCGAGTTAGCATAAAAACCACTGGTTGAGTGTTTGTTTGATGCGTTACTTGGCCCCCATGTAAATTCTGGAACATCTCTTGAGAATTGCCAATCTAGCCAATCCATGCCAAGAGTCAATTTATTTTGAGGAACTAGAAAATCATCGATCCTTACTCTTGGGTTAATCTGACGTGTGGTGGATGAACTGTTGACGCTAGCAAATGAGTTGCTAGGATATGCTTGTGAACAACTGCTGCTTAATTCGCATGCGTCTTTATCATATTGCCAATGGGTATGTTTATTTCTCTCGCTTATATCAATCGCGTACTCGACTTGATCAATTTTTGATGATGCAAAGATCGTGATATTGCTTGACTCTGCTTTGTATTGCTCGGAGTAAATAGATTGTTGTTTGGCTTTTGAATTGTTGTTTAACCAAGTAAGTGGCAGTGTTCCAGGTAGGTTATTTCTTTGCTCATCTACGAATAAACGGATGCCAGCCTTAGTATATTGGTTAGGTTGCCATTGAATAATGGAGCCGCCAGATTGCGATGCCGTTTGATTGTTATTCCTGTAGCCCTTTGAGTTATTGGTTTCACCAAAAACGGATGCGCTGATATCGCCAAATTTTTTGGCGGTATAGAGATTGGATTGATAGGTATTGTTACTTCCGATGCCTGCTGAAACAATGTTAAGACTATCAAGATTCTTTTTGCTGATAATATTAATAACACCACCATTAGCACCATCACCATAAAGGGCGCTATTGCCGCCGCGAGTTATTTCAATTTGCTCAATAGCTTCAATTGGGATTAGAGAAATTCTAGCTGGGGCTTGCTCATTCTCTGAAATTCTGATGCCATCTAAAAGAACTACAACATTATTGTCTGCTGAATCACCAAACCCACCTAAATCAATAGTGGCATTAGTGTTGCCATATAAATCTTGTCGGATTGGAAGTCCGCCTATTTTCTTTAAAACATCTGCAATATTAGTTAGACCACTTTTTTGAATTTCTACTGAAGAAATAATATTTGATTGAGGTAAAGTCTGGTTGTCCTTTTCCTGAAATCTTGAGCCATAAATCGTAATGGCACCTAATTCATTATTGGTTTGAGAAAAAGAAGAAGCGCTAGTGAGGGTTAATGCAATAGCAATAGCTAATGGTTTTTGTTTGAATGACATATCTACTCCAGTAGGCCATCACATTCCATGTGATGAACCATTTATCTGGCCACACCCCGAACCAGAGTTAACTCAGTAATGCCAAAGGAGATAGTCAAGATAAGCTTGATTGCCACTCCCCGTAGCATTACCACCAAAATAAGAGGGCTGGTTTCCGGGCTGATGAATTCCATTGCTGGTTGCTAGGCCGCCTTCCCAGATATCTCCAGTGGCTTAAAGCTTCGCTTACTCATTTACCGTTGCGGGGGCAGCATCAGATTTGCGTTAACTCACTGACTTCCCATTTAATTTATGCTCTGATGAGCATAAACACCACACTTACTATCTTCTATTTATTGAAGATAAGAGATTTTAGCATTTATGGTATTCAAGACCCTGTATATTTCAGGGGTATGAAGAAACCATCCTTATTTTTAGGCCTTATTTTTTTGGCGATGTTAAGCATTGCGGGAGCTCTTTTAATTGGCAGTGTTGCAAATGCTGACTTCTCTCTTATTTACCAGCTACGTTTGCCGCGTGTATTAGCTGCTTTTGCAGTGGGTGGATTACTAGCCATGTCAGGTTGTTTGTTACAAGTGCTGACGCGCAACCCTTTAGCTGAATCTTCTGTTCTGGGTGTTTCAGGCGGAGCATCTGTTGGAGCTTTGGCTGTTTTGATGATGGGGGGCGCAGGTACGATTTGGGTTGCAGGTGGAGCCTGGCTTGGGGCTGTATCGGTACTTGTTCTACTTTGGTTGTTAGTGGGAGGTTACGCCACGCATCCATCTCGTTTGCTGCTGGCTGGAGTTATGGTGGCGACGGGGTGTGGGGCTATCACGAGTCTCATGATTGCCTTTGCTTCTGATTTGGCTATGCCAGGCATGATTCATTGGTTAATGGGGGATCTGGATTCTGTGATGAGTCTCGAGGTGGTGGGGGCTCTTTTAGGTATTTGGTTGTCTGTTTTATTAATTTTGATGAAGCTAGCACCTAAAATACATTTACTTCAGTTGGGTACGGATAAGGCCTTAAGCCTAGGTGTTGATGTGCCATTTATTCAGTGGATGATGGTGTTGTTGGCTGCTTTGTGCGCTGCTGCAGCTGTTTCTGTGGCGGGATCGATCGGTTTTGTCGGTTTACTGGTGCCTCATATGTTGCGTGCAATGGTTATAAAACGCTTGGGACCGGACCAAACTTTTTTATTACCTGCTTCAGGTTTGTTGGGTGGCATATTCTTGGTTTTATCAGACATGGTGGCTCGAACAGTCATTGCGCCATCCCAGTTGCCGGTGGGCGTTATTACCGCATTAATTGGCGTGCCAAGTTTCTTATTTTTATTAGCGCGCTTGCGTCAGTGGAGTTCTTTATGACCCAAGAAACTTTGCTGGAAGTTCAGAACTTCACATTAAGCATAGGCGAGAGAGTCTTAATTGCCGATCTTAATTGGACAGTTAAGGTTGGAGAACGTTGGTGTTTGATCGGTCGTAATGGCGCTGGCAAGTCAACGCTATTAAAGGCTATCGCAGGTATGCAAAATCAACTGTATATGCACGGCAACATTAAGTGGAAAGGTAGAGATTTACCTTTATGTACTCCTGAAGAATTATCAAAGTTACGTGCATATGGAGAGCAATTTCCTCAGGGGGGCATTGGCTTAAGATCAATTGATGTGGTGCTAGCCTCCCAGTGGCCATGGCGTCATGAACAAGAATCTAAAGAACTCTTAGATCATGCTATGGCTGCACTTGCTCGTTGTGATGTGCAACATTTGGCTTACGCCCCATGGCAATCGTTATCAGGGGGAGAGCGCCAGCGTGTATCGTTAGCTGCTTGCTTTGCGCAATCAACGCCTGTATTAATTTTGGATGAGCCAACTTCTCATTTGGATATCCATCATCAAGTTACTTTATTGGAGACGCTCGTTGCTGCAAGTAAATCATGTCAGCAAACGGTTATTGCTAGTTTGCATGAGATTGGTTTGATTGGTAGAGGGTTCACTCACGCTTTGATGCTGACGGGAAAGGTTGGGGAAGCGGGAGGTTATTTAATCGGACCAGTTGATGAGGTGGTTAATCCAATCAATTTAGAAAAATCTTTGGGGCACCCTATCTTGGAAGCAACAACTGCTTCTGGTGTGAAGGTTTTTATACCCGCTTAAGTTTTTAATTTTTTTGGGGTGAACGAGACAAACGTATAGCCTCAATAGAGGAGCATATCTTTTCGGCGCCAATCAATATTTGAGGACTGGGCCTGCTAATGGTATCGCCATTAATTTCCACAAACCCATTGTTCTTTGTGGCGCTTAAGTTAGGTAATGATGACCACATCGACCAATCTGTTTTAATATTTTTATTATCAACAGCTGTAAAAATTATTTCAGGGTCTGCCTTTAAAACAGATTCTCTACTAACCGTCGGCACTAATAATTTTTCCGTAGCAAATAATTGCTCGCCGCCACATAGTTGAATAATGTCACCAATTAAATGCTCGCGATTTAACGTCATAAGTGGTTGAGACCAAATTTGATAGAAAACGCGTACGCGGTGCGCATTGGTTTTTTGATCTTTTTTATATTTATTTTGCAGAGCTTTGACCTGTTGACGAAATTGTTTAGCTGATTGATCTGCAATTTGGGTGGTGCCCAGTATTCTTCCGATTGTTTCAATATCTTTGGCAATATCGTCTAACTTACGTGGTTCCGTACTCATTATTTTGGTTGAGCTATTCGCGAAATATTTTTTAAGAGCTTCTATTTGCGTACTTGGTGTGCCACTTTGCCAATAGATAATAAGCGTTGGCTGTAAGGTCTTGATACGTTCAAGATCAAGAGATCTTGCGTCACTAATAATAGGTAAATTTTTGATGGAAGACGGTTGGTTGCTGTGAGCGCTAACACCAACCAACATGGAAGCTCCGCCTGCTGCATCAACCACTTCAGCGAGATGTGGGGTTAATGTGATAACTCTGGGTGAGCTTTGAGTGGAGGGTGTCGTATTTAAACGGGATGTTTCTGCCCAACCAGGTATAGCCATCGCTAACTGTATCGCAACAAGTGCAATCAGATGGCGACTACTCATTAAATTTCCAAGTTGTCGATCAGGCGAGTTTTGCCTAATTTGGCAGCGGCTAAAACCACCAGTTTTTCTGCAGATGCGATATCGGCATTGTTAGCACTTAGCAAATCTTTACGCTTTCGAACGGAGATGTAGTCTGGAGCCCATCCACGTTCAGCTAACTTTTCACAGGCAGCTTGTTCAATCGCCAAAATTGCTTCTGGAGATAGATTGCCTTCGAGAATCTTTTCTTGAACTTCTTTCAGTGTTTGAATCAGTTGAACCGCTTCAGCACGCTCATCTTGAGATAGGTAGCCATTTCTAGAAGAGAGGGCAAGACCATCTTCGGCGCGAATAGTTTCCGCAGGGATGACGTCAACAGGTAGCGCCAATTGATGGCACATTTGGCGAATAACCATTAACTGTTGATAATCTTTTTTACCAAATACGGCTACTTTAGGTTGAACGCAAGCTAGAAGCTTTAAAACAACTGTACAGACACCTTTAAAGAAGCCTGGTCGGAATTCACCTTCAAGGATATTGCCTAGATTGCTCGGTGGATCGACTCGGTACTCTTGTGGCTCTGGGTATAAATCTTTTTCTGTTGGAGCGAACAGAACATAGACGCCTTCTTTTTCGAGTTTTTCCACATCTGCTTCAAAGGTGCGTGGATATTTGTCAAAATCTTCGTTAGGGCCAAATTGCAAGCGATTCACGAAAATACTTGCGATGACGGGGTCGCCATGTTGGCGAGCCAAGCGCATTAAGGATAAGTGGCCTTCGTGAAGGTTGCCCATCGTTGGTACAAAAGCAGCACGATTTTGACCGCGTAACTGATCTCTTAAGTCCTGAATATTACTGATAATCTTCATGTGATTTTCTTTAGAAAAGCAACTAATCAGGATGCTTCGTTAGGCGAGTAAGCTAGACGCACATAGATAGGCGCATAAGGCTCAGCTTGAGTAATCTCGATAAGAGATTCTCTTGAAAGTTCTAACATCGCAATGAAATTCACAACGACCATTGGCGCACCTTTACCGGTAGCAATGGCATCTTCAAATAGGTCTGTGAACTCAATAAAACGTTCACCTTGTAAGCGACGCAAAATACGCGTCATAAAGTCTCGAACAGATAATTGTTCGCGAGTAATGGTGTGATGTTGATTTAACTTCGCTCTGTAAAGTACATCTTTCCAGGCGGCCTGTAGGTCAAAGGCATTGATATCTGGCCATGTAACGGCAACAGTCGTATCAACGTGACCGTTGGCCTTGTAAAAGTCGCGACCAAGCACAGGCATCTTGTCGAGCTCTTGGGCTGCTAACTTCATGCGCTCATACTCAAGAAGTCGGCGGACCAATTCAGCGCGTGGATCTTCTACTTCTTCATCGCTATCCGCTTTTTTCATCGGTAGCAACATGCGCGATTTAATTTCAATCAGCATCGCAGCCATTAGAAGATATTCGGCGGCAAGTTCTAAGTTCGTTTGGCGAATTTGTTCAATGTATCCAAGGTACTGTTTTGTTACCTCAGCCATTGGAATATCTAGAACGTTAAAGTTCTGTTTGCGAATGAGGTAAAGCAGTAAATCAAGCGGGCCTTCAAAAGCCTCTAAGAAAACCTCAAGCGCATCTGGTGGAATATAAAGATCTGATGGCAGCTGAAATAGAGGCTCGCCATAAAGTCGAGCAAAAGACTCGGACATTCCGTCCGTGACTTCTGGCAAATCTGCAACCGCTGGAATTAATTCACTCATTGATAAACGTACGCTTTTTGCTTAACACGAGCCATTTGGTTGCGTTTTTGCTCTTCTGGAGTAATAGGAGCCTTATCCCATAAAAGGGCTCGGCCCTCTTGCTGAGATTGCTCTAATTCAGGCTTTGTAGCCTTTAATTCTTCCAAAAAGAGGGTGATATTTGATTTGTAATGGGCCATAGTTCCTCAATTGTAGCGATTTGTAGACTAGCTTCCTATAGAAAGCTTACATTGGGTCAAACTAATCTCCCGAGCCCGCTCAAAGGCGCTTTCTAGGTCGGGAAGAGAGTTTTCCTCGCCTATTTGCTGAATAAAGCCACTTCTAGTCATTAATGAGGCGGGTTGCTCATTAGCCGCGCATACTAAAAGTGTCCCTCCTGATTTTTTGAGTTCTTTATCTAGGACTTTAAGACTGTCAATGCCACTGGTATCAATATTAATTAGTTGGTGCATTTCCAAAATCATCACTTGAGGAACTTTTGTCACCGCATGGGACGAGCTATAGAGATTTTCTATTTTGTCGATGGCGCCAAAAAATAAAGAGCCATAAATTTTGTAGGCAGTGATCGTCGGGCGAGAGGCGTTGTTGTCAATAAGATGCAAGTCGTCAGCGGCTATTAAGTGATCGGGTAGCGCTATTGACTCAATTTGAGTTAAGGATGAGATACGGTAAATAAAGAAAATGCAGGCTAAAACCAGTCCCGCTTCAACAGCCACAGTTAGATCAAAAATAACTGTTAAAAAGAAAGTGCCCAAAAGAACTGAGCGATAAGTGAGATTAAATTGTTTTAAGCGTTTGAATTCATGGATATCAAACATATTCCATGCGATATAAATCAAAATGGCTGCTAATGCCGCTAATGGAATATCAACAGCTAACGGCGCTGCTAAGACCATGATCGATAGAATCACGATGGAATGAATGATTCCTGATATCGGGGACTGAGCGCCTGCCTTAGCGTTTGTGGCAGTTCTTGCAATGGTTCCCGTGACTGGCAGGCCGCCAAAAAATGGCACGATCATATTGGCAATGCCTTGCCCCATGAGTTCTTGATTAGGATTGTGTTTATCGTCTGAAAGATTGTCTGCTACTCGAGCACATAACAGTGACTCAATCGCACCTAGGATGGCGATTGTTAATGTTGGCGCAAATAGATATTTGGCTGTTTCCCAATCTAAATTCGGAATGGTTGGGGTGGGTAAGCTATTAGGTATGCTGCCAAAACGTGTGCCAATGGTGGTGATGGGTAGCTCTAGTAATTTACTAATGACAGTTGCTGTCATCAAGGCAACAATGATTCCTGGAATATTGTTAAGCCATGGCCAATGTTTCGTTAGAGGCGCAATGATTTTTGGCCAAAGAATGATGATTAAGAGTGAGCCAGCGCAAACTAGTGTGGCGTAGGGGTTGGCCGTGTTGGCATGAACTGCGAAAGCATGTATTTGTGAAAAGAAATCACCAGACAGTTTGCTGATTTCAAGGCCAAATGCATCACGTATTTGAGACAGGCCAATTAGAACCGCAATACCACTAGTGAAGCCAATAATGATTGCTACGGGGATGAAGCGAATAAGATTGCCGACTCTTAAGAGGCCCATGGTAAACAGTAAAGAGCCTGCTAAAAATGTGGACAGAATTAAATTAGGCACACCATAACGCTCGACAATGCCGTACACGATGACAACAAATGCTCCGGCAGGTCCTCCAATTTGAACTTTGCTGCCACCAAATGCTGAGATTAAAAAACCACCAATTACTGCGGAAATTAAACCTGCTTCAGGTTTGAGACCTGAAGCAATCGCAAAAGCAATGGCGAGCGGTAAAGCAATCACGCCAACCGTGATGCCGCTACTTAAATCTTTAACAAAATGTTTGCTAGAGTAGCCTTTAGCGGCGTCAACGATTTTGGGTCGAAAACGCGCTAAATGAATCATTGCTGGTTGGCGGCGATTAACTTATCAATTAAGGCCGGATCAATTCGGGTCATTAAATGTTGATAAGGGTTGACGGCTTGCTGACTATGAATAGATTGTTTGATATCAGCCCATGCCATTGGCGCGATACCAAAAAATTTTTCAACATTAGCAGCAACTTCAGGAATCACAGGTTTAAGGTAAAGCGTTAAACGTCTAAAAGCCTCAAGTGTGACGCTGCAAACAGTTTGCAATTCTTTTTCGCGAGTTGGATCTTTGGCTATTTCCCATGGCTTATTGGTATCAACAAATGCGTTAACAGCATCGGCTAATTCCATCACGGTGCGTAGTGCTTTCGCGTATTCGCGGCTTTCATATAAGTTGGCAATCTCTTCGCTAGCATCAGCTAATTGTGTCAAGAGTGGATGACTCATTGCCGCATCATCGACTAAACCATTAAAGCGTTTAACTAGGAAGCCCGCGCTACGGCTAGCAATATTGATATATTTACCTAATAAATCACTGTTGACGCGAGCAGTAAAGTCTTGAAGATTTAGATCCAAGTCTTCCATAGAAGCATTTAATTTTGCCGCGAAGTAATAGCGTAACCATTCTGGGTTAAGGCCGCATTCAATCACGCTGTTGGCGGTAATGAAGGTGCCGCGAGATTTACTCATCTTTTCGCCATCAACTGTTAAGAAGCCATGTGCGAATACGTTGGTTGGTGTGCGATGTCCTGAAAAATGTAAGGTCGCTGGCCAAAAGAGTGTGTGGAAATAAAGAATATCTTTGCCGATGAAGTGATACTGCTCGGTAGTTGTATCAGGCTTAATCCACTCGTTAAAGTCCAAGCCTTTTTGTTTGCATAAATTAGAGAAGCTAGCGTAATAACCAATTGGAGCATCTAACCAAACATAAAAATATTTACCTGGGGCATCGGGGATTTCGAAGCCAAAGTAAGGCGCATCTCTAGAAATATCCCAGTCGCCCAATTTGCTTTCGCCAGGTTCGCCAACCCATTCTTTCATTTTGTTTTTGGCTTCGGCTTGCAAAGGTGTTTTTACCTGAGTCCATTCACGTAAGAAAGCTTCGCAACGTGGATCGGAGAGTTTGAAGAAATAATGGTCTGATATTTTTCGGATGGGCGTGGCACCGCTCACAACAGAGAATGGATTTTTCAAGTCTGTTGGTGCGTAAGTAGCACCACATTTTTCGCAAGAATCACCATATTGATCTTTTGCCCCACATTTAGGACATTCACCTTTGATAAAGCGATCTGGCAAAAACATTTCTTTGACAGGGTCGTAAGCTTGTTCAATGGCGCGTTTCTCAATTAATCCAGCATCTCTTAGTTTGATATAGATTTCTTCGGATAGAACTTTGTTCTCGTCACTATCGGTTGAGTAGTAGTTATCAAAAGATACTAAGAAGTTATCAAAGTCTCTCTTATGTTCTTTCCAGACATTAGCAATTAGTTCTTTAGGAGTGATGCCTTCTTTTTCTGCCCGCAACATAATCGGCGTGCCATGAGTATCATCTGCTCCAACGTAGTGAACTTCATGTCCACGCATTCTTTGGAAGCGAACCCAAATGTCGGTTTGTATATATTCCACCAAATGACCAATATGAATTTGGCCGTTGGCGTAGGGGAGGGCTGAGGTAACTAGAATTCGACGCATAGGCATAGATTTTAGTCTGCAGATATAGTTATTACCTGAAATTACATAAATAGTACCGGGAGACAGATGTGGCAGTAACCGTAGAAAATATCCAAAATGCGCTTCAAACCGTTATAGATCCTAATACCGGGAAAGATCTGGTCAGCACAAAATCAGTAAAAAACATCAAAATAAATGGTGCTGATGTGAGTTTTGAAGTGGTCTTGGGTTACCCAGCTAAGAGCCAAATTGACCTTATTAAGAAGGCGGTTATTGAAGCTGTTCAGAAGGTGCCTGGTGTTGGCAATGTTGATGCCAATGTCACGATGGCGATTGTGGCGCATGCGGTTCAACGTGGTGTGAAGCTCTTGCCTAACGTGAAAAACATTATTGCGGTTTCTAGTGGTAAAGGTGGGGTAGGTAAATCCACCACGGCTGCTAACTTGGCATTAGCTTTGGCCGCTGAGGGCGCAACAGTGGGAGTGTTGGATGCTGATATTTACGGTCCGAGCCAGCCAATGATGTTGGGCGTTCGTGGCCGTCCGGAAACAATAGTTGAAAATACTTTAGAGCCTTTAAGAGCTTATGGTCTACAGGTCATGTCGATTGGTTTCTTAATTGATGCTGATAATCCAATGGTCTGGCGCGGCCCAATGGCTACTTCTGCCATGGAACAATTATTGCAACAAACAAATTGGCAAGATTTGGACTATCTCATCGTTGATATGCCGCCAGGAACGGGGGATATTCAGTTAACGCTTTCTCAAAAAGTACCAGTAACGGGCGCCATTGTTGTAACAACACCTCAAGACATTGCATTACTTGATGCTAAAAAAGGTCTCAAGATGTTTGAGAAAGTGGGCATTCCTATTTTGGGTATCGTAGAAAACATGAGTATTTATGTTTGCCCTAATTGCAATCATCAAGAGCATATTTTTGGTGAGGGCGGTGGTCAAAAAATGTGTGAGCAATATGGTGTTGATTTCTTGGGTAGCTTGCCATTAAATCTTTCGATTCGCGAACAGGCAGACTCAGGTAAGCCGACGGTAGTCGCAGAGCCAGATAGTGCTATTAGTGATATTTATAAAACGATTGCTAGAAAAGTTGCGATTCAAGTTGCAGAGATGTCTAAAGATATGACAAGTAAGTTCCCTAACATTGTTGTGAAAAATACTTAGACTAAAACCTTTCATTAAGCCCATAAAAAAGCGACCCTAAGGTCGCTTTTTTATTTTCAAACTTTATTCTTTGATTTTATTTCTTTGTGCGTGGCTGGGTAACATGACTTAACGTTATTAACCGTTAGCTAATCCATTAACCAGGCATCAACCAAACATATCTTCATACATGGTGCCTGCCCACTTGAAATTATCCGCAACAAACTTGCTACTTCGATCGTTGTAGTCAATTTGAGTTTGTTCAATGATGCCTTTTTCGTTGATCTTGTAATCAAATTGAACATTCAAAGCTTCTTTGGGTGTGCCATTGACCATCATGTAGCAAAGGTTGTCTGGTAATGACACTTCTGGATTTCTGCCGGCTAGGCGTTCGGCAATATATTTTGCGACGATCCGACCATGGCGATTCGCGATGTGACCACTTTTTGGATAGAACAGGAATTGTGGTGATACCAAGCCAACAGCGTCACCAATCACATACACGCGATCATCTTTTTTGAGGTGAAGCATCTTGTTGTCGACTTCAGCCCATCCAGTTGCTTTGCCTGTGGTTGGGTTCACGCCAATGCCACCAGTTTTCCAAATAAGGTCGCCCGCTTGGTGAGGCGCCATCAAGACGGCGTGATCAAACTTCATATCACCAGCCGCAGTTTTGATGGTTTTGTTAAATGGATCAATTTCTTGAATATGTGCATTAGGCACATATTCAATATAGTCTTTGTAAAGTTCTTTGAAGGCCCGTTTGAATCCTAAGTTAATAGGTCTGACATCATCTTTGTGATCCAAGATGGTGACTTTCGCTTTAATCTTGTTTGTCTTGAAATGCCACGCAATCATGCAAGCTCTTTCATAGGGAGATGGTGGGCAGCGTTGAGGCGGGGGAGGAAGTGTCATGACCCAGTCACCGCCTTTAAATGAATGAATAGCTTTCTTTAAATTGAAATGCTCATGGTTTGGAATATAAGCAGCTGGGAATTTTGACTTGGTTGCATCAATCATGGTTCTATCATTGCCAAACCAAGCTTCATAGTTGTAGCGAATGCCGGGCGCAATGATTAGAAAATCATAATCAATGCTACCTAAGCTGGTAACTACTTTTCTAATGCTGCGATCAATATCTAAAATTTCACACTGGATAAATTTATAACCGTATTTTTGTGAAGTAGCTAAATAGTCATGAATTAAAAAGCTTGTATCAACCATATCAACAAGCCATTTATTGCTAATAGGGCAAGAAAAAAATACTGGGTTCCGTTCAAGTAGGATCACTTCTGCTTCTGGCGCTAACTGACGCAAATGTTTGGCGGCAGTTGATCCGCCCCAGCCACCACCAGCGATCACAATGCGCGTTGCTTTACCCTTGGTCAGTAGGGTGTCTGTTGAACTGCCAATTAAGAATGGTTTAGCAACATTAGGTGTTAGGGATTCTGGGGAGTTAGTTGAACTACTTGCGCATGCGCCTAATAAAGACCCTGTGCCTGCGGCAATGCCTGCCCCTAAAAATTGGCGACGATTCATGCTCATGAGCGTCTCCTAACTAAAAATGAAAAATAAGTCATCGCGTCCATGGGGCATGGATAGAGTTGGAACATGGGTTTTTTCTCCACAGTGTTTGGGCTCCAACTGAGCACCGGACAAGCACTTGATCAGAATTTCGCGTGGCAAAACTACTGATGAATTGAGCCTTTAATTTAACAGCAAAATTTTCTAAGGGCAATTAAGTAAAAATAGTATTGCGGCGCAGCAAAATATATTCAATCTGGATCTTCGTAAAACCTAGGGAAAACACTAGATGAATTGAGGTGTTATCAACTGCAAATTGTATGCAAAAGTATTAATATCACTTTTGTAGTTTTTATTAATCTAAGGAGACCATATGTCACAGATGAATCTGACACGTCGCCAATTCTTCAAATTGGCTGGGTCGGGTGTGGGTGTGACGAGTATGACTGCGATGGGTCTTGCAGAAGCTGCGGATCCAGTATTTTCGAAGCCATACAAGTTAGAAAAAACCACAGAAACCCGAAGTACTTGCCCTTATTGCTCAGTGAGCTGCGGTGTATTGATGTACAGCCGTAAAGATAAAGATGGCAAGCTAAAAGTGATGCACGTTGAAGGGGATCCAGATAATCCTGTTAACAAAGGCACGCTTTGCCCTAAAGGCGCTGGTCTTCTAGAAATGATTGAAAGTCCCAACCGTTTGCAATTTCCTGAAATCCGCGAAGCGGGTAGCAAGGAGTGGAAGCGTATTTCTTGGGAGGAGGCCTTAAATCGTGTGGCTAAGCACATGAAGGCTGACCGCGACCAGCATTTTGTAGAAAAAAATGCGGATGGTGTAACGGTTAATCACTGGAATACATTTGGTGCGTTGATTAGTTCTGCCTCTAATAATGAAGCGGGTTATTTATCGCATAAGGTTTTACGATCACTAGGTGTTGTTGCTCTAGATACACAAGCGCGTATTTGACACGCTCCAACCGTGGCCAGTTTGGGCCCGACATTTGGACGCGGCGCGATGACGAATCATTGGGCAGATATTAAAAATGCCGATGTAATTGTGATCATGGGCGGTAACGCTGCTGAAGCACATCCATGTGGATTTAAATATGTGGTGGAAGCTAAAGCTAAGCGTGGCGCAAAACTTGTGGTGGTGGATCCTCGATTCACTCGTTCTGCTGCTGTAGCTGATTACTATGCACCGATTCGTTCGGGTGCGGATATCGCTTTCTTAGGCGGCGTGATTAATTACTTGTTATCTAATAACAAGATTCATCATGAGTATGTGAAGAATTACACCAATGCAGCCTTCTTGATTAATCCAGAGTTTGGATTTAAAGATGGTTTGTTCACTGGCTACGATGAGGCGAAACGCTCTTATTCAAAAGCAACGTGGACATATCAGATGGATGGCCAGTATGCAAAAGTAGATCCGACATTACAGGATCCAAATTGTGTGTTCCAGCATATGAAACGCCATTTCTCACGTTACACACCAGATATGGTGAGTAAGGTAACAGGCACACCTAAAGATCAATTCTTGAAAGTGTGTGAAATGATGGCTTCTACAGCCCCTGGTAACAAGACAATGACTATCTTGTATGCCTTGGGTTGGACGCAGCATTCCATTGGTTCTGAAAATATCCGTACGATGGCCATGATTCAGTTGCTATTAGGCAATATGGGTATGGCGGGTGGTGGTGTGAACGCTTTACGCGGCCACGCTAACGTTCAAGGTATTACAGATCAATGTCTATACAGTGAAGTGTTGCCAGGTTACTTGTCAGCGCCAACTGTTGCTGATCCAAGTTACAAGGTTTATATCGATAAGCGCACGCCTAAAGCCTTGCGTCCTAATCAAATGAACTTCCCACAAAACTTCCCTAAGTGGTTTAACAGCTTAATGAAGGCGTGGTACGGTGATAAGGCGACGAAGGATAACGATTTTGCCTATGACTGGGTACCTAAGAAAGATGGCGCTTATGACATCTTGGATATTTTTGAGCGTATGCACCAAGGAAAGATGAACGGATTTATGTGTTCAGGCTTTAATCCATTGGCTGCGGTTGCTAATAAAAACAAGATTGGTGCGGCATTATCTAAGTTGAAATACTTAGTGGTAATTGACCCGCTTGCAACAGAAACAAGTGAGTTCTGGAAGAATTATGGTGAGTACAACGATGTTGATACTGCTTCAATTCAAACAGAAGTGATTCGTTTACCAGGCACATGTTTTGCTGAGCAAGATGGTTCATTTACTAATTCAAGCCGTGTGATTCAGTGGCATTGGAAAGCTGCTGATGGCCCAGGTGAATCTAAGTCAGACCAAGAAATTATTGCTTCTATATTCACGAAGCTTCGCGGTATGTATAAAGCTCAAGGTGGTAAGTATTCTGCGCCAATCTTGAATTTGACATGGGACTATAAGAACCCAACATATCCAGCAGCGGATGAATTGTTGCGTGAGATCAGTGGTAAGACCATGGTTCAGATTAAAGATCCAACCGGCAAAGTATTGCTTGAGCCTGGTGATCAGTTAACGGGCTTTGCGCAATTGCGTGATGATGGCGGTACTGCTTGCGGTAACTGGATTTATTCAGGTTCATGGAATAAGCAGGGCAATATGACTGCGCGTCGTGATCCAACGGATACATCTGATCAAAATCTTGGACAGTCTGCTAACTGGGGCTTTGCATGGCCTGCAAATCGCCGCATTCTTTATAACCGTGCGTCTGCCGATATGAATGGTAAGCCATGGGATGAGAAGCGTGCTGTGATTAAGTGGTTGGGTGATAAGTGGGGTGGTAATGATATCCCTGATATGCGACCAAACGCTAAACCTGAAGAGAACGTGATGCCATTCATCATGACTCCAGAAGGTGTGGCGCGTTTGTTTGCTCCAGCGATGGCCGAAGGCCCATTCCCTGAACACTATGAGCCATTCGAAACTCCATTGGCGGCTAACCCAATGCATCCGAAGAATCCAAAAGCTAAGTCAAACCCAGCTGCTCGTGTTTATAAGAACGATATGGCACAGTTTGGTAGTGCGAAGGATTACCCGTATATTGCCACTACCTATCGTTTGGTTGAGCACTTCCACTATTGGACAAAGCACTCTGAGTTGAATGCGATTATTCAACCTGAGTCGATTGTTGAGATTAGTGAGGCCTTGGCTAAAGAGCGTGGTATTAAGTCGGGTGATAAGGTGAAGGTAACTTCAGCGCGTGGTTTCGTGAAAGCGAAAGCAGTTGTAACCAAGCGTATGAAGGCTTTGGATGTTGACGGACAGAAGGTTTATCACGTCGGTATTCCAATTCACTACGGCTTCAAAGGTGTTGCAAAGCCAAGTCAATTGGCAAATACATTGACACCATTCGTGGGTGACGCGAACTCTCAAACACCAGAGTTCAAGACATTCTTAGTCAACATTGAGAAAGTATAAGGAGAGACGACATGGCTACTCAAGCACTTCACGTCGTAGCTCGCTCAGCGACGACTATGACTCCACCCGCAGATGCGGCCAATGCAGTCGCAGTGGCTAAGCTTATCGATATTTCAAAATGTATCGGTTGTAAAGCTTGCCAAGTGGCTTGTATGGAATGGAATGAGACGCGTCCGGAAATTGGCACAAACGAGGGGGTTTATGACAATCCTCGTGATTTGAGTGCTAATGCTTGGACGGTGATGCGTTTTAATGAACTTGAGAATGAGCAGGGTGGTATTGATTGGCTTATCCGTAAGGATGGCTGTATGCACTGCGAAGAACCGGGTTGTATGAAAGCGTGTCCAAGTCCTGGCGCAATTATCAAGCTAAGCAATGGCATTATTGATTTCAATAGTGACAACTGTATTGGTTGTGGTTATTGCGTACAGGGTTGCCCATTCAATATCCCGCGCATTTCTCCTACAACCAATAAGGCAACTAAGTGCACATTGTGTTCTGACCGTGTAACACAAGGTAAGGATCCTGCATGTGTATCAACTTGCCCAACAAAAGCGTTAACTTTTGGACCTAAGGAAGATCAAATTAAAGCCGCTGAAGAGCGTGTGAAAGATTTGAATGGCCGTGGGTATCAAAAAGCTGCTCTTTATAACCCTCAGGGTGTTGGTGGTACGCACGTGATGTATGTATTGCCACATGGGGATAAGCCAGAGAATTACAACGGCTTGCCTACTAATCCGTCCATTTCTCCAACTGTTGGAATTTGGAAGGGCATCATGAAACCTGTCGCATTGATCGCTATGGCTGCTGCGGTTTTAACGGGTGTAGTTCACTACGCCGTTAAAGGACCGAATAAAGTCGAAGATGATCACGATATCAAAGCGTAAAGGAGAAGAGCATGTCAAAAATAGTTCGCTATAGTGGCTCTGACCGAGTAACTCACATGTTGGTAGCTTTGTTGTTTATGTTGGCTGCTATATCGGGGTTAGCCTTTTTCCACCCTTCATTATTCTTTTTGAGTAATGTATTGGGTGGCGGTCAGCTATCACGCATCTTGCATCCGTTTATCGGCGTTGCTATGTTCGTGTTGTTTGTGGTGTTGTACTTTAAGTTCTGGCACCACAACATCCTGAATAAAAATGACCGTCAATGGCTAAAGCAAATCGGTGATGTGATTGCTAATCATGAAGAGCGCTTGCCTGAAGTGGGTCGTTATAACGGTGGTCAAAAACTCTTATTTTGGGTAATGACTATTGCGATGTTGTTGTTGGTGGTGACAGGTTTTGCTTTCTGGAGACCTTACTTTGCTAGCAACTTCGCTATTGATACGGTACGTCTGGCAGCGGTGGTTCATGCAGCTTCTGCAGCCGTATTAATTATCGGCATCATCGTGCACGTTTACGCTGCGATTTGGGTGAAAGGTACGATTGGCGCAATGAAGACGGGCTTTGTTTCTAGTGCTTGGGCTCGTAAGCATCATCCTGGTTGGTACAAGGAAATATCTGGTGGTAAATAACTAGAATTATTACCATTGTAAAAAAGGGGAAGAATGATATTCTTCCCCTTATATTTTTATAAATACAAAAAAATTAAGAGACAAAAATGACAGTTTCAGCAGTCAAAATTATTCAGCCGGGCGAGATCCAGGGGTTGCCTGATGATGAAACGCCTTTATTGGTTTTACCACTCGCTTCAGAGGTTCTTAAGGGGCGCGCTGCTAGATTTGAAGAGTTATCCAAGAAAGGTGTTCTTAAGGATTGGTTGGAGTTTTGTGCTCAAGTTGCAAAAGCGCAGCTAGAGGCTGTTGATCAAATTAAATTAACGCCGCTTGATGAAAATATTGTTATTGAGTCTTTAAAGCATGGTATGCCGCCAGCTTCTATTGGTGGGTGGAAGGCGGGGAATGATTGGGTTGATGCTTTTAAAGCATTTACTGAATCATTAGCTAAACAAGATTTACCGCTACCTGCTAAAAAAGTATTGGAGTTATTTAAATCTGCTGATGTAACAACTTTGCAACAGCAAGCGCAAGATTATTTGCAGGCAGATGAGTCTAAAGTTAAAGCAGAATGGGCGCCGTTTATCGGGGCTATTTTGCAAGTTATCTGGATGAGAAAGGTTGCTCAGCTAGCACCTTACGCGCCTTCTTATAAAGGTCGGAGTACTTTATGCCCTGTGTGCGGTTCTCACCCTGTTGCTAGTGTTGTAAGGGTAGGTGCTCATGATGGCCATCGTTATTTGGCTTGTTCTTTGTGCGCTTCTGAGTGGTATGCAGCACGTGCTCGTTGTACTAATTGTGAAACACCCAAAGAAGTTAGCATGCTAGGTGAGACAAAAGAAAGTTTGGTTCAGGGCGAATGTTGTGACGATTGCCATGGATATCTGAAGATTATGTATCAGTCACGAGATCCGATGATGGATGTGGTGGCTGATGACTTGGCAAGCATTCAGGTGGATTTAGGTTTGTCCGCTGAAGGGTATCAGCGGACAGGTAGAAACATGTTATTGATGGCTGCTAGCGAAACTGATAAAAAAGATTCATAATCGAACTTATGAAAAAAGAACATGTGGCGCGTGCGCCCATATCTGAGCTTCTGACTCAGCTACCTTCTGTTGATAAATTGCTTCAAGTAACCGAAGTTAAATCGTTTATCGATAACTTTGGTCGGGATGAGGTTTTGCGTGCAGTTAGGCAGACTCTTCAAGCAACTAGAGAAGAAATTCAAAAAGAGAGTCTATCCGATAGCCCTAATGAGGTTAAGTTGGTCGGAGATATTGAGCGCATCTTGGCGAGTCGCTCTAAAACTAATATGCGTCAAGTTATTAATTTGACAGGCACTATTTTGCACACCAATTTGGGTCGAGCTATTATGCCGCCAGAAGTGGTAGATGCTATTGCCAAGGCAGCTTCTGAGCCTTGCGCACTTGAATATGATTTGGGTGAGGGTAAGCGTGGCGATCGCGATGAGTTAGTGGAAGAACTTCTCTGTGAATTAACCGGTGCTGAGGCTGCAACGGTCGTGAATAACAATGCTGCGGCTGTATTTCTTTTATTAAATGCCTTGTCCAATAAAAAAGAAGCAGTAGTTTCACGGGGGGAGTTGATTGAAATCGGGGGTGCTTTCCGCATTCCTGACATCATGAAACGAGCCGGTGCGAAATTGGTGGAGGTAGGAACCACCAATCGAACACATGCCAAAGATTTCGTTGAGGCAATTACACCTAGAACTTCAATGCTCATGAAAATTCACACGAGCAATTATGTCGTGCAAGGTTTCACGAGCGCAGTCCCTGAGAAAGAGATCGCGACCATTGCCCATGAACATCAGTTGCCTTTTGTCGTTGATCTTGGTTCCGGTACTTTGGTCGATATGACGCAATTTGGTCTGCCAGCTGAGCCAACACCTAGGGAGGCGATTGAGGCTGGCGCTGATTTGGTTACTTTTAGTGGCGATAAATTATTGGGTGGCCCTCAAGCTGGTATTTTGGTGGGACGCAAGGACCTCATTCAGAAAATTAAGAAAAACCCGCTAAAGCGCGTTTTACGTGTTGGGAAAATAACGCTTGCAGGTTTAGAGGCTGTGCTGCGTTTGTATCGTGATCCTGCCAAGTTGCCAGAAAAATTAACCGTTATGCAGTTGTTGACGAGGGATGCCGCATCCATTGCTCAACAAGCACAAACTCTCTTGCCAAAATTAAAAGAAAGTCTTTTGGCAGCATCTATGAATATCCAAACAGTTTCTGTGTTATCTCAAATTGGTTCAGGTTCACTACCTGTTGAAAGATTACCTTCAACTGCCTTATCTATTGAAGGGTTTGATAAAGTTGGTGAGAAGAATATTGTTCGTCTAGAACGTTTGCTTCGATCATCCGATACGCCTATTATCGGTAGGTTGCAGGATAAATCATTGATATTTGATTTGAGATGTTTGCAGGCCCATAAAGAAAGCCAATTCATTGATGTTTTCTTGGCGGCGGTCTCAAAGTTATCTCGTTCACACGCATCCCATCAAGCATGATTATCGGTACGGCTGGTCATATTGATCACGGCAAAACCTCTCTTGTTAAAGTTTTAACAGGAGTGGACGCTGATCGTTTGCCGGAAGAAAAAGCTAGGGGTATTACGATTGATTTGGGTTTTGCTTATGTGCCAAATGGTCGTGGTGAGACGTTGGGTTTTGTTGATGTGCCTGGCCATGAGAAATTTGTGCATACGATGGCAGCTGGTGCCGCTGGTATTGATTATGGACTCTTAATTGTTGCTGCTGATGATGGCGTTATGCCTCAGACAAAAGAACACCTAAGAATCATGGATTTATTGGGTGTTCCGCAGATTAGTTTAGTGATTACTAAAACAGATTTAGCTGGGGAAGAACGATCTAATGAAGTCTTAAAAGATGCCATGAGCTATGTTGCCGCCACAAGATTTGGGCAGGTTAAATCTTATTTGGTTTCCGCGAGAACTGGCGTTGGAATTGATGCTTTAAAAAATGATTTATTTAATTTGGCTGATCAGGTAGATATTGATCAGCCAAAATACTTCAGATTGGCGATTGATCGAGTATTTGTTGTTAAGGGTGTGGGTGTTGCAATCACGGGTGCTGTTATTGCTGGTCAGGTATCCGTGGGTGATAACTTGTTATTAGGCCCTAAACAACATCCGGTGAAGGTGCGGTCGATTCATGCTCAGAACGCGCCGTCCCAAACTGCTGGTGTTGGTACGCGTTGCGGCATCGTGATTTCAGGTGTTGAGTACAGTCAAGTTGAGCGTGGTGATTGGTTGTTTGCGCCAGAACTTCGTTGGCAAACGCAGAGAGTTGATTGTGAAATATCGCTACCTCATGATGCGGAGCGTTCTATTAAAGATGGCGAACAATTACTGTTACATCATGGTACTGAGCATTTATTAGCGCGTATTATTTTGCTTAATACTCATGAAGTGCTTCCTGGGCAAAGCGCTTATGCGCAATGTTCATTTGATAAACCTTTATCGATTTGTTGGCATGATCGTATTGTGTTTAGAGATAGTAGCGCAAGACATACATTGGCTGGCGGTTGGGTATTAGATATTGATCCGCCTATTCGTGGTAGAAGAAAACCAGATCGATTAACCACACTTCATTATTTATCAGAGCCCCTAGCCGCAGTAGCGTTCGGTCATCTATTGGGTAAAAATCCCGATGTGGTGAACTTGGACTATTGGGCGGCCACGATGAATCGCTCTCCTGATGATTTGTTAAATGCTGTTACTAGTCAGGAGCTTATTCAGCTTGATGTTGATGGGGTTAATTACTTATTAGGTCAGGTGGCTGAAGATCAAATAAAAGATAGAGTAACTTCTTCTTTGATGAAATTTCACTTAGATGAGCCAGATGAGCCTGGGGTTGCGATTGAGCGCTTAAGACGAATGGCTTGCCCTAGCTTACCCCAATCTTTATTTAAAGCTTGGTGTGCTGTTGAAGTTAAAAATAAAACATTGTCTTTAAGTGGCAGTTTTATTCATTTGCCGGATCATAAGGTTGAATTAACAGTCAACGAAAAGGTGGTTTGGGAGAAAATTTATCCAAGATTATTGGATGGCCAGTACGACCCCCCTTGGGTGCGAGACTTAGCTTCAGCTCTTAGCGAACCTGAGGCTAATATCCGTTTATTGTTGAGAAAAGTTTCTAGAACTTCAGGTTTGGTTCAGTTGGTGCCGGATTTGTTTTATCCGATTGCTACGATGAGAATTATGGCGGATATTATTCGTGATATCGTTGAGCAAGATGGTCATGTTACGGTTATTAGCTTTAAAGAGCGGGTGGGTTTGGGTCGTAAGCGCGCTATTCAAATTTTGGAAGCGTTTGATCGCCTAGGTTTAACGCGCCGATTGATTAGTTATACGCGTGGTAAAAAAGAATTGGAAAAAGATCATAGAGTTCTAAGGAATGTGGATCTTTTTGTAGATGAGGTTATTGCAGCATGAGGAAGGGTTACGTTCCCCGGCGGGACGTCCGGACTTCAAATCCGGGAAGGGCTGTCGTACAGTCCTTGGTGGGTTCGACTCCCATACTCTTCCGCCATTTATATTGGAATGTGATTTATGGCTGATATACGCGGCTGTTTATTCCCTGAGGATCTTTTTTATGATGTTGACCTAAACCTTTGGTTAAGGCCCATCAATGAAGCCACTTGGGAAGTGGGTATTACAGAGTTTGGTGGCGCTTTGGTAGGGGATATCTATATGTTTAATCCTAAGCCGATAAGGCGTGAGTTGGAGCTTGATGAGCCATTTGCCTTGATAGAAGTTGCAAAAACAATTTTGACTATAAAAACGCCATTCCAAGCAACTTTGGTTCATGCCAATGATGAAATTGCAGAGCGACCTATTCGAATTAACAGAAAGCCATTTGAGAGTTGGTTGGTGCATTTGGAGGCAAAATATCCAGCACAAGTAATGGCCTCTCTTTTAAAAGGTGAGCAAGTGTTACCGAGAGCAATTGAACTAATGGATTTAAACCGCTTTACTTCTTTAGAAGAATTTAAAAAAACGGGTGGTCATTGATGAAGCGTTTGATTATTCAGTTATGGCAGGCAAGTCTAGCTAACCCCCAATTAGCTGCAACCCCATTTTTTTTTGCATCGGCTGCGGCTGCTATGGATATGCATGTTGAAGTGCATGTCTTGGGCGCTAGTGTTGAGATGTTTATAAAAGATAATCCAGCGCGCCATCAAACAATTCCTCCGATGAATCGAAAGTTATCCGATTTTATTGATGATGCTGTTAGAACAGGCGTTCAATTTTACGCATGTAGTACAGCTATGCGTGATCGCCAGTTAAGTCTTGAAGATTTGACTGATGGTTTTGGCGAAATTATTGGTATGGTGACGATGCTAGATCGTGCCACGCAAGAAAATACAACAGTATTAACGTTTTAGGAATAAGTATGTCGGAATCTGAAGTTTTGAAAAAGGTACGCCTTACATCGCTTTCTCATGGTGGCGGATGTGGTTGCAAAATAGCGCCAGGAGTTTTGGCTGATTTGCTGAAAACATCGGTGCCTTTTGCGTTGCCTCCTGAATTATTAGTCGGAACAGAAACTGCAGATGATGCAGCGGTATATCAAATTAATGAGCATCAAGCACTGATTGCAACAACCGATTTTTTCATGCCGATTGTTGATAACCCTCGCCATTTTGGCCAGATTGCAGCAACGAATGCTATTTCTGATATTTATGCCATGGGAGGTAAACCGCTATTGGCGTTGGCTTTGGTGGGGATGCCTATTAATGTTTTGGCGCCTGAGGATATTTCTGAAATTTTGGATGGCGGTCGAGAGGTGTGTGCTAAGGCAGGCATTCCAGTAGCGGGTGGTCATTCAATTGATTCTGTTGAGCCCATTTATGGTTTGGCAGTGATTGGCATTATTGACCCAAAGAACTTAAAGAAAAATTCAACTGCACAAGCAGGTGATGTTCTTGTTTTAGGTAAACCTTTAGGTGTCGGTATCTATTCAGCAGCCTTAAAGAAAGACCAATTAGATTCTGTGGGATATGAGCAAATGATTGCAAATACCACTAAGTTAAATACACCTGGTCAGAAACTTTCAACCATAGCAGGCGTTCATGCAATGACTGATGTAACTGGATTTGGTTTGTTAGGACATGCTATTGAGATATGTAAAAGCTCCAGTACTCAAGGGCTTATTAACTATCAAGAGTTGCAAATTTTGCCTGGCGTTAAATCTTTGGCTGAGCAGGGTTGTGTGACGGGTGCTTCAGGAAGAAACTGGGCGAGTTATGGTCACCAAGTTGAGCTCTCAAATAGTCTTACTGCTGTTGATCGGGCTATTTTGACTGATCCCCAAACAAGCGGTGGTTTATTGGTGGCTTGTAGCCCCACATCTTTGGATGCAGTGTTAAAAGTATTTAAAGAAGAAGGGTTTGAACAGGCTGGCGTGATTGGTTCTTTGGTGCCTGCAGAAGATGCGCGTACTGTTGTGAAAGTAAGTTGATGGCAAATCATTTACCGATTGATCAAATTACCGGACTTATTTTGTCTGGCGGGCGTGGTGTGCGTGTCGGTGGCGAGGATAAGGGGTTGCTGATTTTTAATGGCGAAGCAATCGTGCAGAGAGTTTTTAAGCGATTACAGGCGCAAGTTAAATTTATTATTGTGAGCGCTAATCGCCATATTGAAGACTATAAAAAATTTGGCTCACCCGTTGTTAAAGATCGTTTGGAAGATTTTCAGGGGCCCTTAGCTGGAATTGAAGCAGTTTTATCTGTTTGCCCAACGCCTTACTTAGTGGTTGTGCCATGTGATGCACCTTTCATTAGTTCAGACTTGTTAACCAAGCTCTACATGGAAATGGAGCGTACTAGCGCGAATATCGTTTATGCACAGGGTAGAGATGATGCTGGGCATATCGCAGCTGAGCCCATGTTTGCCTTAATTAGAACCTCAACGCTCTCTAATTTAAGAGCTTATTTGGCGGCAGGAAAGCGTAAGGTTTTGGGTTGGTACCAGTCTATTGATCATTCCAGTGTATTAATTGAGGATGCGCTTTGTTTTGCGAATGCTAATACGCCTGAAGATTTTGAGGCGCTGCAATCTCAGGCTCAGAAACTGAATGTTTGAGAGGGTGCCTAAAAACCTGGGTTTTGTTTTCATATATGTCAAAATAACGCCATGACTATTAAATCTGACCGTTGGATCCGCCGCATGTGTGCTGAGCACGACATGATTTCGCCATTTGAACCTGGCCAAGTGCGCCAGTCGCCAGAAGGGCAAAAAATAGTAAGTTATGGCACTTCGAGCTATGGCTATGACATTCGTTGCGCGGACGAATTTAAGATTTTTACTAATATCAATAGCACTATCGTTGACCCTAAGAATTTTGACGATAAATCTTTCGTCGATTTCAAAGGTGATGTGTGCATTATTCCTCCCAATTCATTTGCATTGGCACGTACGGTTGAATATTTCAAAATTCCACGCAGCGTTTTGACGGTATGCTTGGGTAAAAGCACCTATGCCCGTTGCGGCATTATTGTGAACGTCACGCCATTTGAGCCAGAGTGGGAAGGATATGTGACTTTGGAGTTTTCTAATACCACGCCATTGCCGGCAAAAATTTATGCGGGTGAGGGTTGCGCACAAGTTCTTTTCTTTGAGAGCGATGAGATTTGTGAGACCTCTTATAAAGATCGTGGCGGCAAATATCAAGGTCAGGTTGGCGTTACTCTGCCAAAAACCTAAGACAACTCTTCTGGGGGCTTATTTGCCCCATTTTTGACATATTTACTCGTTAAGATTACTTTGTTGGCTAAATTGGGCCAACTAGGGCTATTGGGATTAAAAATACATCAAAAATAGCTCAATAATTCAAGCCAAAGAAGCGTTTTATCGCTATAGTCTCGTTTTTAAGAAATTGCCCCTTAATTGGGGTCTATTAGTTAGGTGGGGGTCGCTATGAAATTTCGTTTTCCGGTAGTCATTATTGACGAGGATTTCCGCACTGAGAATATCTCAGGTTCAGGCGCACGTGCGCTTGCGGAGGCGATTGAAAACGAGGGTATGGAAGTATTAGGTTTAACCAGTTATGGTGATTTAACTTCTTTTGCCCAACAGGCTGCCCGTGCCTCATGTTTTATTCTATCGATTGATGATGAAGAGTTTGGATCTGGTTCTAGTGCGGAGATTGATACTGCATTAGAAGGATTACGAGCTTTTGTGGTTGAAGTTCGTAAACGTAATGAAGAGATTCCTATCTTCTTATACGGTGAAACTAGAACTTCTCGTCATATTCCTAATGATGTCTTGCGCGAATTGCATGGCTTTATTCATATGAATGAAGATACGGCAGAGTTTGTCGCTCGCCATATCATTCGCGAAGCTAAGGTATATCTTGATTCATTGCCGCCACCATTTTTCAAGGCGTTAACTCATTACGCTTCAGATGGTTCTTATTCTTGGCATTGCCCAGGTCACTCAGGTGGTGTTGCTTTCTTAAAGAGCCCTGTTGGTCAAATGTTCCATCAATTCTTTGGTGAGAATATGTTGCGTGCGGACGTGTGTAATGCGGTGGATGAGTTGGGTCAGTTGTTAGACCACACTGGCCCGGTTGCCGCTAGTGAGCGCAATGCTGCGCGTATTTTTAATGCGGACCATTTATTTTTCGTAACGAATGGCACTTCGACATCTAACAAAATTGTTTGGCATTCAACTGTTGCGCCAGGCGATATCGTTTTAGTTGACCGCAACTGCCACAAATCTATTTTGCACGCCATCATGATGACAGGCGCGATTCCTGTGTTCTTGATGCCAACTCGTAATCACTACGGCATTATTGGCCCGATTCCTAAAGAAGAGTTTGATTGGGCTGCGATTCAGAAGAAAATTGAAAACAACCCATTCATTACAGATAAAAATGCTAAACCTCGCGTTTTAACTATTACGCAAAGTACCTATGACGGCGTTCTATATAACGTTGAGATGATTAAGGAAATGTTGGATGGCAAAGTAGATACTTTGCACTTTGACGAGGCATGGTTGCCACATGCGACTTTCCATGATTTCTATAAAAATATGCATGCGATTGGTAAAGATCGCCCACGCTCAAAAGAGAGTATGGTGTTCTCAACCCAATCTACACATAAATTATTGGCTGGATTGTCCCAGGCTTCTCAAATCTTGGTTCAAGACTCCGAAACTAATCGCTTAGATAACGATTGCTTTAACGAATCATATTTGATGCATACATCGACAAGCCCGCAATATGCCATTATTGCTTCTTGTGATGTGGCCGCTGCCATGATGGAGCCGCCAGGTGGAACCGCTTTGGTGCAAGAGTCGATTGCTGAATCCTTGGACTTCCGTCGTGCGATGCGTAAGGTGGATGAAGAGTGGGGCGCTGATTGGTGGTTTAAGGTTTGGGGCCCCGACTATTTGGCTGATGAAGGCATTGGGGAGCGTGAAGACTGGGTATTAAAGGCGGGAGAGCGTTGGCATGATTTTGGTCAACTATCTGATGGATTCAATATGCTGGATCCTATCAAGGCAACGGTTATTAATCCTGGTTTAGAGGTGGATGGCAGTTTTGCTGAAACAGGTATCCCAGCAAGTATTGTTGCTAAATATTTAGCAGAACATGGTGTGATTATTGAGAAGACTGGCTTGTATTCTTTCTTCATTATGTTCACCATCGGTATTACTAAGGGTCGTTGGAATACCTTATTGACGACTTTGCAACAATTTAAAGATGACTACGATAAGAATCAACCTTTGTGGCGCGTATTGCCTGAGTTCGTCGTAAAGCATCCACGCTATGAGCGCATTGGCTTAAGAGATTTATGTCAACAAATCCACCAGGTTTATAAAAAATACGATGTGGCTCGCATGACAACTGAGATGTATTTATCAGATATGGTGCCAGCAATGAAGCCTTCAGATGCTTGGGCGAAAATGGCTCATCGCGATATCGAGCGCGTGCAAATTGACGAGTTGGAGGGGCGTGTGACAGCGATGTTGGTAACGCCTTATCCTCCAGGCATTCCATTGTTAATTCCTGGTGAGCGTTTCAATAAACGCATTGTTGATTACTTGCGCTTTACTCGCGATTTTAATGAACAGTTCCCTGGTTTTGAAACAGATGTTCATGGCTTGGTGAAGGGTGAAGTGAATGGTCGTAGGGAATATTATGTTGACTGCGTGAAAAGTTAAAACCGGTATTTCCAAAAAATAAAAAAGGCTCCTAGGAGCCTTTTTTATTTCTGGATTAATAAAATTTTTAAATAAATAAATAAATAAATAAATAAATAAATAAATAAATAAATAAATAAATAAATAAATAAATTAACCTAAGTTCTTACGGTAAATAGCGATAGCCTTTTTTACTTGTTCAGGGGCAGTGCCGCCTGTGTGGTTGCGACTGTTAACTGAGCCTTCTAAGGTGAGAACTTCAAAGGCGTCTTCGCCAATTAAATTGGATTTATCGCCTAAGTCACAAGCTGCGCGTAGATCGGCGAGTGATAAGTCCGATAAATCGCACCCTTTATTTGAGCAAGCTTTAACTGCATGTGCCACAGCCTCGTGCGCATCACGGAATGGCAAACCTTTTTTCACAAGGTAGTCAGCTAGATCTGTGGCCGTTGCAAAACCTTGGAGAGCGGCTGCTCTCATGGTCTCTGCTTTTACCTGAATATGCGGCACCATGTCGGCGAAGATGCGTAACGTGTCGCGTAATGTGTCTGCGGAATCAAATAAAGGCTCTTTATCTTCTTGGTTATCTTTGTTGTAGGCCAAGGGTTGGCCCTTCATTAAAGTTAATAAAGAAATTAGGTTGCCATTAACGCGACCTGTTTTACCGCGAGCTAATTCAGGTACATCAGGATTCTTTTTCTGCGGCATGATGGAGCTACCTGTACAGAAACGATCTGGTAAATCAATGAAGCCAACGCGTGGGCTCATCCAAAGAATGAGCTCTTCTGATAAACGTGAGATATGCGTCATGACTAAAGAAGCTGTCGCGCAGAATTCAATGGCAAAGTCTCTATCTGATACCGCATCTAAAGAGTTTTGGCAGACAGCTTCAAAGCCTAATGTTTTTGCGACGCGTTCGCGATCAATGGGGTAGCTTGTTCCAGCCAACGCCGCTGATCCTAAAGGTAGGCGATTTACACGCTTACGGCAGTCTGCTAAACGTTCTGCATCACGTGCAAACATTTCCGCGTAGGCCATCATGTGGTGGCCAAAGGTGATGGGTTGCGCAACTTGTAAGTGCGTGAAGCCTGGCATGATGGTGTTGGCGTGTTTTTCAGCCAAACCTATTAGGCCTGTTTGGAATGATTTCAACTCTTGTTGAATTTCATCAATCGCGCCACGTAGCCATAAACGAATATCTGTTGCCACTTGATCGTTACGTGAACGACCTGTGTGTAAACGCTTGCCCGCGTCGCCGACTAATTTTGTTAGGCGAGCTTCAATGTTGAGATGAACATCTTCTAAAGCAAGCTCCCATGCGAATGTGCCCGCTTCGATTTCTGAGCGTATCTGCGCCATGCCTTTTTGAATGTCCGCTAAATCTTGCGCACTGATAATTTTTTGCGCAGCCAACATGTCGGCATGTGCCAATGAACCTTGAATATCAACCAAGGCCATGCGTTTATCAAAATCAACGGAAGCGGTATATCGTTGCACGAGTTCCGCCACAGGCTCGGCAAAACGAGCCGACCAAGCTTGGTCTTTGTTGTCTAAAGAGTTTTTGTTTTTGTCTAAATCTGCCATAAATGTAAGTATATTGCCTCAAAGGCCTTATGCTTATGGTTATGACGCAAATTTCTTATCCTAAAAAACTAGTTATTGCCTCCCGTGAGAGCCGTTTGGCCATGTGGCAGGCTGAATATGTCCGTGATTGCTTGAAAAAACTCTATCCAGACTGTGATGTCAGCATTTTGGGCATGACCACCCGTGGGGATCAAATTTTGGATAGAACCCTCTCTAAAGTGGGTGGGAAAGGTTTGTTTGTTAAAGAATTAGAGGTGGCTTTAGAGAAGGGGGAGGCCGATTTAGCCGTTCACTCTTTAAAAGATGTTCCTATGCAATTGCCAGAGGGCTTTGATTTGGCGTGCATTATGGAGCGTGAAGACGCTCGGGATGCCTTTGTATCGAATGATTACGCCACTTTGGCTGATTTACCGGCGGGTAGTGTCGTTGGGACTGCTAGTTTGCGCAGAGAGGCCTCTTTAAGGGCTAGATACCCACATTTGGAGATTCGTCCATTAAGAGGCAACTTGGATACTCGTTTGGGTAAATTGGATAAAGGTGAGTATGCAGCCATTATTTTGGCCGCTGCAGGTCTTAAACGATTGGGGCTGGCCTCTAGGATTCGTAGCTTATTGGCAGTCGATGACAGCCTTCCTGCCGCTGGTCAAGGGGCTTTAGGTATTGAAATTCGTGCTGGGCGTGCCGATATGCATGCTTGGCTAGCTCCCTTAAATCATGTGCCATCACAATTGGCTGTGAGTGCTGAGCGCGCTGTTTCAAGGGCTTTGGGCGGATCTTGCGATGTTCCTTTGGCCGCTTATGCGGTTTGGGAAGGGGCAAGTGATTTGTATTTAAGAGCATTCGTGGCAAGTACGGATGGGACTCAGGTATGCCGTGCCGAGAAGAAGTTATCTTTAGCTACCACTCAAGCAGCGGATGCCATGGGTTTATCGGTGGCTGATGATTTGATTGCTCAGGGTGCGATCGCTTTATTACCTCCAAGATAAAGGATGGGTTAATTGTGGCTAATCTGGTATTAACGCGCCCTGTTGGGCAGTCAATGCGTTTAGCGGAGCTACTAGGTCAGCGCGTTCCTGACTTACATTTAATCCATTTACCTCTTTTATCAATTGTCCCTAACGAAAAGTTAGAAGATAGCCAAAAGCTGAAGAAATTAGTTGAACAAACAGATTTGGCGATTTTTGTTAGCCCAAATGCTATCGAATGTGGCATGCGCCTGTTACAAACAGCATGGCCTAAATCGGTTGCCATCGCGGTTGTTGGCGGGGGTAGCGCTGAAGCCTTAGATCGTCGTGAGATCACTATAGCTAATGGTTATCACGTGTATTTCCCAAAAAACCCGGCGAATTGGGATTCTGAAGGTTTATGGCGTGAATTAAATCAAGTTGAAAGTGATTGGCGTGGCAAGAAAATACTTTTTTTAAGGGGGGCGGGTGGGCGTGAGTGGCTCTCAGAGCAGTTCTTATCCCATGGTGCACAAATTACTCAATTTGAGACTTACCGGCGTGTTCCTTTATCTAAAGAGGCGGCTGCTTGGCAAAGTTTGGAGAAAGCTAGTCCGGGGCAGTCGGCCTGTTTACTTACTTCATCTGAGGCGGTTCACCATTTCGCACATTATTTAAAAGAGCAGAAGGATTGGGGTAGCGATTGGTTAACTCTTGCTAAGATAATTTGCTCTCACCCTAGAATTGTAGAGTCTGCAAAAAATGAGGGTTTTAAAAAAGTGGAGCTGTGCTCCCCGGGAGACGATAATCTGGTTTTTGCAAGTCAAAATTGGTTTAATAGCTTAGCTAATTAAGTAAATAAAGAGGCAGTGATTAAGATGGAAAACAACAATCAACAGAATAACAAGCCTAAAACCGTTAAATCGGATGCCTTAACGCAGGGTTTATGGAAGGCTCTATGGATTGCTTTAGCTGTTTGTATCTTATGGTTGGGGATTGAGGGAGGTTTCCGTTTGTATCATCGGCCTGCTAAGTTGGATGCACGTGTCGCTGAACTAGAGGCTCAATTAGCCGTGATAACTGCTCATGAATCCGAGTTAGATCAGGTGTTAAAAGGTTCTTTAGAGGCCGAGCGCGCTTTGGCGCCAACTGCCGGAAAGATAGCTGAACTAATTAATCGTTTACCTCCATTGCCCATGAATGCCTTGCCAACGCCTGCTTCGCAAGCGTCAGTGTCTACTACCCCAGCGACCAGTTTGAGTCAGAAGGTTTTGAAAGAGATTCAAGGTATGGGTGATCGTTTAGTCCGTATTCAAGTAGTGGGTGATGTGAAAGACGTTGCGTTAACGCCTGCTGCCCAAGATTTGGTTCGTCAACAATTGCGCCTTCATTTGGTGAGTGCGAGGATGGCTTGGCTATCGCGCATGCCTAATGTATGTAAAGAAGATTTGGTTCAGGCGGAACAGTTGCTCTCTAAACACTATCAAGCTCAAGCCCCAGCAGTAGTGGCAATGCAAAAAGCATTGGCTGATTTAAAGGCTGATATGGCTAATCAGCAGAGTCAGAAAGGTAAATAAGTATGCGAGGAGCCCTTTGGATCGCCTTTTTATTTGCCGTAGCAGTTGTATTAGCTTTATTTGCAACTAGTAATGCGGGGCACATCACGATTTATTTTCCGCCCTATCGGTTGGATACGAGCTTAAATATTTTTATCGCTGTTGTAGTTGTTGTTTTCTTTTCTACATTATTTACTTGGAAAACATTAGCGGCTATTTTGAATTTACCTAAACAAGCTGCTGCATATCGACGTAAACGTCGTGAGGCAAGATCTGTGGCGTATTTATCCGAGGCCATCGAGGATATTTTTGCTGGCCGTTTTTCTAAAGCATTAAAAGCTGCTGAGGCTGCTAGCGCTAATACGGCAATGGCTGAGACAGCGGCTTTATTAGCAGCTCGAGCTGCTCATCGTTTAAATAAATTTGATTTACGTGATCAGTGGCTGTCAAAAATAACGTCTAATGAAAAACAGCAAGCCCGTTTAGTGGCGATGGCTGATATGCAAATGGATTCAAGCGATGCCGATGGTGCGCTAGCTACGATTGAGCAGTTGCAAAAAGGTGGGGCTCGTCAATTATTTGTGCAGAGAATCGCTTTGCGAGCTAATCAACATTTAAAGCGTTGGGAAGAAGTGTTACGCCTAACGCATACGTTAGCTAAACGCGAAGCCTTGCATCCGGTATTGGTGCAGAAAAATGTGCAAGAGGCAGTTGCTAAGCTTGTGCAGCAAAAGGCAACGGATCATGAGGCTTTGCTGCGCATTTGGAAAAGCCTACCTAAAGAAGATCGTAAAGTTTCTAGAGTTGTTTTGGTCATGGCGAATGGTTTATTCGCTGCTGGCAAACAAGATTTAGCGAAAGAGCTTATTGAAGAATCTTTAGATCAAGAGTGGGATCAATCTCTGATTGATATTTATCCTGATTGTGTTATTCCTGGTCAAAATGCTTTGGCGCAAATTCAAAAAATTGAAGCTTGGATGATGAAGTATCCGGGTGAGTTAGCGCTTTCGTTAGCGCTCGCGCGTATTTGTATCTCTCAGAACTTATGGGGTAAAGCTAAGTCGAGTTTGCAAGGCTTGCTTCATGACGTGAAAGCTAAGCCAGTAATGAGAGCTGATGCTCATATGTGCTTGGCTGGGCTGCATGAGGCTCTTGATGAGCCTGAGCAAGCTGCTGAGCAGTATAAGTTGGCCGCTAAGATTTACTCAGCAAGCTAATTATTTTGTACCTAGTCGGCGAATCAATTTTTCGATAGTTTTTCCATAGGGTGGGTGCGCTAAGCTTGTGCCCATCCATTTACGGATTCCTAGGAAGCCTTTGGTTTCTAGCACAGGTTTTTGATGGCTAAATGTATTAAAGCCAAATTGACCATGGTAGCTACCCATACCGCTTGCGCCAACACCCCCAAAAGGTAATTCTTCTAATGCCACATGCAATAGGGTGTCGTTGATGGTTACCCCGCCAGCATGTGTTTTGAGTAATAGGTCGCTGAGTACTTTCTTGTCTTTACCAAACCAATACATGGCTAATGGCCGATCTTGATTTTGGATATATTCAATCACTTCTTCTTGGGAGTTGACGCCAATGATAGGAAGAATTGGACCAAATATTTCTTCTTTCATGATTAGACTATCTGCTGGTGCACCAGTAAGTATGATGGGCGTGAATGGTCTTTCGGGGTGTGGTTCAAGTAGTTCGGTGACGTGTGCGCCTTTGCCAACAGCTTCTTGAGTCAAGTATTGCCAACGATTTAATTGAGCTTGATCGATTGGGTGAGTTAAATCGCCGGGTTGGCTAAACATACTCTTTGCTGCTTGTTGGCAGGCTGTTACTAGTTGGGGAATTAATTCTTTTTTAGTTAAAACATAGTCGGGTGCGACGCAAGTTTGACCATTATTGAAAAGCTTGCCGTACATAATACGTTTGGCTGCATCTTCTAAATGAGCATCGCTGTGAATGATTGCTGGAGACTTGCCGCCTAATTCTAGCGTTACGGGAGTTAGGCTGTCGGCCGCTGCACGCATCACTTGCTTGCCTGCGGCTGTAGATCCTGTGAAAAATAAATGATCAAATGCGAGAGAAGAAAATTCTTTTGCGACGTTGATATCACCGGTTGTGACTGAAAACTCAAGCGGGTGAAAATACTCAGCAATCATGGTAGCTAAATAGCCGGCTGTGCGAGGGGCTCTTTCTGATGGCTTTAGCCAAACACGGTTGCCAGCGGCAAGAGCTGAAATGGCCGGTAATAGAGCTAGTTGGAGTGGGTAGTTCCAAGGGCTCATGATGCCAACAACCCCTTTGGGTTGTGCTTGAATAGATGCTTTAGAAGGTTTCAGATGTGTGGGAACCTCAATACTATGGGCTTGCATCCACTTATCTAAGTGTTTGATGGCATATCGGGCTGCTTGTTTGATGGCATTTAATTCAGCTAGACGAGTTTCAACTGGATGACGATGACCAAAGTCAGCCAGAACAACCTTGCAAAGGTTGTCCTCATATTTATTTATCATTTTTATGATGCGTTCAATGCGCTCTTTGCGAACGGCAAGGCTAGGATATGCATCATGTTGATAGGCTTTTTTTAGGTCTTCTAGATGTAAATAAAGTGCGCTCATGGGTATATTGTCTCAGTTTTGTTCGCTGCAGATTGTTAAACAATATTTTATAGTTACTAGTGGATATAACAGGGTGGTTTATAGTCAAGATAACAATTAATACAGTAAATATCATGACACATACAGCATCAAACTTAGAAACCAAAATAGCCACCCTTGGGTGCGGTTGTTTTTGGTGTTTAGAAGCGGTTTATCAGCTAGTGAAAGGTGTATTGCATGTTGAGTCTGGTTATGCGGGCGGCGATACATTAAACCCTGACTATGAATCTGTTTGTTCAGGTCAAACAGGTCATGCTGAGGTTGTGCAGATCACTTATGACTCAGCTCAAATTAGTTATGAAAAATTGCTAGAAATATTTTTTGCTATTCATGACCCAACAACTTTAAACCGCCAAGGCAATGATGTTGGTACGCAATATCGTTCTGTTATTTACTGTCACGATGAGACGCAACGAGAGACTGCTTATCAGGTGATTGCTAGATTGCAAAAAGAGCAAGTATTTGATGCGCCGATATTAACGGAAATTGCTGATTTACCTGTTTACTACAAGGCTGAGGATTATCACCAGAATTATTTCTTGCACCACCCTGAGCAGGGGTATTGCGCTTTTGTGGTGGGTCCTAAAGTGAGTAAATTTAGACAGCAGTTTTCAAATTTATTGCTTTAGGCCATCAAGGCGCTAAACGTTCTATTTTCCAAATGCCGTAAGCCTGTTGGGTATAGCGGATACGATCATGTAGACGAGATGGTCTGCCTTGCCAAAATTCTAATGCTTGAGGTTTAACTCTAAAGCCGCCCCAGTGTGGTGGACGTGGGGGATTTAAGGCGAATTTAAGTGCGTATTCAGCAGCTTTAGCGACTAGAACAGATCTTCCTGAAATGACTTGGCTTTGCGGTGATGCCCAGGCGCCAATGCGCGAGTCTAATGGCCTTGAGTGAAAATACTCATCACTCTCTTCATCTGATAGTTTTTCCACGCTGCCTTCAATTCGGATCTGACGTTCTAACTCAGGCCAAAAGAACAGGAGTGCAGCTTGTGGGTTGTGAGTGAGAGCTTTGCCTTTACGACTTTCATAATTGGTAAAAAACACAAAACCTTTATGATTAACTTCTTTAATCAGCACCACGCGAGCACTTGGTTTTCCATTCTCATCCACGGATGCCACGGTCATGGCGTTGGGTTCAGGTAATTCAGCATGACGCGCCTGATCGAACCAGATATTGAACTGATCGATAGGATTTTTTTGCACATCCTCTTCGGAGAGACTGCCTTTTATATAAGATTTTCTTAAATCTGCTAACTTAGTCATATTGTTGAGTATATTGCGCTTATGGAAATCAATCAAAGTAGACGTTTTGGTGGGGTAGCTCGCTTGTATGGCGAGGAAGGGCTTGCTGCCTTTGAGCAGGCTCATGTACTTGTGGCGGGCTTGGGGGGTGTTGGCTCTTGGGCTGCTGAGGCTTTAGCTAGAAGTGCTGTAGGTGAGTTAACTTTAGTTGATTTTGACCATATTGCGGAAAGTAATGTGAATCGCCAATTGCATGCCGTTGAGGGTGAGTTTGGCAAATCTAAGGTTCAAGCGATGACAGAGCGTCTTTTGCTCATCAATCCTCAATTAAAAATCAATGTGATTGATGATTTTTTAACGCCAGAAAATATGAGTGAGCATTTAGGTCAGGGCGCTAAAAAATCTAGGGCAGTCCAATTTCATAACTTTGTCGTATTAGATGCTACTGATGATGTGAAAATGAAAACAGCTCTAGCTGCTTATTGCCGAAAAGATATCCCTTTAATTATTTGCGGTGGAGCTGGTGGCAAGTTAGATCCTAGTCGTATCAGCGCGGAAGATTTGACCAAAACCACGCAAGACCCTTTGTTGTCAAAAATTCGTTATAACTTGCGTAAAGAGCATGGTTTCACTTCTGACCCTAAGAAGAAATTTCAGATAACGGCTATTTATTCTGACGAACCGAGGCAAGGGGTATCGAGCGGGGGGTTGGCCTGTTCGGGATATGGTTCTGCTGTGACAGTGACTGCAACCTTTGGCTTTGTAGCTGCAGCTGAGGCTTTAAAAATAATCAAAAAGAATTATTTAAAAAGTTTAAAACCAGCTTAAATAAGAAATTCTGTTAATTAAGCTGGTTTAACGTTCTGAGCGATGTGTTCGAGCGCTTCATCAACCTGATCCACTAAGATGAGGCAAATATCTTCTGGCCCAATTTGTTCTAGTGCTTTATCAATTGCCAAGAACTCACCGTAAAACTCTTCCACTTTCTTCACTTGTTTAGAAGAGCTTAAACCGTCACGCATGATGGCAATAACTTCACCGTCAGCTCTACCTCGTTGGCATTGATCTTCATACAAAATGACATGATCAAATGATTGACCGAGAATCTCTGTTTGGCGACGCAAATCTTCATCTCTTCTATCGCCTGCACCACTAATCACAACCATACGTTTTTTCGCAGGCATATTCATGATGGTGTCAGATAGGGCTTGAATGGCATCTGGGTTATGGCCATAGTCGGCAATAATGGTGGCGCCTTTATGGTTAAACATGTTAAATCTACCAGGCACTGTTTTAGCATCGCTAACAAAAGAGCTGAGACCTTGGGCAATGGTTTCCCAAGGAATATTTAAAGCCCACGCGGCACCCACAACTGCTAGAACATTTTCAACCTGGAAGCCAATCGTGCCATTAGCTGTAATGGGCACCTGACCTAATTCAATATGAAATTCTTTTTTACCCTCGGTTGCAACAATCGTATTGTTTTGCACAAACACAACACGTAAACCTTGTGCTCGGTGTTTAGCCATGACTGGATGATTGGCATCTTTTGCAAAATAAGTAACTGACCCTGGGCAAGCTTTCGCCATTTTTGCCACAATGGGGTCGGCAGCATTTAATACAGCTGTTCCATTGGGGGCAACGTTTTGAACAATCACACGTTTAACTGCCGCTAACTCAGAGGCTGTATTGATGTAGTTCATGCCTAGGTGGTCGCCTTCACCGATATTGGTAACAACGGCTACTTGGCAACGATCAAATCCTAAACCTTCTCTTAAGATGCCCCCGCGCGCTGTTTCTAAAATGGCGGCATCCACATCAGGGTGCATGAGTACATTGCGGGCACTCTTAGGGCCACTACAGTCGCCTGTATCAATGCGCCTTCCATTGACATAAACGCCATCTGTACCGGTGAGGCCAACGCGCAAACCTTGTTCCTCAAATAAATGAGCAATTAATTTGACCGTGGTGGTTTTGCCATTGGTGCCAGAAACAGCGACGACAGGGATACGGCCATCATCATTTTTACCAAACATCGTAGAAATGATGGCTTCGCCAACAGGGCGGCCTTTACCGTAAGAAGGGTGAAGGTGCATTCTTAAACCAGGGGCTGCATTCACTTCAACAATGCCGCCACCTTGATCTTCAAGAGGGCGATAAACGTTGTCACACACCACATCTACGCCACAAATATCTAACCCTACCATTTGGGCTGCTGCAATCGCTGAAGCAGCTAAATCTGGATGTACGTCATCAGTCACATCCGTGGCTGTGCCACCAGTACTTAGGTTGGCATTGTTTCTTAAGGTGACACGCAGTCCTTTAGGAGGGACGCATTCAGGTGTTAGATTCTGATTTTTGAGTGTTGAGATGGCGATGTCATCAATTCTGATTTTGCTCAGAGAGGTTGCATGGCCATCACCACGTAAAGGATCCTTGTTGACCGTGTCGACTAATTGACGAACAGTATGCTTGTTATCTCCAATGACGTAAGGAGGTTCGCGTCTGGCAGCTGCCACTAATTGATTACCAATCACAAGTAAGCGATGGTCGTGGCCAGGCAAATAGCGCTCGATAATGACTTCAGAAGATATTCTTGATGCAGCGTTAAAAGCAACTTCGATTTGTTCTCGAGTGCTAATATTAACGGCAACACCTTTACCTTGATTGCCATCTCTTGGTTTGATTGCAACAGGCGCATTAATTTCTAAATAAGCATCCCAGGCCTCTTCAACAGTAGTCACAATTTTCCCAATAGGTACTGGTACGCCTGCGGCATGCAATAAATTTTTAGTTAGTTCTTTATCCTGCGCAATGGATTCAGCAATGGCGCTAGTTGAGCTGGTTTCTGCTGCTTGAATACGTTTCTGTTTGCTTCCCCAGCCTAGCTGAACCATGCTACCTTCTGTGAGGCGTCGATAGGGAATGCCTCTCGCAATAGCCGCATCAACAATCGATCCAGTGCTTGGGCCTAAGCGAATGTCTTCATCAAGTTCTCTGAGTTGTGCGATGTACTCTTCTAGGTGTGAGCCATTATCGATTAAGGCAGATCGACACAGTTTCATGGCTAGGTCTAGCGCTAAGCGCCCGACTTTTTCTTCGCTATATTCAACAACAACGATATAAACACCATCATCCGGTGTTGACATGGTGCGACTAAATGTTACTGGGCAGCCTGCCTGAGCTTGTAAATCACGTGAGCAAACTTCTAAAGCATGCGCTAATGAGATCACCTCATTTTGACTATGGGAGCGCAAAGGGCTTAATTCAGGGAAGCGAGCGCGTAAACGAGTTTCAAAGCCGGAAATATTGGTAATAACTTTTTCGTTTTCTTCGCACTTCACTAATGCTTCTAGAGCAGTATGTCGCCCCCATAAATTAGGGCCTCTTAGTGCGCGGATACGAGTTAGTTCCATGAGTATGTTTAGTTGTAAGTTTGCAAGCCAGCTACGATGATGTCTTTAGGAATATTTAATGCCCAAGCGGCACCAACGGCAGCTAATACGTTTTCTAATGCATGAGCCTTACTGCTAGATTGCAAAACAGGGATGCTCGATATGTTTGTTAAAACTGTTTTATCCGGACCGTGCGCTAAAACAATTTTTTCATTTTCGGTAAAGATAGCCTTACCACCTTGTTGCAAATGTTTTTGGGTGGTTTCATTTTGACCATACTTGCTGATAAAGATAACTTCACCATCTGATAGTTCTGCCATTTTTGCCACAGCTTCATCATCAGCGTTAAGAATGGCTGCTCCTGAAGGTAATACAAGGTCGACTTGCGTACGCATCACGTTATAGATGTGCTCCGGTTCAACAATGGCACATTCAGGGACTGTGTCATTCGGATCTAGGCTTGTCACAATGCCAACAGTACATCGATCGTAAGCTAGACCTTCATTCAGAATGGTGCGGCTGTCATTTTCAAAGACAGCAGCTTCAACTTGGCGGTTGAGAAGAATGCGATTCGCACTTGTCCAGTTGGCACAGTTACCGGTTGTCTGTAGGCGTTGATTAAAGAAGGCCCCCTTGCTGCAGGCAAGGCCTACTTTAAGCCCAGTCAGTTGCATTAAATGAGTCACCATTTGCGCCACCATCGTTTTGCCGCGAGAACCCGTTACACCAACAATTGGAATACGTCCGTTTGCGCCATCAGGGAAGAGGTGCTCAACGATGGCTGCACCCACCGGCTGTGGCTCACCAACGGCTGGTTTGAGATGCATGATGAGTCCTGGCCCAGCATTCACTTCAACAATCGCAGCCCCTTGTTCTTCCAGTGGCCGAGAGATATCTTGAGCAACTAGGTCGACGCCAGCGATATCTAAGCCTACTACGCGAGCAGCCAATGCGACTTGTTCAGCGACATCAGGATGCATCAAATGCGTTACCTCAAAAGCCATATTGCCTGATCGTTGCACCAAGACTTCTTGACCAATCGTTGGTATTGCATCAATCGTTAGATTTTGACGTGACAATTCAAGTTCTAACATGGTGTCAAAAAGAACAGGGCTTAAAGGCAAAATCTCCGCATCACCACGTCTTGGATCCGTGTTGATTTCTTCATTAATCAAATCACGAATAGAACGTTTACCATCCCCTTTAACCCAAGCTGACTCGCCTTTGGCCGCAGCTACTACTTTTTTACCTACCACTAGAAGACGGTGCTCATTGCCTGGGATATATCTTTCAACCATGACGCCGCTACCTTCTTTGAGAGCGTCCGCATATGCTTTTTCAATTTCAACTTGAGTTGAAAGGTTAGTAAATACGCCGCGCGCGTGATTGCCGTCGTAGGGCTTGACCACCACAGGCACACCAATATCTTGGGCTGCTTCCCAGGCATCGCTAGCGCTATCAACCATGCGACCTTCTGGAACAGGAACGCCGCAAGCGGCTAGGAGTGTTTTGGTTAAATCTTTGTCTCTTGAAATGCCTTCGCCAATCGCACTCGTTGAATCAGTTTCTGCAGTCCAAATGCGTCTTTGTTTGTTACCGTAACCTAGTTGAACCAAGTTACCTTCAGATAAACGATTTGAAGGAATGCGTCTTTCGCGTGCGGCATCCACGATGCAGCCAGTGCTAGGGCCTAGATATAGGCTATCAACTAAATCTTCAATTTCTTTAATGGCGGCTGGCACATCAAATGGGCGATCTTCAATTGCAGCCATGACTAAATCGCGTGCATGGTAGAGCGCCGTTTTAGTAATTTTTTCATGCCAAGCACGTACCACTACTTTGTAAACGCCACGCTTATTTGTTTCTCTAGCTTTACCAAAACCGCCAGGCATACCAGCTAAATTTTGTAGCTCTAATGTGACATGTTCAAGAATATGTGCTGGCCATGTACCTTCTTCGAGGCGTTTAATAAATCCACCGCGTTCACCATAACTGCAACGATGTTCGATAAGAGTCGGGAGCCAAGCGCAAAGGCGCTCAGTAAAACCAGGGATTGTGTTGGATGGGCAGTCTTCTAAATCACCAATATCGACCCAAGCTTCGAGTACGGGGCGATAAGTCCACATGCTAGGTCCGCGGAGAACCTTTATGTCTATGATTTCTATAGTTTTTTTAGTCATGTAGGGCTAAATTGCCAAAAGTGCTTCATTGTACGTTGTCTTTCAACGCTTAGGCACTGTTTTTGTTGACAAAAAATGCAAATATTTTGATTCTTAAATTTGAGATAATTAAAGCCTTAATAAAAATTAAAAGTACCGTTTCCCTTGACCTTTACAGATTCTAGCCAAGTTAGTCGTATGCCAGAGCACTGGCGTTTTTTGTTGCCACGAGTTTTGTTAGCGGATGAGCAAGTATTAGCCTTTTTGGAGTTGGATTTAAATACCCAATTACGCTATTCCAATAGCCTGCTTTGTTTAACAACCCACGGTCTTCTTGCCTCTAAAACAGGCCAATCCTTGACGACATTGGAAAGTCGAGAGGCTTGGGAGTTCTGGCCCTATAGCGCTAATCTGCGTTTAAATCTGCATGACCATGCAGGCGTTGCTAGTCTTGAGTTGTGTCATGAGTCTGGGCGTTTAGCTCTATGGCGATTCACCTTAGCGCAAAACCCTGCTGCTAATCGTTTAATGCAGCAATACAAATTGGAGTTGGGTAAATTTTTAGGAAAGATTGACCCTGCGTCTGATGAGTTGGTGGGACAGCCTTTATGCCCAACTTGCTGGGTTCCTTTACCTCCCGATCAAGACGATTGCCCAGCATGTACTTCTGAAAATATGACACCACCATCAACGTGGACCTTGTTTCGTTTATGGCGTTTTGCAAAACCTTATAAAGGGCAATTGCTTGCAGGGTTCTTGTTGACGCTTGCTTCAACTGCGGCAACCTTGGTGCCTCCGTATTTAACGATGCCTTTGATGGACGAGATCTTGTTGCCATATCAAAGTGGCAAACCGATTGATTACGCATTGGCTGGGTTGTATTTGGGGGGCTTGTTGTTAGCGGCACTCTTGGCTTGGTCTTTAGGTTGGGCGAAAACCTACATCTTGGCCTTGGTGAGTGAGCGCATTGGGGCAGACTTAAGAACGACAACTTACGAACATCTGCTGAAGTTATCTTTGGAATATTTTGGTGGAAAACGCACGGGTGATTTGATGGCTCGTATTGGGTCGGAATCAGACCGCATTTGCGTCTTTCTATCCTTGCATCTATTGGATTTTGCAACGGATGTGTTGATGATCTTGATGACGGCAGCCATTTTGGTTTCGATTAACCCATGGTTGGCATTAGTGACTTTAATTCCATTGCCATTTATTGCATGGATGATTCATGTGGTGCGAGACAAATTGCGTTATGGCTTTGAAAAAATTGATCGCATTTGGTCTGAGGTGACTAGTGTTTTGGCTGACACGATTCCAGGTATTCGTGTGGTGAAGGCTTTTGCTCAAGAGCAGCGTGAGTCTGATCGTTTTAATGTAGCTAACCAACATAACTTGGCAGTCAATGATCGGGTTAATAAGGTGTGGGCTTTATTCTCTCCAACGATTACCTTGTTAACTGAAATTGGTCTCTTAGTTGTTTGGGCATTTGGTATTTGGCAGATTTCTCACGACGCCATTACCGTTGGTATGTTGACGGCTTGTTTAGCCTATATCAGCAGGTTCTATACACGTTTAGATTCAATGAGTCGGATTGTTTCATTTACGCAAAAAGCAGCGACTGGAGCAAAGCGAATTTTTGATATTTTGGATCATGTCTCGAGTGTTCCTGAGCCAGTAAATCCGGTTAAATTGGGTGAGGTTAAGGGTAGTATTGAGTTACAGAATGTGGGATTCCGTTATGGCAATCGTTCGGTAACGAAAGGCGTTAATCTTAAGATTGCTCCGGGTGAGATGGTGGGCTTGGTGGGGCACAGTGGCTCTGGTAAGAGTACTTTGGTCAATTTGATTTGTCGTTTTTATGACACCGCTGAAGGCACAATCAAAATTGATGGCATTGATATTCGTTCGATTCCTGTTGCTGAGTATCGCAAACATATTGGCCTAGTATTGCAAGAGCCATTTTTATTTTTTGGCACGATTGCTGACAATATTGCATACGGAAAGCCTGATGCAACTCGAGCCGAGGTAATTGCCGCTGCCAGGGCTGCACATGCACATGAGTTTATTTTGCGTTTGCCACATGGTTATGACTCATTGGTTGGTGAGCGCGGACAATCTTTATCTGGCGGTGAGCGCCAACGCATTTCTATTGCAAGAGCCTTATTAATTAATCCCCAAATTTTAATTTTGGATGAGGCAACCTCTTCAGTTGATAGCACGACTGAAAAAGAGATTCAAAAGGCACTCGATAATTTAGTTCAGGGTCGTACAACTATTGCGATTGCCCATCGACTATCTACTTTACGTAAGGCGGATCGTTTGATTGTTTTAGATAAGGGTCAGGTAATTGAAGAGGGCAGCCATGAGCAGTTGATGGCGGTGCAGGGTGTTTACCATCGTATGTATGAGACGCAAGCTCGCCAAGCTATGGAAGCAACTGAAGAGAATGAATTGGGAGTGAGTCATGGCTGAGTTCGATCATCTGCGTTTCACGCTATCGCGTAATGCGTTCGGCCATTTGTCTTTGGAAAGTGATCAGGGAACTTTCACCGATGTGGTTCCGGTCAGGGCTTTCCCTATTAGCGATCCAGATCAATCTATTGCTATAGTCGACCGTGAGGGGCATGAGTTAGTTTGGCTGGATCAACTGAATCAAACAAGTGCTGAAAATCAAGCTTTAATTAATGAAGAGTTGGCGGCCAGGGAATTTATGCCCGTTCTAACAAAAATTAATGATGTTTCTACATTCGCTACGCCCAGCACGTGGCAGGTTGAAACTAGTCGAGGCGCCACGCAGTTTATTTTGCGTGGTGAAGATGATATTCGGCGTATTAATAAAACCATGTTCCTGGTTTCTGATAATCATGGCGTACAGTATTTAATCCAAGATATTCAGAGCTTAGATAAACATAGCAGACGTTTGTTAGATAGATTTTTATAAGAAAAAAATGCCACTTCCTACAAACAATCATTCAATGAAGTTTGAGACGCGTGGTATTGAGTTAAGGGCAGCTTCTTTAGAAGCGCTCTCTAACGAAAAATTAAAAACAATTCAACATCTTCAAAAACATCAGCTTCATGATTGCGTGAATATTGATGAGTTTTTAGATCAAGCTGGCGCCTGTGTTGCTTTTCGCTTAAGGGATGAATATAAAGATTTATGGGCGCCCAATTGGGATACCACTCTCTTAAACGAGCATTTGGGAATTGATAGTCGTCGAAATGAAGACGCTTTAGATAAAGAAATTGTGATTGCGATGCTTTTAGCGAGCATTCCTTTTGTGTTTCCAACTTATGAAGAATTGGCTGCCGCGTTACGTATTCGGCATCATATTGTGCGTGCGGGGTATTTGGCAGAGCTGAATTTTGATACTAATGCTGCTGAAAGGCCTGAGGATTGTTGGCATTACGATGAGGATGCTGGTTTTTTATTAAACGAAGATATTTCGATTATTAAAGCGCTCACCAAGGCGACCCAGCCAGATGCTACGCATCCTGCCTATTCTTTCTCTTGTTATCGAGCTACTGAATACGTCATCCTTTTAGGGATTGCTCAAGAGCTAGAGAGAAGTAATCCAACATTATTAAAAGCATTGGAAAAGCGCTCAGAAAAAAGAGCTATTAGATCTGGTGAGTTTCATGAAGTATTTTTAAAGGAATATGGTTCGATTGATGAACCTTTTCCCATGAAATATTACGTGCCTGGTGATCGTGTTTGGTTCCGCAATCCTGATGACCGATCTTCTGATATCTCTGGTTATGAGGGTTCTTGGGTTATTTACTTGGGCCATAATCTTTTTACTAATTTCTGGAAGCGAAATAGCCCTTTTACGCTAGAAACTAAATGTGTTGAAGTCTTTCACTGGAAAGACGGTGCGTATACAGGAGATGATGGCGAGCTTCATATGGATGAGTCAATTGTTGAGCTTGAGGTGGCTAAATCTTTAGCCGATCCGATGCAGTATGCTCAAATTATTAATCGCATGATGCGTTATCGTGACCCTAAAGGTGTTTATGCCGAAGGTGGTTGTATTGATACCTCGCGAGAATCGCCAAGATGGGTTTGTCCATTAACTGGTGATTTGCTTATCCCTGATTAACACTTGCTTTTTGATTTTGCGCTGACTTTAAAGCAACGTCATATTTTTCTGATTGTCTTGTAGGAAAAGCCTGATTTTTTTGTAAGATAGATTTCATGACCTTCTAAAAACTCTTTGTAGAACAAAGGGTGCATTTGATAGGCGCTGATAGTTTTGTCAAATTAATCAGTTCCTATATTTTCTAGACATATACATTTCAAACGCTGCCTCCTATTCTCGCTGGATTGGTTTTTTTGCCGATTAAAACAGTTAGAGGAGAAAAAATGGTTCATAACAACCATGAATTAAAAAGAAGTCTTCAACCAAGGCATATACGTTTAATGGCCCTAGGTTCAACTATTGGTGTTGGCCTATTTCTTGGCTCTGCAACTGCTATTCAGCTAGCGGGTCCTTCCATTATTTTGGGTTATGTATTGGCTGGCCTAGTGGCATTTATTGTTTTACGTGCCTTAGGCGAAATGGCTGTTCATGAACCAGTCGCTGGCTCATTTGCTCATTACGCGGGTAAATATATGAGCCCATTAGCTGGGTATCTCGTTGGTTGGGGCTATTGGACCTATTGGGTAGTGGTGGGGTTGGCTGAGGTGACTGCTGTTGGTATGTATATGTCTTTGTGGTTTCCCGATGTGCCTCAGTGGATTTGGGCATTGGCTTCCATCGTCTGTATGGGAGGCATTAATTTTGTCGCTGTCAAAGTATTTGGTGAGTTTGAGTTCTGGTTCTCATTAATCAAGGTGGTCGCTATTGTGACTATGATTGGTATGGGGCTTGGGATGATTTTCTTTGGTATGGGAAATGGTGGTGAACCGATTGGGGTAGCTAACCTTTGGCAACATGGCGGCATTTTCCCTAATGGGGTCGAGGGATTTTTACTATCTTTACAAATGGTGCTGTTTGCCTATGTGGGTATTGAAATGATTGGCCTCTCTGCAGGAGAGGCAGAGAACCCAAGTAAAACAATTCCGATGGCGATTGATTCTTTGGCGTGGCGCATTTTGATTTTTTATGTGGGCGCATTGTTCGTCATTCTTTCTATTTTCCCTTGGCATGAGGTTGGTTCGAGCGGAAGTCCATTTGTCTCTATGTTTGAAAGCATGGGTCTTAGAGAGGCCGCTGGCGTTATTAACTTTGTTGTAATTACCGCAGCGCTTTCATCTTGCAATGCTGGAATTTTTAGTGGCGGCAGATTGTTATTAGGTTTATCTAGAGTGGGTAACGCACCTAAAGCTTTGGGGGAGCTGTCTAGTGAGGGTGTGCCATATAAGGCCATTATTTTTACGGTGATCTTTCCAACACTTGGCGTCGCACTTAATTATTTCGTTCCAGAAAAAGCATTTCAATGGATTACTGCTGCGGTGACTTTAATTGGTTTATTGGTGTGGATTGCTATTTTGGTAACGCAAATCTGCTTCAGAAAACATTTAAGCAAAAAACAAATTGGAGACTTGTCTTATAAGGCTGTGGGTTGGCCCTATGCCTCCTGGTTTGCGATTGGCTTTGTGTTTTTTGTGATTGGGTTGATGTGGTATTCAGACTTAACACGTATGGGATTTTATGTGGGTCCGCCAATTTTAATTTTATTGACAGTTTTTTACTTTGCATTTGGTTTACATAAAAAAGATAGGAGAGCGTAATGATTATTGGTGTGCCTAAAGAAATTAAAAATCATGAGTACCGGGTAGGGCTAACGCCGGATCAGGTGAAAGATCTACGTACGTATGGTCATCAGGTATTAATTCAAAGAAAAGCGGGCGAAGCGATTGGATTCTTAGATGATCATTACGCCATGGCTGGTGCTAGGTTGATTGATGATGCAAAAGAAGTGTTTTCAGAATCGGACATGATTGTTAAGGTGAAAGAGCCTCAGATACATGAGTGTCAGATGTTAAAGAAAGACCAAATTTTGTTTACTTATTTACATTTAGCGCCAGATGTACCTCAGACAGATGCTTTGATAGCATCCGGTGCTACTTGTATTGCTTATGAGACAGTAACGAGCGTGGCGGGAGGTCTGCCTTTATTGGCACCTATGAGTGAAGTGGCTGGTCGCATGTCAATTCAGGCAGCTGCACATTACTTGGAAAAATCTCATGGTGGTAGAGCTATATTAATGGCGGGAGTTCCAGGTGTGCCAGCGGCGAATGTGGTTATTTTGGGGGCGGGGGTTGTTGGTAAGTCAGCATTGAAGATGGCTGTCGGTATGGGGGCTCATGTCACTATATTAGATAAAAACTTAGAGCGTTTGAGGGAGATTGATGAGCTTTACGGGAATAGGGTTCATACAATTTATTCAAACTCAGCTAATATCGAAAGGTCTGTTTTAGCTGCTGATGTGGTTATTGGCGGCGTATTGATTCCTGGTGCATCTGCCCCTAAGTTGGTGACTCAATTACTCGTGTCTCAAATGAAGCCGGGGGCGGTGTTAGTGGACGTTGCGATTGATCAGGGCGGTTGTTTTGAGACGTCCTTGTCAACAACTCACGATAATCCAATTTATTTAGTAGATGATGTCGTTCATTATTGTGTGGCCAATATGCCAGGCGCTGTAGCTAGAACATCTACGATAGCACTTACCAATGCAACCTCACCTTTTGTTTTGGAAATTGCTAATAAAGGAATTGCTAAATCTTTAAAAGATAATCAACATCTCTTGAATGGACTTAATGTTTATCAGGGCCATATAACCTGTGAGGCTGTTGCGCGAGCTCAGGGATTGGATTTTGTGGACCCTAAAAATATCTTTCATTAAGAGCAATGAAGGATAACTAAAACAAAAGCCACCCTAGGGTGGCTTTTGCATTGAATGTAGTTGAATCTAACCTGACCCAACCCAATCGAACTAAATCAGGTTCCCAAATGGTATTTCTGAATGAGTTCTACTTCATTCTTTGAGCCTAATACGACAGAAACGCGTTGATGTAGTTTTTCTGAGGGTAGGCCTAAAATACGCTCTTTACCGTTTACAGAAGCGCCACCAGCTTGTTCAATTAAGAAACTCATAGGGTTGGCTTCATACATCAAACGTAGTTTTCCTGGTTTGCTTGGGTCGCGTTTATCCCATGGATACATAAATACACCGCCTCGACATAAGATTCTATGTACATCTGCCACCATAGATGCAATCCAACGCATATTGAAATCTTTTTTGCGCGAGCCTTCAACGCCAGCTAAACATTCATCAACATAGCGTCTTACAGGCTGGTCCCAGTGGCGCATATTGGACATGTTGATGGCAAACTCTTTGGTATCAGGAGAGATTTGTACATTCTCTTTGATGAGTAGGAATTCATTGGTTTCATGATCAAGCGTAAACATATGTACGCCTTGACCAGTTGTGTATACAAGACTGGTTTGTGGGCCATACACCACATAGCCAGCAGCTAGCTGGTCTTTTCCTGATTGTAGGAAATCTTGCTCAGTAGCTGGACCCGCATGATTTTTTTTCAAAATAGAGAAAATGGTGCCAATCGATACATTGACATCAATATTGGATGAGCCATCTAATGGATCAAATAGTAGAAGGAGATTGCCTTGCGCATTAGCCGGATAAATGGTTTCCATTTCCTCTGATGCCATGGCGGCCAAGCTTGCTTCTTTGCCACAAGCTTGCAAAAGAATATCGTTTGAAATGATATCTAGTTTCTGTTGTGTTTCGCCTTGAACGTTGCCGCTACCTGCTGAGCCAATAATGCCCGCTAATGCACCTTGTTCAACTTGCTTAGCGATGAGTTTGCAAGCGTTAGATACTGAAATCAATAAAGAGCTAGGGATGCTTGAGTCTTTAGCCGCTAGTGCAGATATATATTGTGTAAAGGTAGTACCTTGGGACATGTGAACCTTTTTAACTATGTAGAGCTTTTTGAATAACTTCTGCCACATCTGATGACAGATGATCTTGTCTAGATATCAATTCTAGTGCCGATTTCATATGATTTTGATAAACCGGTGCAAATTGTTTCCAGCGGTCTAGGCCTCTTGCTAGTCGGGCTGCTACTTGAGGGTTGATTTGATTGAGTTCTATGACTTGTTTTGCCCAAAATTGGTAGCTTTCTCCATTGGGGTTGTGGAAGGCTCCTGGATTACTCATGCAGAAAGCATGAATTAAGCTTCTAGCTCTATTGGGGTTTTTGATATTGAAGTCTGGGTGATTTCTTAAAGTTAAGACATCCGCCATGACGGGGTGTTGACCGGTTAAATCTTCCTGCCTAGTTGCCTGAAGGGTGAACCATTTATCAATAACCAAAGCGTCATCAGAAAAACGCTGATGGAAATCATTCAGGCAGATTTCTGCTTGTGGCGAGGCGAAGTTAACTAAAGTTGCTAGTGCGCCATACCGATCTGTCATGTTGTTGGCGGATTGATATTGTTCTTGAGCCCACTTGTGGGCATTGGGCGCTTGGGCGCTCATGAGCATATGTAGCGCTAAATTTTTAAGTGCGCGTCGACCAGCATTTGCAGCATCAGGGTTGTAGCTTCCTGGTGTTTGATGGTTTTGATAAGTTGTTGTCCACTCGGCTAGTAATGAAGTGGCTAATTGCTCTCTTATTTTTCGGCGTGACAAATGAATAGCTTGCGGGTCGATGATGGCTACCTGTTCATAGAGGTAGCTTTCTGCTGGTAGAGTAAAAACAAGATCTTTAAAAGCGGGATCTAGTAACGGGTCTAGTAACAACTCACGTAAAGCGTCAATAACAGCAGTATCTAAAGTAGTGTTACTTAAGATGCTATCAATATATAGTTTTTGTATGGCTTCCCAACGATTGAAAGCATCATCATCTTTTTTAACTAAGGTGAGTAACTCAGCTTCATCTTGATCAAATTCCAAGATGATCGGCGCAGAGAAGTTTCTATTAATAGACAACACCGGTTTATCTGCTAAGCCAGTTACTGTAATGACTTCGGAGGCTTTGGTGAGTTCAAATAGTTTTTCTTGGGCATGCCCCCCATCTAAAGTCCCATCTCCTTTGTGGATCAATTTATAAAGTAGTGGAATATGAAATGGTTCTTTTTTTGTTTGTCCTGGGGTGCTTGGGCAGGATTGGGATAGCTTTATCTGATAGGTGCCGTCATTAAAGCTTTCTTTAACAGTTACTCTTGGCGTGCCAGATTGGCTGTACCAGTATTTAAATTGAGTTAGGTCTTTATTATTGGCATCTGCCATGGCGGCTGTGAAGTCGTCACAAGTAACAGCTTGACCATCATGACGCTTAAAGTACAAGTCCATGCCCTTACGGAAACCCTCTTTACCTAAAAGAGTTTGTTGCATACGGACAACTTCCGCACCTTTTTCATAAACAGTTACTGTGTAAAAGTTATTAATTTCTTGATAACTATCTGGGCGGATAGGGTGAGCCATGGGGCCAGCATCTTCTGGAAATTGAACTTGACGTAATAGACGTACATCTTCAATGCGTTTGACGGCTTTACCAGATTCGCTACCCATTTGGTCAGCAGAAAACTCTTGGTCTCTAAAAACAGTTAAACCTTCTTTAAGAGATAGTTGGAACCAGTCTTTGCACGTAACGCGATTACCTGTCCAGTTATGGAAATATTCGTGCGCTACGACGCTCTCCACGTTGCCGTAATCTACATCTGTAGCGGTTTCTGGGTTGGCTAAAACAAACTTTGTGTTAAAAATGTTTAAGCCTTTATTCTCCATGGCACCCATGTTGAAGTCACCAACTGCAACAATCATGAAGCGATCTAAGTCGAGTTCTAATCCAAAACGTTGCTCATCCCAGCGAATGGAGGCTATGAGGGAGTCCATAGCATGTTCAGTTTTGCTAAGGTCTTTAGCTTCAACCCATACTTGTAGTAATTTGGACTTTCCTGACGCACTTTTAATGGTGCGCTCAATAGCGTGTAGCTTGCCTGCAACTAAGGCGAATAGGTAAGAAGGTTTTGGAAATGGGTCTTGCCAAACGGCAGAGTGCCAACCATTGCCTAATTCTTCTTCTTTAATCAAATTACCGTTAGATAAGAGCACTGGAAATTGTGCTTTTAAAGCGCGGAGTGTGACTTGGTAAGTCGCCATCACATCTGGGCGATCTAGGAAGTAAGTGATTTTTCTAAAGCCTTCTGCCTCGCATTGCGTAAAGAAATTTCCATTAGAGACATATAACCCCATCAAGGAGGTATTTTTCTCTGGTACGCAGGCGCTTGTGATGCTTAACTCAAAAGTATCGGGTAGATTTTTTAAGGTTAATGATTCTGGGGTTAATACATAATCAGTGATGATGACACCGTTGACTCGAACGCTCACAAGCTCTTGTTCTTCGCCATGTAGGATTAGTGATTGATTTTGGCCCGCGCGATCATTGCGTTTCATTTGCATGCGATTAACCACAATCGTGCGCGCTGGATTTAATGCAATATCCAAATCAACTGTTTGAATTAAAAAAGCTGGTTCTTTGTATTCGCTTCTTAAAAATGTAACGGGACTATCTGTGCGGGCCATAAATATTTTCTGGTGCTAAAAATTATTAAATCACAAGGGTTGCGATACCCATAACGATAAACAAGAATGAAGCAACGCCATGAACCCATTTAATGGGTAGGGCTTTTGTGAATTTCTTCCCTAACCAAACGGCAGGAGCATTGGCTAACATCATGCCCAAAGTTGTTCCGGCAACTACGGCGAGTAAATCATCATAGCGAGCGCCTAGTGCCACGGTTGCCACTTGAGTTTTATCGCCCATTTCAGCCATAAAGAATAAAGACGTAGTGATCGTAAATATTTTCCAAGGGCTATGGGTGCTAGGAGTATTTTCGTCACCATCCAATTTATCTGGGATTAATAACCAAAGGCCTAAAGCTATAAAGCCAACACCAAGTATCCAACGCATCACTTCAGGATTAATCCATTGGGATACTGCGCTTCCCACCCAAGCTGCTAAAGCGTGATTTAAGAGTGTGGCAATCAAAATGCCAAAAATGATGCCCCAATGATGGTCTTTATACCGACTCGCTAGCATGAGCGATAACAATTGGGTTTTATCGCCAATTTCAGCAAGAGCAACGATACTGGTGGCTAAAAGGAATGAATTAAAGTCCATGGATTCAATAAGTTATGGGTTCAGAAATGGTTTCAAATATAGCGCTATTATAAAAACTAACAAAAGCGTGTCTGCTAATAAGATTAGTTAGACATAAACTATACAGGTCTAGTTTGAAACATTGATTTAATTTGCTAATGGGGGGCGGAAGTGCCAATACTTAAAGGTAGTAAAACTGAGCAAAGTCTAAAAGATGCTTTTGCTAGTGAGTCGCAGGCTAGCCGCCGTTATTTATATTTTGCGAACATGTGTGATGTGGCAGGGGAAAGTGATTTGGCCGCATTGTTTCGATCAACGGCTGAAGGTGAAACGGGGCATGCACATGGTCACATGGAATTCTTAATTGAAGGTGGTGCTGGCGAGCCTATTACAGGGTTGCCTAGCCGCACCCCTCAAGAAGCTTTAGAGGCGGCCATTTATGGTGAGACGCATGAGTTCACCGATGTGTATACGCAGATGGCTAAAACTGCTCGAGAAGAAGGCTTTGATGAAATTGCAGAATGGTTTGATACTTTAGAGCGGGCGGAACGCTCTCATGCAGAGCGGTATCAAAAAGCTTTAAATGATTTATTGGCGCGAGCCGATAAGTGATAGCTCAAGATTTTAAATTTCAGCTTCTGACAATGTGAACGCTGCATGGCGCTTCTTCGACAATTTTTGTCATAGAGGTTCGCCATGGGGTGACTTTGGTCGGGATCTTATGTGATGCGCCAATCAAAATCATGGATGCTTGATTGTCCTCTGCAAACTCAACAATGCGAGAGGCTGGATCCATGGCTTCTAGCACATGGAAGGATAGGCGCTCGGTAGGCATTTGTAATGGCTTTGCCCAATCCATTAATTGCACCAAATGACCACGAACAATTCCTGATGCCGTTTCATCTTCATTGCTGCCTTCAAATGTCGGCGTGCTAGATATGGTACTTAAGCAAATTAAACGACTCTCTGGGTAGGCTTGTAATAAATGTTTAGCAGTGCTTTGCATGCGTTGTCGTAAAACCTCATCATTTTGACGGGTGTCAATCGCAGCAATAATTAACGGGGCATTATCTTGAGCAATGCTAGGTTTGGGGCATGGTGATGGTTCGTAACCTGCCGCCCTAAACCAGCGCTTCATGTTTTGCCAGGCGCTATTAGGATAGAGTTTTTCAGCACGCTCAGTTAATTGCACGCCTTCTGGAGCTCTTAATAATTGACGTAGCCGTGTGGAACTTTGATAACGGTTGCTAGCTAAAGGCTCTAAACAACGTAAAACTACTTCTTGTAGCCATAAAGGGATTTCTTTGCGGATAGCTCTTGGTGGAAGTGGTTCCATCCACATTCTTTTGCGTAGGCCGCCAATAGTGCTTGGAGCGCCAAAAGGAAACTCGCCGGTTAGCATTTCATAGAGAATGGCGCCAATAGCAAAAATATCGCTGCGCCAATCATTTCTCATACCCATGACTTGTTCTGGAGAGATATAGGGCGCTGATCCAACTCCTTTACGCATTTGCTCAACCAGTAAATCTGGGTAACGCATATGGTGGGCTAAACCAAAATCAATCAAGGCAATCTTATTGTCTTTGCCAATTAAAATATTTTCTGGTTTTAAGTCGAGGTGTATGACATCTTGCGCGTGCAGACTAGCCACCGCTAAAGAAATATTCGCGACAATTTCAACCACTTGAGAAATATCTTCTAAACGACCACCTTGCTCTTCGAGTAATTCTGTTAGTGGACGACCTTCTAAGCGCTCCATCGCAATATAAGGTTTGCGCGCCATGTTTCCCGCGCCAGCTAGTCTTGGCACATAAGGGCTCTTTAGAGCCTTCATGATGGTTAGTTCGGTTTCAAAGCCAATTAAGCTTTCTACCGGTTGGTCGCGTCCAACACGAGGTACTTTTAAAAGAATAGGGTAAAGCACACCTTCTTTAGTGGCCTCATATAAAACAGCCATGCCGCCACGGTGAACTTCTTGACCAATTAAAAAACCATCAATTTCTTTACCTTCTTGGAAAATCTCATTGATAGATTCAATTTGTTTATTAATCGCCATGGCCGATTATTTTCCTGTGAGTAGGCGATTAATGAGCTCGTCTGGTAGACCTGCTTTACGAACTTTTTCAGCGGCTTTGTAATGATCGTAGTCTACGCGATGGAAAGTAACGCATTCTTCATCAGGCTCAAATAAAGCGTAACCAGCAGCAGGGTTGCCGTCTCGTGGTTGCCCGAGAGAGCCGGCAATGGTGACCCAGCGTCTATGTCTTGACATAGGAACTGGTTCGCCTGGATGAGGATGGAAGCGCATCAATTTGCCAACGGTGCTTTGGTAATACACAGTCGCTTCATGAACATGACCAACAAAGGTGTAAATACTTTCTGAGGATTCGGCGCAATGCCAAGCAGCCATGCCGCCATCAACATAACTCCAGTTTTCCGGTTTGGCTGCAGATGCATGCACAAAACAAATTTCTTCTTCTTTATGAATGAGTGGCAGCTGTTTTAGAAAATGGGTATGGTCGTCGCCCAATTGTTCGCGGGTCCATTGAATTGCAGCCCACGCTGCTTTATTCATGCGAGTAGAGTGATCGGTAAAGATGGCTTGATCATGGTTACCCATCACCGCAATCGCTTTATTTTTATCGATTAATTCTGAAACTTTTTCAATGATTGCCTTAGGGTCGGCGTTGTAGCCTACTAAGTCACCTAAGAAAACAAATTCATTGGCGCCTTGCTCTTCGGCATGCTCCATACATGCCTCGAAAGCTTCAAGGTTGCTATGAATATCAGCAAAGAGGGCGATTTTTCTATCGGAGGACATCCTTAAATGATAGGCCAATAAACGGATAGTTTGCTGACATTTGGCTTATTTTTTTTGATTTAGATAAAGAAATTAAAAAAAGAATTTCAGTCAATAAAAAAGCCACCCGGAGGTGGCTTTTGCATGCACACAAATAGGTGCTAATACGAATAATTACTTAAGATAATTATTTAGCGCCTGCCAAAATCCACTCAACTACAAGTTTTGTATCGGCTTCGCTGATGCCTGCATTAGCTGGCATAGGAACTGGACCCCAAACACCTGAGCCACCCGCTTTTACTTTTTTAGCCAATTTAGCCGTTGCATCAGCTTGACCTGCATACTTAGCAGCAATATCTTTAAATGCTGGACCTACGACTTTTTTATCCACAGCGTGGCAGCCTAAGCAGGCGTTTTTGGAAGCGATATCTTTTGGTGATGCCATTGCTGCTGGAGCAGCCAAAATACCTACTGTTGCAAATAAAGCTACTAATGCTTTCATATGAATCCCCTTAACGAAAATACTTGGCAAATATTAAATCAGAGGCCATTTTTGCACATTTATTATGGAAAGAGAACAGCGCAAAAGAAGATATTTGGCTTAAATACACTGCTTAGTTAGGTGTTTGGGCTATCTTTGGGAGGGTAATCTTGGCCTATGGAATAATCGGCCATCATGATTGTTAACGGTTAGCCCTAATGAATCCTAAATTATTGCAACATGGCATGAATCTTTGGCCGCCTTTTATAGGTGCAGGGATTAAAGTCGAGCATATTGGTAAAGACTATAAAACTGCTAGGGTTCGATTAAGAATGGGCATAACCAATCGTAATATTGTTGGCGTTCATTTTGGCGGCAGTTTGTTTGCAATGACCGACCCATTTTTCATGATTTTGGTTCAGCATCAGTTAGGTAAGGGTTATGTTGTGTGGGATCAGTCCGCAAAAATTGATTTTTTAAAACCCGGTAAAGGAACTGTGCGTGCAGAATTTGAGATTACTGATGCTCAAGTCGAAGAAATGATAAGCGCCGCAGCTAATGGTCAAAAAGTATTGAGAGATTTTTCTGTTGAGGTGAAAGATGCGGGCGGGGATGTGGTGGCTCGTGTTGTTAAGACACTTTACGTGCGTAAAAAACAGCTTAAAAAATAAAAATTAGCTTCTTAGAAAGTAATCATGTCGGAACAGCAGCAAAGATGGGATGCAGTAATTATTGGAGGCGGTGCAGCTGGCTTATTTTGTGCTGGCCTCGCTGGGCAATTGGGTAAGAAGGTATTGGTATTGGATCATGCGGAAGTTTTGGGTGAAAAGATTCGCATCAGTGGCGGTGGCCGATGTAATTTCACTAATATCAATTCTTCACCAGCAAATTTTCTTTCTGATAATCCTAACTTTATAAAAAGCGCATTCTCAAAATACAAACCACAAGATTTTATTAATCTTGTTAAGAGTTGCGGCATTGCTTTTCATGAAAAACACAAAGGACAACTCTTTTGCGATGTTTCCGCAAAACAGATTGTGGAAATGTTATTTTCTGAGTGTCAAAAAGGGTCGGTAGTGATTCGCCATCCCGTCGTAATTGAGCAGGTGACTCAAGATATGCATGGGTGGATTGTTAAAACCAATCATGGTGTAGAGCATGCACGTTCTGTAGTGATGGCTACGGGAGGTTTGCCTGTGCCAGCAATTGGTGCGACTGACTTTGCGCTGGATATTGCTCGGCAATTTGATTTGCCCGTCACTGCTATTCGACCAGGCTTGGTTCCTCTATCGTTTACTTCAGATGAGTTTTCGAATTTAAGTGAGTTATCAGGGTTAAGTGTGCCTGTAAAAATAAGCGCTGGTCAAAAGGGGCAGCGTTATGGAGTTTGTTATTTTGATGAGGATTTGTTGTTAACCCATAAGGGTCTTTCTGGACCAGCTGTTTTGCAGGCCAGTAGTTATTGGCAAGAGGGGGAAACTATCACGATTAATTGGTTAAATGAAGTGGATTGTGATGAGTTATTTAATGATGAGGCTAATCGACTAAAGCTAACCGAAACCATCTTAGCTATAGTGCTACCACAACGTTTAGCAAAATCTTTTGCTGAACAGAAAAATCTTCTTGGGCGTAAATGGGCTGAAGTTGGAAAGAAAGATCGTCAAGCTCTAAAAGATTTGTTGACGCGTTGGACGGTGAAGCCTGCCGGAACATTGGGCTGGAAAAAAGCGGAAGTCATGTTGGGCGGGGTTGATACAAGAGCCTTAGATAGCCAAACGATGATGAGTAAAAATCACCCTGGACTTTATTTCATTGGTGAGTGCGTTGATGTTACTGGGCATTTGGGCGGACATAACTTCCAATGGGCTTGGTCAAGTGCTTATGCTTGCGCACAAGCCCTTTGAAAGTTAGCAGGGAAATAAATCGCCGCGCTGTGGAATAACCACATGCTTCCAATCAAGTTCTGATTCAATGACTTTGGAGAAATTGCTTGCGGCATTCGGTTCACCATGCACCACAAATATTTTTTCTGGCGCTTTTTTAAAGCCTTTCAACCATTGTAGTAAGCCAGCTTGGTCTGCATGAGCCGATAGGCCGCCAATTGTGTGAATAGAGGCTCTAACGCTCACTTCTTTACCCATGATCTTGACCATTGGGTTTTTATCAACAAGTCGTCTACCCAAAGTACCTTGAGCTTGGAAGCCGGTAATGATGATGGCATTTTGGCTATAGGGTAGGTTTTCCGTGAGGTGGTGCAAAATGCGGCCTGCTTCACACATGCCGCTCGCTGAAATAATCACGGCGCCACCCTTAATTTTATTTAGAGCTTTCGATTCTTCCACATCAGCTACGAAGCGCAATGTTAGTGCATCTGAATTTTTCTTGAACCAGCTAAAAGCACCTTGCGCATGTTCATCTAGTTCATCGAAATACCGTTCGGTTAAGTGGGTGGCTGCTGTGGCCATTGGTGAATCAACCCAGATGTTGATATGAGGTAAACGTTTTTTTCTGACTAACTCAATCAGTAATAACAGTATTTCTTGAGTTCTGCCAACGGCAAAGGCTGGCATGACAACATTGCCACCATGCTTCATGGTGTTGCTAATAACTTCGACTAATTCATCCTCAGTTTCTTGTAAGCCTTTATGAAGTCGGTCGCCATAAGTTGATTCCACTAAAAGAATATCAGCTGATTCAATAGTGTCTGGGTTGGGCATGAGTGGTTTGTCATACATACCAATATCACCAGAAGCAACAAGACGTTTAGTTAAGCCTTGATCCGTGATATCAATAATGGCAATGCCAGAACCAATAATGTGGCCAGCGTTGCGGAAGTGTGTAGCAATACCTTTGATGGGTTCAAAAACCTGGCCATAGTCATAAGACTTGAGTTGAGATAAGCACTCAGTGGCTTGCTTAACCGTATAAAGCACTGTGGGAAGTTCACCATGCCATTTGCCCATTTGTTGTTTGCGCTCGGCTCTTGAGAAGTCCGATTCTTGAATATGTGCACTATCAAGAAGCAAAATTTTTAAAAGTGCTTCGGTCGCTTTGGTGCAGTAAATAGTTCCTTTGAAACCTTGTGCGCATAAGCGAGGTAGTAATCCGCTATGGTCGATATGGGCATGGGTCAGAATAACAAAATCAATATCTGATGCGTTAAATGGTAATGATTCTAAGTTTTTATCAGTGGCATCTCTTCCGCCCTGAAACATGCCGTAATCAATCATGAACTGGAAGGGTTGACGATCTATTTCGCCACTAATGCAGTGGCGTGATCCGGTTACCTCTCCCGCCGCGCCAAAAAACTTAATATGCATATATTCCCTTGATTAATGAACTGATGAAGACATTAATGAATGTTTGTTTATAGTAATTGATCTAATACGCTCATTAACTCTTCAACCGAGTGAGTAATGTTGATGTGACTGAGATGATCGCCATTCAAAAAACCGTGCTCATCAGCCTGTTTTAAAAAAGCAATTAACTTATCGTAATAACCATCCCAGTTGGCAATGATCACGGGCTTATTGTGTGCGCCAACCTGTTTGCCCGTCCACACTTCAAAAAGCTCATCCAAGGTGCCTAACCCTCCTGGCAAAACCACAAACGCAGCAGAGCGTTCAATCATTAAACGCTTACGTTCAATGATGTCATCAACGACAAATAGCTCTTTTAATTCTTGTTGAACGGGCTCTCTTGAGGTAAGACCTTTCGGGATGATGCCGATGACATGTCCATTAGCTTCAATGGCTGCGCTAGCAACGGTGCCCATTAGACCAAGTTGCCCCCCTCCAAAGACCAAGCCATATCCTGAATCGGCAATCGCACGCCCTAAGTCACTAGCCTTGGCAATTGTGTTGAGATTGTCGCCTTGCCTAGAGGCACAAAATACGCAAATATTTTTCTTCATAACTCAAGCATAATCTACTCTGATCACCATCCGTAGGAAATGGTTGTTAATATGAGTATCCAGTGGATGTTTGCATAGGAAAAATGGATATGTTGCAGTCAATCATAGCAATTAGCATTGGCGCCGCCGTTGGCGCTGTATCTCGTTGGCTTTTGGCTTTAGGGCTCAATGCCATTTGGGCTGCGATGCCTTTGGGGACTTTGGCCGCTAATTTAATAGGTGGTTATTTGGTGGGTTTAGCTAGTAGCTTTTTTGGGGCTCATGCCGATTTGCCAATAGAGTTACGTTTGCTGGTTATTACAGGTTTCTTGGGGGGCTTAACCACTTTCTCCACATTTAGTGCCGAGGTCATTGAAATCCTTCAATCAGGCGCTTATGTGAGAGCCTTCTTGACGATTGGGCTTCATCTTTTAGGTTCTTTAGCGTTAACCATTCTTGGGATTGCTTCTTATGGATGGTTCAAGTAATTTTTAATGAAGACAATATAAAAATAATCAGATAAAACGAGGAGTAGGTAATGATTTTAGAAATAGCGGATATCACGATTGACCCAGTTAATAAGAATGGTTTTGAGCAAGCGGTTATTGCGGGTATTACCGCAGCGATTGCGCCGGCAAAAGGTTTTCGTGGCTATAAATTAAATGCTAGCGTGGAGAAGCCGGGTAGATATATTTTGATGATTTATTGGGAAACGCTTGAAAACCATACCGTCGACTTTAGAGGCTCTGATGCGTTTGCTACGTGGCGTTCTCATGTGGGGCCGTTCTTCTTGCAGCCACCAGTGGTTGAGCATTTCACTTTGGCTAGTAAGTCTTAATTTGATAAAGATTGAGCAAAAAGAAGTAATAAGAAAGTAGTAATAAGACAGAAGTAATAAACAGAAAGTCGCAAACTAAAAAGGCTCTATCACTGATAGAGCCTTTTTTATAACAGTTTGAGCTACTTAAAGTTGTTTAGGCTTCCATAATAGGGATTTGTTCTAGTTTTGAAGCGTTTTCTTGCTCTGTGTAACGAGCCAAGAAAGCACCATTAGAACTTAATGGTAATTTTGCCCAAACGGTATAGCCTGCACCTGGAACCACGCGCATAGGCTCACCTTTTTGGTTAAAGATTTCTTGAATGACAAAATCAGTATTACCGTTAGGTTGAATGATTTCCAACTTATCGCCAACAGCGAAGCGATTTTTAACTTCAATCTTGACAAGTTCTTTAGTTGTATCAACTTCTGTGACGTTGCCAACATACAAGCTACGTCCAGAGATGGAGAACCCTCGTAAGTAATTTTGATAATCTTTATCGTGGTGTCTTTGGTAGAAGCCATCTGTGTAACCTCGGTTAGCAAGACCTTCCAAATGACCCAATAATTCTGGGTTAAATGGTCGACCCGCTACCGTATCATCAATCGCTTGGCGATAAGCTTGTGCCGTGCGCGCAACGTAATAAGGTGACTTGGTTCTGCCTTCAATTTTGAAGGAGTCAATACCCATTTCAGTTAAGCGTTGTACATGTTCAATCGCGCGTAAATCTTTCGAGTTGAGGATGTAAGTGCCGTGCATATCCTCTTCAATGGGCATCCATTCGCCAGGACGGTTACCTTCTTCAAGAAGGTAAATGTCGCCAGTTGCATCTTCTGTTGCTTTTGCTACTTTGTAGTCCCAGCGGCATGAGTTGGTGCAAGTGCCTTGGTTTGGGTCGCGGTGATTAAAGTAACCGGATAGCAAGCAACGGCCAGAGTAAGCGATGCATAGGGCGCCATGAATAAATACTTCGACTTCCATGTCGGGACAATCTTGGCGAACAGCTTCAATCTCATCTAGTGATAATTCACGTGACAGAATGACGCGGCTAACACCCACGGATTGCCAAAATTTGGCAGCGTGACCATTTACTGTATTGGCTTGAACCGATAGGTGAATCGGCATATCTGGCCAGTTTTCTCGTACTAACATGATGAGACCTGGATCAGACATGATCAGCGCATCTGGCTTAAGGGCGATCACGGGTTCCATATCTCTAACATAGGTGCGAGTTTTAGCCCCATGAGGGAAGATGTTGGATACCAAGTAAAACTGTTTACCTTGAGCGTGTGCTGTATCAATGCCTTCACGTAAAACTTCGAGATTGCCGAAATCATTGTTGCGAACGCGCAATGAGTAGCGTGGCTGACCTGCGTAAACGGCGGTCGCCCCAAAGTCAAAGGCTGTATTCAGCATGGTAAGGCTACCTGCTGGTGCTAATAGTTCTGGTGTTTTCATAGCCCGTATTTTATGGGTTTTCAGGTATTTTTGCCTGATAAGGGCTTGAGAAACCTAGGGGTATTTCAGATGGTGAAGCTAAAAGAGTTTAAAAAATGTTTAAAAACGCTCATTAGGGCCTAAGTGACGCCATTGACCTACGGGTAAATTGCCTAAAGGAATTTGTCCAATGCGGATACGTTTAAGACCAATCACCTTTAAACCGACTAATTCACACATACGACGAATTTGACGTTTTTTACCTTCACGTAAAACAAAGCGTAGTTGATCAGTATTTTGCCAACTAACTTTGGCAGGCTTTAAAGCTGCACCATCAAGACTTAAACCATGGTTTAAAAGACGTAGTCCTTCTGGAGTTAAGGTACCTTCAACCCGTACAAGGTATTCTTTTTCGATGGGGCTATTTTCGCCAATTAACAATTTAGCGATGCGGCCATCTTGAGTTAAAACAAGCAGCCCGCTTGAATCAATATCTAAACGACCAGCAGGAGCTAAACCTCTAGTATTAAATTTTCCTGGTAGGTGAGCTGATAGTTGATGCACAAATTGATTTTCAGGCGTAATCAATGAGGCCGCTGGTTTGTATTCACGATCCTCGTCAAAGTGGGAGATATACCCCACTGGTTTATTGAGAATAATCGTATAGCGACGTGCCTGTTGAGCCACGGCTGCTTTTTTTAATTCTATTTTTTGGCTAGGGAAGGCGCGTGCGCCTAATTCACTAACAACGACTCCGTCCACGAGAACTAGGCCTTGTTCAATATAGCTGTCCGCCTCACGACGTGAGCAGATGCCTTGTTCGGACATTAATTTTGAGATGCGTACTTTTTCCACAGACGAATTATCGCTTACTTCATTGTTTGATAGTGCTTATGGTTGATTTTGACCATTTTCTTTGAATGATTCTGTTAACGCGATTTGTAGTTTCGCGTGTATTTTGACCATTTGTTTTCTTAATAGATAAATCACAATGGCCATAAAAGCAGCCAAGATAATGAGCATGCCCATAGGGGGGAGAATGCTAGAGCTAAGGGCTGAAACGAGCATTAAGAGGGAGATGATGGTGAGAACGGGCATTAATTGAGCAAACAGTTGATGCGTGGCAGCTCGGTCGCTTTCTGAATAATTGCTGCTAGCTAGGCGAACATCGGCTAGTAATAAACCTAGGGCCTCTAATTTCCTGTAAATGGCAAACATAAATGGCGCAGACAACAGCACGCTCATGGCCCACATGGTCGCTTGCTGATAGTCTTCGTTAAACCACAAGAGGTGACCTGTATCAACATAGTCGTTGATAAGGGTAAATAATTTAGTAGCTGATAAAAATAAGGTAATCACGATGCACGTATTGACAAATACATGCAGGCTGATACGTCTAACGAAGGGCCTGATATCTGAGCGTAGTTGGTGGTCAGAACGAATTTGTCCGAGCCATGATGAATACTGGATAAAGACATTTTTAATAGTTGCCGGGATGCGCTTACCCATCCATGTGCTAACTGGATCGGAGCCTTTGATTAAATAAGGAGTGGTGAGCGTGGTAATAGTTGATACAGCCACAACAATGGGATATAAAAAATCGCTTGTGACGTTGAGCGTTAAACCGAGCGAGGCGATGATAAATGAGAACTCACCAATTTGAGCCTTGCCCATGGCAACACTCATGGATGTTTTGCCATCATGCCCAGTAATAAATGTTCCTAGGCTACAAGAAATCACTTTGCCAATGACAACAGCGCCGCTAATGATAGCGATGGGTAAGGCGTATTTCCAAAGGATCATTGGATCTAAGAGCAGGCCAATGGTTACAAAGAAAATGGCGATGAACATGTCTTTAACCGGTTCAATCAGTTTTTCAATCGTATGTATATGGCGTGACTCTGCCATGATGGCACCAATTAAGAAGGCACCTAAGGCTACGCTGTATTCCATTTTCATGACCAGCAGGCAAAAACCAAAGCACAGGCCTAAAACTGTCACTAAAAGCATTTCTTTGCTGTGGAATTTAGCTACTAAATTGAGTAACCGAGGAATCAACATAATTCCGATAGCTAATGACACGGTAATAAATAGAATTAATTCGCCCACGGTCATAGCTGCCTCGGCAGCTTCCAATTGACCAGTGGTTGCAATACCGGTGAGCATCACAATTAAGCTGATGGCGAGAATATCTTCCACAATTAAGATGCCATAAATCAGGTTGGCAAATTTTTCTTTCTTTAAACCAAGCTCTTCAAGTGCTTTTACTGTGATGGTGGTGGATGAAATGGCCATCATGGCGCCTAAAAAGATGGCATCCATTTGTTTCCAAGCGAAAAACCTACCAATTTCATAGCCCACCCAAATTAAAAGAATAATTTGGGCAATCGCTGCGACAAAAGCGGTGGCACCAACTTTGGCTAGTTTTCGTAAGCTAAATTCAAGACCTAAGCCAAACATCAGAAAGACAACCCCCAGTTCGCCTAGGGTGCGAATGGTTTTTTCATCTGAAATAAATGGGAAGGGGCTGGTGTATGGCCCGATAATGAGGCCCGCGATGATGTAGCCTAAAACAACGGGTTGTTTTAGGTAATGGAATATCACAGTGACAACTCCGGCCACCAACATAATGACGGCTAAGTCTTTAATGAAATCCATTTCATGCATCTTTTTTGTCTCTTTTTAATTGAATGGCGATAATGTCATTATGGCTTTAATTGTTCTTACTGATGCAAAACTGGCTTTTGGCCATGTCGATTTACTTGCAAATACCGCTTTTTCGCTAGAGTCTGGCGAAAGAGTCGGCCTTATAGGTCGTAACGGTACAGGCAAATCTTCATTGTTAAAAATTTTAGCGGGTCTTGAGAAACTAGATGATGGTACTTTGCAGTATCAGCAGGGTTTACGCATGGCTTATGTGGCTCAAGAGCCGGTTTTTGATTCTCAAGAAACCGTTTTTAACGCCGTTTCCAAGGGGGTTGCAGAGGTTAAGGCGCTGCGTGAAGAGTATGAGGCTCTTAGTGTGGCAGAGTGGGATGATGCCTCTCACCATCGTTTAGATGAGATTCAAACAAAGTTAGAGGCTATGAGTGGTTGGAATTGGGAGCAGCGGGTTCATGAAACTTTGGATCGGTTGCATTTGATGCCAGATGTCAGTATTAGCTCCTTATCGGGAGGCAATCGTAAGCGTGTAGCTTTGGCTCAGGCTCTGGTAGCTGTGCCGGATGTTTTATTTTTGGATGAGCCAACCAATCATCTCGACTTAGATTCAATTAGTTGGTTGGAAGATTTATTAAAAACATTTAAAGGTTCGGTTGTTTTGATCACCCATGACCGCGCTTTCTTGGATGCTGTTAGCACGCAAATAGTTGAGTTAGATCGCGGCATTTTGCGTAGTTACCCCGGAAATTACAGCGCTTATGAGGTTTTAAAAGAGCAAGAGATCGCATCGGAAGTTTTGGCTAATGCAAGAGCTGATAAGTTGTTAGCTCAAGAAGAGGTATGGATACGCAAAGGCGTAGAAGCTAGACGTACACGCAGTGTTGGTCGTATAGCTCGTCTAGAAAAATTAAGAGCTTTGCGTGCTGACCGTCGTGATGCGATGGGGCAAATTAAATTAGCAGTTTCTTCAGGTGAGCGTAGTGGAAAAATCGTTGCTGATCTAGAACATGTTAGTAAAGCGTATGACAGACCGATTGTTAAAGATTTCACAGCTACTATTTTGCGTGGCGATAAGGTGGGGTTATTAGGACCTAATGGTGCGGGTAAAACTACTTTATTGAAATTAATCTTGGGGGTTATTCAGCCTGATAGTGGTGTTGCCACAATGGGGTCGCGTATTGAGGTGGCCTACTTTGATCAGATGCGCGAAGGTTTGAATCTGAATGCGACGTTAGAGGATTACATTAGTCCTGGTAGCGAATGGATTGAGATCAATGGCAATCGCAAGCATGTTAAAAGTTATTTAAATGATTTCTTGTTTGCGCCAGAGCGTGCTGCTTCACCAGTTAGCACGTTATCGGGTGGAGAGAGAAACCGTTTGTTATTGGCGAGATTATTCGCTAGACCAGCTAATGTGTTGGTGCTTGATGAACCCACCAACGATTTAGATATTGATACTTTAGAGCTACTTGAGCAGTTGCTACAAGACTATAAGGGCACAGTTTTTCTGGTGAGTCATGATCGGGCTTTTTTGGATAACGTGGTGACAGGCATCATTGCTTATGAAGGTGATGGTTCTTGGCGTGAGTACGAAGGTGGTTACGAAGATTGGAAAATTCAGAAGCAGCGGTTTGAAGCTTTGATGGCTGGTAAAGACAATAAATCAGAGCCTAAGTTAGATCTTAAGCAAGAAGGTAAATCTGAAGCTAAGCAAGAGTCGAAGTTAGAGGTGAGGCCGGAAGTAAAGTCAGAAACAAAGCCTAAAGTTCAAAAACTAAATGGTAAAGAGAGGCAAGAGCTGGAAGCTATTCCATTGCAGATAGATGCACTCGAAAAAGAGCAGGCTGATATTGGCATCCAATTAGGTGACCCAGACTTATATAAAAATCAGCCACAAAAATTAGCTCAATATCAGGCAAGATTGCGTGATATTGAGGAGCAATTGATTACCTCGATGGCAAGGTGGGAAAATTTACTGGCCAGGGCTGAGAGTTAAGTTTGTGAAAAATATATGGCGCTAGCTATTAGCGCCATTGTTCCTAGGGTCCAGCCAATTAAAGAGTTTCTGATACGGGCTGTTTTTTGAGTGAAATCGTATTGGAATTTCTCTGAATCAATTTGAGATATATCGACAGAGAGAGCCTCTAGAGCATACTCGACGCCATCAATCATTTCAGCGGCGCCACAAACTAAATATTTTGTTGAGCCATTAAAGCTGTTTGTTTTTTCCAATGCTTTTTTGAGAGTTAATTGATCCAAGACCCCGACCAATCCCTTCCAGTCGGAAGTTGGCTCTGAAATAACATGCGTGATGGTTAAATTTTTAAAAGCTTTTAGGTTAACCATGGTCGATAAATCAATGATTTGGCTCTCAATGCGATTGCCATAAATTAGGTGGATAGCTCGTTCTACTGTGTGCTGTGTGGCAATCATTTGTTTGAGTAGGCTAATCATTGGGGCAATTCCAACGCCGCCGGCAATCATAACGAGCGGGATGTTGTTAGAGTTGCTCTCATTGCTTAGTTGGCCAAAATTGCCATAAGCGCTACTGACATAAATTGAATCACCTATTTTTAATTCGGTTACTTGGTGAGTAAAGTCCCCTAAATCTTTGATTAAAAAACTAAGCGTATTAGATGATGGGGTGGGTGCTGAACTGATTGAGAATGGGTTTTCGTAAAGTGGCGCAGGAGTTTTTAACTTTAACCAAGTAAATTGGCCGGCTTGATAAGACGGGTGTGTGCTGGGATTTTTGCTGTGAATAGTTAGTTCCCAGATGTTGTAAGCCACCTGCTTAAGTGAGCTGACTTGGTAAGGATGATATTTTTGGATTAATGGCTGTATGACATAAACCCAAAGGAGTGTGAGTAGCGCTATACCAAATGCTACTTGCCAGTAATGCATCATCCATTTTTCTTGAGCATATCTGCCAGCATGAAGGGTGTGATGAAGTCCTGCGCTGGATATGGTCAAGGCCATGATGACATGGCTCGCGCGCCAAGATTCATAGCTAGTTTTCGATTTAGTTCTTGTGATAGCAAGGCCAATTAAGATGCCTAAAGTGATAAGGCCTAGCAGTCCTGTCATCAGAGTTGGACCAGTCATGCCTAGATAGCTTTCACCGGGTGGTCCTGGTGCGTAATTGGGGTGATTCGGTAGGCTATATAAAAAAGGGTGGCTGATTAGCAATAGGATGGCTGTTCTTGAAAATAGTTGGTGTATTTGTAATACCCAGTTAATACCCATCCGTTTAGATAGCCAAGCAATTTTCCCACTGGTTAAAAATTCCAACAAAATAATGTTGAATGCCAACATGGCCATGGCGCTAGATAGTTCATCTAGCCAGGGTCGATTGGGGAGGTGTGTTGTTGTGGCTAGGAGGAGTGGTAGTGCAACTAGTCCTAGATAAACTAAAAAACAGCTAAAACTTAATATACGTTGTTTCATAGGAGGATTATGATTCATTAACTGACATATTAAGTATTTAATTATTCATTTTAATTGACACAATTATGAGAACTTTTTTGGCATCACCTCCCATATCTGCTTTCACCATGGTTATGGGTTTATCTAGTTTGTCTTTGTCTTGGACCAAGTTCTCAACTTTGACCGACATGCCTTACGCTAATGATGTGGCTTTGGGATTTGGTGTCTTGGCAGCCTGTGTATTCGTACTTTTGACTTTGGGTTTAATACGCAAACAAATTCAAGCGCCTGAAAAAATTTTGGAAGAGTGGCATCACCCAGTTAAATCATCATTTTTTGCTGCTATTAGCGTCGGTATGACTTTGCTAGCAGCGGTTTTGTTTCCTTATTCGCATACGGGTGCCGAGGTGTTGTGGTTCGCCAGCGCAGGCGTTCATTTATTGGCAATCCTAGCGGTTTTAAATGCTTGGGTGCATCGCGAGCATCTTCAGGCGTCGCATGCTTGCCCTGTTTGGTTTATTCCAGCGGTAGGTAATGCAGTGATTCCTGTTGGCGGTATCAAGCTTGGGTACATTGAATTATCTTGGTTCTTTTTTAGCATTGGCTTGATTTTGTGGTTTGTGATTTTGGTCATTATGTTGTACCGCTTAATGTTTGTTCAGCCTGGTTTACCTGAGCGTTTAAAGCCAACGATGGCTATTTTTTTGGCGCCACCAAGTGTCGCCTTTGTTTCATGGATTGCATTAACCAATCCATTGGCTGAAAAATATTTAGACCCTACGGGGCATGTATTAATGGCGCTTGCATTATTTTTCGCTGCATTCTTATTAACGCAATTTAGATTCTTTTATAAGCTGCCTTTTTTTATGTCGTGCTGGGCTTATTCATTTCCAACAGCTTCTTTCGCTACGGCGATGTTAGGTTATTCGATCTTTGTCCCTGAGGTTGCGCCATTGGCTTACCTATCTTTATTGATGACGACAATTATTATTGTTGGGCTATTTATCAGGACATTGATGGCAATTCATATGAAAGATCCGCAATGGGTTGATTAACCCTTGTTACATGAGGAGTATTTGTTGAGAATCATTCTCATGTAATATGGAGTCTGCATTTTTCACTCACTTAGCACAAGCCAGCGATTTATTCCCTTTTAGCAAGCCAGTGCCTATTTTTATAGGAGGGCGTATGTGCGCTACCGTTAATGACATTAGAAAAAGTTTTGTTGGCTTAAGAGTAGAAAAGAAATTAAGGCATAAAGAAATTGCCGATTTTTTACAGTTAACTGAGGCGGAATTAATTGACGCTCATGTAGGCGTCAGCAAATTAGACGTCGTTAGATCATCGCCTAATTTGGCAAAAGCTATTCGCTTAAAGAAAAGTTGGCCGGAAATTATTAAATTGACGGAAGGGCTTGGTGAGGTCATGGCCCTCACGCGCAATCCCTATGCAGTTCATGAAAAAATTGGCAAATATGAAAATGTCAGTCTTCAAGGTGATATTGGCTTAGTTGTGGGTAACGGCATTGATTTAAGGTTGTTTTACAGACAATGGGAGTTTGCCTATATTTTTGAGGAAGGTAAGCAAGAAACACTGCAAAAGAGCCTTCAGTTTTTTGATGAATATGGGCAAGCTATTCATAAAATATTTTTATTGCCTGAAAGTCGTCATACGCACTTAGATCATGTGGTGCATCAAATGGCAGATTCCAACCAAGATCCAGGTATCTTTATTCATAGTAAGCGAGATGAGCCATTACAAAATGAGGTTAAATTAAAAGACTCTGATTTGGCCGCTTTTAAATCTGATTGGGTAGCGTTGCAAGATACGCATGATTTTTTTAATATCCTTAAGAAGTATCAGATAAATAGATTGGAGGCCCTTACCTTGATTGGTGATGATTATGCGCAGAAGCTAGAAGCGAACTCTGTTAAATTTTTATTGGAGTCGGCTGGACATTTAGACGTACCTCTGACTATTTATGTGGGTAATCGGGGTGCTGTGCAAATTTATTCAGGATTAATCAAGAATGTGATGGGTACCAAGGATTGGTTAAATATTTTTGATCCTGCATTTAACTTCCATTTAAAAATCAGTGAGCTTCCTTCGGTTTGGTTGGTGCGTAAGCCAAGTAAAGATGGTGTGATTACTTCTTTGGAGATTTTGGATGCTGCTGGGGAAGTAATTGCTATGATTTTTGGTGAGCGTATTTTGGGTAAATCTGAGTCAGCAGACTGGAGGAGCTTACTGGAGTCTTGTAAAGATGGTGAAATGGCGATCGCTGGATAAATAAGCAGGAACTATTTAAAAGGAATAAAATACAAATACTGATATGCGCATATCGGGGCCGACATGGTTTCGACGTGGATTGCAAAGCATGGAGGGCATACCGAGGACCCGTTATCTCGTAAATCAATGGGAAATGTAATAACTGCAAACGACGAACGTTTCGCACTAGCCGCTTAATTGCGGTTGCCCCTGAACTGATTCTCTCTTGGGTCAGGTAGTGTAAAAGCTACATCAGGGTCATATACAAGAGATAAGACTGCATCGTGTCGCGGTGTGCAGTTCGAAAATTTAGCGAATCGTTGTCTTGTAACGTGTTGGTCCGTGACAAGGCAATTAAATCAAAAGACACAACTAAGTATGTAGAACTTTATGTGGAGGATTTGCGGACGCGGGTTCGATCCCCGCCGGCTCCACCAATTCAAAAGGGCTCGAATTTCGAGCCCTTTTTCTTTTTTCTAGTTTAGCTTTAGATTTGTTCTCTTCTTTAATTAGCTACAGTTAATCTCCATAAAGAGGTAACCTCTGCTGCCCTTGCTCTATAAAGAGGATCGGTTTGATCAAGCGCTTTTTTATGGGTAGGCCTTATATCTAGTCGTTCAATTACTTTGAGGCCACTTGCTTCTATCCATGAAAGCAGTTCGGCTTTTGTTCTTAATCCTAAGTGCTCCGCTAAATCAGACAAAATTAACCAACCTTCGCCGTTGGTGGAGAGATGGTCTTTAAGTCCAGCTAAAAATCCTTTTAGCATTTGACTGTCTGGGTCATACACGGCGTATTCAATAGGCGAGCTTGGTCGTGCGGGAATCCAAGGAGGATTGCAAACAATTAACGGGGCTTTACCTTCTGGGAATAGGTTTGTTTTAATCAGTTTGATATTCTTTTTAATGCCTAGACCTTCGATGTTTTCTGTCGCGCATTCAATAGCGCGCTCATCTTGGTCGGTAGCAATAATTTTTTGAATGCCACGTTTAGCTAAAACCGCTGCTAAAACACCTGTTCCTGTACCAATATCAAAAGCGAGGGAGTTATTTGTCGTTTCAGCTGGTAGTGGCGCTTTTTCTAATAAACCAAGATATTCCGAGCGCACTGGAGCAAATACGCCGTAATGTGGGTGAATGTGTCCATCGCCCATGTCTTTAAGCGCTGGAATAGCCATACCATTTTTGCGCCATTCTAATGAACCAATGAAACCAAGCAAATCTCGCAATGACGTCACATAGGGTTCTGTCACTTTGCCATAAACGGCAAGGCACGCTTGCGTTACATCAGGAGCTCTTCTTAGAGGGATGCTGTGATCGGGATTAAATTGAATCAACAACATACCTAATGTGCGACTTTTTTGGGATTGCGCTTGTCGATGTAAGTGAAAGATTTCAGACATCGGTTTTGCTAAAGGGATTAAACCTTCTTCAGGCGTTCGTTTAGCGGGTTTTTTGCGGACGCTTTTTTTGGATGGTTTCTCTGCCCGACGTGTAAGCGCCTGTAGTAGTTGTTTTGCATTTTGGAAATCGCCACGCCAGATAATGCCGGTACCCTCGCATGCTAAGCGGTAGGCTTCATCCGCTGTGAGTGTGTCATCGGCGATGATAAGTTTCTTGGGAGGTGGCGAGCCTTTTTCAGAGCGCCAGCGGCAAGAGTGGGTGGTTTCACCTTCATCCCAAGTAAGGAGGGGGTGATCAGATTCGTGAAGTGGTGCGTGAATGGTCATGATGACGAAGTTTGTCCCTTTAAGATTTCTGTGGCTAACATCTGGATGCCTTTGGCGGATAAATCCGCGGTGTAATAGTTGGGAGCTTGATCGTAGTTCACGTAATTTGAATTTTGTGAACGGCGGTAAAGGGCGTCGTAATGCTTCTCAAGCAACTGCTCAACTAAAGTTGCCCAGTTTTTTTGATCAATTAATTCTTTCCAGTATTGCAAAGTTTCTTTGCCATGTAGCTCTTTTAGAAAATCAATTGTTTTTTTAAGCTCTTCTGGATCTTCTAAAAAATAAGCATAATCTTTTTGTAGGAATTTAACTCGTGCAGATAAGCTTGCCTCGATTTTTAAGCAAGGACTGGCGCGCATTTTTTCCAGCAAGGCGTCAGGTACATGAAGTGAGCCAATTTTTCTGCTTTCAGCTTCAATAAAAACAACTTGTTCCTGATTTAAATTTTTTAATACTGAGAGCAATTGGCTTTCAAAGTTTTTTTGAGTTGGTTGGGGTGAGTTGGGGATGTTTCCTAAAACGGACCCTTTGTGATTGGCGATACTTTCCAAATCCAACACTTGAGCTCCCTGTTCTGCGAGCGCTTCAAGCACCTTACTTTTGCCGCTGCCAGTTTGCCCAGTGACGACAAGGTATTGGAATTGTGGTGATAGATCAGTCAGTTCTTTGACGACATTTCTACGATACGCCTTATAGCCACCGTCTAAGATGTATGCGTTCCATCCAATCTGACGCATGATGTGAGTCATCGATCCGCTACGTTTGCCGCCTCTCCAGCAATAAATGAGAGGCTTCCATTCTTTGGGTTGATGAATAAAGTGTTCTTGAATATGCGCGGCGATATTTTTAGCAATCAGCGCCGCCCCTAATTTTTTTCCTTCAAAAGGGGATTGGTGATACAGCGTGCCAACCTGCACACGTTCTTCATTAGATAGAACGGGGAAGTTAATCGCACCCGGAATATGGTCTTCCGCAAATTCAGCCGGCGTGCGCACATCAATGATGTCGGTAAATTCAGTAATTTGATGTGCTTTGGCGATGCCGCTAGATTTCATTTGGAGATGATACAGATGGTTTATTTGAAAACGATCTGGCGTAATTCAAGCGGATGGTGAATGATGAAGTCTGCGCCCCAGTCTTCAATAGGCTCGTCACACCCGCAGTAGCCATATGAAGCTGCTACTGTGGTCATGCCGGCAGCTTTGCCTGCTTCGATATCTCTTAAATCATCGCCTACGTATAAGCAAACTTTGGGGTCTAGGTTGTTGATCTCTGCGGCTTTTAAAACGGGTGCCGGGTGCGGTTTGGAAAATCCGGTGGTATCACCGCCAATGATGGCTTTGCTGCGTTGATCGAGTTGCATGCTTGCCAATAGAGGGAAGGTGAAACGCTCAAACTTATTCGTCACAATGCCCCAAATAACTTGGTTTTGTTCTAGTTCACGCAGTAACTCATCCATGCCTTCAAATAATTTACTTTCAACACAGATAGCTTTTTCATAATTGCTTAGAAACTCATCCCTTAATTGTGTGAAATCCGGATGGTCTTGCGTGTAACCAAAGGCACCCTCAATTAAGCCGCGAGCTCCAGCAGAAGCCTTCGGTCTTAATAATTCATATGCCAAGGGTTCTAGTGATCGGGAGGTTCTTAATAAATTAGCTGCAGCGACCAAATCAGGAGCTGTATCAGCCAAAGTGCCATCTAAATCAAAAAAAACACCCTTGTATAAGGGTGTTGCTGCATTTGTGCTGAAAGATGACATAAAGATTATTTTTTGGTGGTGGCAACAAGATAGTTAACATCAGTATCTCTGCCTAGGGCATACACTTCAGTTATTGGATTGTAGGTTAGGCCGATGATTTCATTCATTTCCAGCCCCGCGTCTTGTAAAAATCCATTGAGCTCTGAAGGTTTGATGAATTTTTTGTAGTCATGAGTCCCCTTAGGGAGCATGCGCAAAATATATTCAGCGCCAATAACAGCTAATAAATAGGATTTGGGGTTGCGATTGAGCGTACTAAAGAATACTTTGCCGCCTGGTTTGGCTAATGCTGAACAGGCTTTGATGATGGATTGTGGGTCTGGTACATGCTCAAGCATCTCCATACATGTCACTACATCGTATTGACCTGTTTCTTTACTGGCGAGGTCTTCAGCGCTGATATATTCATATTGAACGGCTATACCAGTCTCCAAACTGTGTAAATCAGCCACTTTTAGGGCTTTTTCAGATAAATCAATCCCTTTGGCATGGGCGCCAATTTTTGCTAGTGACTCTGTCAAAATGCCGCCGCCGCATCCAACATCAAGGACCTTTTTGCCTTGAATCTCAGTATGCTTTTGGATCCAATCTAGTCTTAATGGGTTGATGGCATGTAGGGGCTTGAATTCACTGGTAGGGTCCCACCAGTGGTGGGCCAACGAACTGAATTTGTCGATTTCTGTTTGATCTGCGTTCATAGGCTCATTTTAATCAAGCAAACGGGGTTCTGCCGCAAAACAGTGGTTAGGGGCAAATAAAAAAGCCCGGGAATGAATCGCCGGGCTTTTAGGGGTTGGGGTTCAGAATTAGTTCTGACGTGTTCCAACTACTTCGATCTCTACGCGACGGTTCTTAGCGCGACCTTCTTTTGTCTTGTTATCAGCAACAGGCTGTGATTTGCCTTTACCTTCAACATAAACACGGTTGGCTTCGATACCCTTGCTTACTAAGTACTTTTTAACTGCATTCGCACGGCGAACAGATAATTTTTGGTTATAAGCAACTGTGCCAATAGCATCTGTGTGACCTACAGCGATCACAACTTCTAGTGTCAAGTTCTTGATTTTGCCAATCAAGCTATCCAAGCTAGCTTTAGCTTCAGGCTTCAATACTGACTTGTCAAAATCGAACAATGCATCAGCGTTGTAAGTTACTTTTGAGCTAACAGCAGGAGCTGCTGTGCCTGCAAGTGCGCCGTCACAACCTGGAGCAGCAGTGGCTGGAGTCCAGTTAGCATTGCGCCAGCATAATTCGTTTGTGCCGTTTTTCCATACGATACCTGTGCTGTTAACCCAGTTATCGTTTGCTTTTTGAGCGAAAGCAGAAGCACTGATAGCGATACCAGCGATGGCGATTAGTTGTAGTAGTTTTTTCATTTTTTTCCTCTTGTTATCTGTGTGGAGGCTATCCAATATGGATATGCATCATTTTAGCACTATAAATCAGCTAATTGACAGGCTTCGGGTGATAAAATCGCCACATGGAAATTACACAAAATAACGCCGCTAAAGAGACACTCCCGATATCCCTAGAAGACGAAATGCGTCGCTCCTACCTAGATTACGCTATGAGCGTGATCGTAGGTCGTGCGTTGCCTGACGTAAGGGATGGTTTAAAGCCAGTTCATCGTCGAGTTTTGTTCGCGATGCATGAGCTTAATAACGATTGGAATCGTGCTTATAAGAAATCTGCCCGTATTGTGGGTGACGTAATTGGTAAATATCACCCGCACGGCGACTCAGCGGTTTACGACACGATTGTGCGTATGGCTCAGGATTTCTCCTTGCGTTATATGTTGGTGGACGGTCAAGGTAACTTTGGTTCAGTAGACGGTGATAACGCTGCTGCGATGCGTTACACGGAAATCCGTTTAGCTAAGATTGCCCATCAGCTATTAGATGATCTTGATAAAGAAACGGTTGATTTTGGGCCGAACTATGACGGTAGTGAAAAAGAACCGTTGATTCTTCCAGCCAAGATCCCTAATTTATTGATTAACGGTTCTTCAGGTATTGCCGTTGGTATGGCAACCAATATTCCTCCTCATAACTTGGATGAAGTGGTCTCAGGTTGTTTACATTTATTGAGTCATCCTGATTGCACGATCGATGATTTAATGGAAATCATCCCAGCGCCTGATTTCCCGACTGCCGGCATCATTTATGGCATTTCTGGTGTGAAAGATGGCTACCGTACAGGCCGTGGTCGCGTGGTTATGCGCGCGAAAACTCATTTTGAAGACATGGACCGTGGTTCACGCCAGGCCATTATTGTTGATGAGCTGCCTTATCAGGTTAATAAAAAGACTTTACTTGAGCGTATTGCTGAGCTGATCACTGAGAAGAAGGTGGAAGGTATTTCAGATATTCGCGATGAGTCTGATAAGTCAGGTATGCGCGTCGTCATTGAGTTAAAACGTGGTGAAGTGCCTGAGGTTGTTCTAAACAACCTTTACAAGTTTACTCAGCTACAAGATACCTTTGGTATGAATATGGTGGCGTTGGTGGATAACCAGCCACGCTTATTGAACTTGAAGCAAATGTTAGAGTGCTTCTTGTCGCACCGTCGCGAAGTTGTAACGCGTCGCACGGTATTTGAATTGCGCAAAGCACGTGACCGTGGTCATGTTTTAGAAGGTTTAGCGGTTGCTTTGGCAAACATTGATGAATTCATCAAGATTATTAAAGCTGCGCCAACACCGCCAGAGGCTAAGAAAGAGCTATTGCTTAGATCTTGGGATTCTTCTGTGGTTCGCGAGATGTTATCAAGAGCTGAGAAAGATGCCCCTGGTGGTCGCAACTCATTCCGCCCAGAGGATTTAGATCCAACCATCGGTATGCAAGAAGATGGTTTGTATCGTTTATCCGATAGCCAGGCCCAAGAAATTTTGCAAATGCGTTTGCAACGTTTGACAGGTCTTGAGCAAGATAAGATTGTTGATGAATACAAAGAGGTGATGTCTGAGATTGCTAACTTGTTAGATATTTTGGCAAAACCAGAGCGTATTACGGTCATCATTACTGAAGAGTTGCAGGCTGTTCAGGCTGAGTTCGGTCAAGCGGGTAATGACACAGGCCGTCGCTCACGCATTGAGATGAATGCTACAGAATTGTTTACTGAAGATTTAATTACGCCGCAAGATTTGGTTGTGACCTTATCTCATGGCGGTTACATGAAGAGCCAGCCATTATCCGAGTACCGTGCTCAGAAACGCGGTGGTCGAGGTAAGCAAGCGACTGCTACTAAAGATGAGGATTGGGTAGATACATTATTCGTGGCAAATACGCACGATACGATTCTTTGTTTTTCCGATCGTGGCCGTATGTATTGGTTGAAGGTTTGGGAGGTTCCTCAAGGTGGGCGTGCTTCTCGTGGTAAACCAATTGTGAATATTTTCCCATTGGTTGATGGCGAAAAAATTACAGTGATTTTGCCAATTAAAGCCTACGAAGATGATAAATATGTGTTTATGGCGACTCGCAAGGGTGTTGTGAAGAAATCTCGTTTGTCTGATTTCTCTAACCCACGTAAGGCAGGCATTATTGCGGTTGATTTGGATGAAGGCGATCACCTAGTGGGCGCTGCGATTACCGATGGTCAGCATGATGTGATGTTGTTCTCCGATGCTGGTAAAGCTGTGCGCTTTGATGAGAATGACGTGCGTCCAATGGGTCGAACAGCTCGCGGAGTAAGAGGTATGAACCTAGAAGCCTCTCATGAAGTGATTGCAATGCTAGTCGCTCCTGCGGAAACAGCGGGTGCGCTTGAGGCAGGTGTTGATCCTGCGACATTGCCTGGTAGCGTTTTGACAGCAACAGCTAATGGTTACGGTAAGCGTACGCCAATCACTGAATACACCCGCCACGGTCGTGGCACGAAGGGCATGATTGCTATTCAGACAACTGAGCGTAACGGTAAAGTGGTTGCGGCAGTGTTGGTGTCCGAGCAAGATCAAATCATGTTGATTACAACAGGCGGTATCTTGGTGCGTACGCGCGTGTCAGAGATTCGTGAAATGGGCCGTGTTACACAAGGTGTTACCTTGATTAACGTGGACGAAGGTACGGAGTTATCAGGCTTGCAACGTATTGCTGAAGGTGATGATGATTCTGAATTAGATGATGAATCTGATGAGTCTGTTGATAATCAAGCAGCTGAAGGTGAGGAGCCTGAGAGCAATGTTTGATCAGCGGGTTTATAACTTCGCACCTGGGCCAGCTACGCTTCCTGAGGAAGTTTTAAAGCAGGCTGCTTCTGAAATGCTCAATTGGCAAGGTTTGGGCATGGGGGTGATGGAGGTGAGTCACCGCGGTAAAGCATTTATGGCTTGCTATGAAGAAGCTGTTGCTGATTTACGTGAGTTGATGAATATCCCTGATAGTTATGCCGTTTTGTTTTTGCAAGGTGGCGCTATTGGTATGAATGCCGCTATTCCAATGAATTTAATGCCGCTAGCATCTAAAGCTCCTAAGGCAGATTTCATTGCAACAGGTATTTGGACTGAAAAATCAATTAAAGAAGCAGCTAAATATGGCGAAGCTCATATCGCTGCATCTAGTCAGGCCAATGGTTACACCACCATTCCAGATCAAAAAGATTGGCAGTTATCAGATGATGCTGCTTATGTGCATATTTGCTCCAATGAAACGGTTGGGGGTCTTGAGTTTCAGGATGTTCCAAAAGTAGCTAAGCCTTTGGTTGCTGATGTATCCAGCAATATTTTGTCTCGAGTGTGGGATGTTAATCAGTTTGGCGTTTTGTTTGGAGGCGCACAAAAAAATATTGGTCCAGCCGGATTGAGTATTTTGATTGTGCGTAAAGATTTATTGGGTCACGCTATGCCTATCACCCCAACTATTTGGGATTGGGCAAAACAAGCTGAGAGTGACTCCATGTTAAATACACCTCCTACATTTAGCGTGTATTTGGCAGGATTGGTTTTTAAGTGGCTTAAACGTCAAGGTGGTGTTGCAGCCATAGAGCAGAAAAATATTCAAAAATCTAATTTGCTCTACGAGTGTATTGATCAGAGTAGTTTATATGTTGGCAAGATTGATCAGCGCTATCGTTCACGCATGAATGTGACGTTTTATTTGCAAGATGAAGCGTTGAATGATGCCTTTGTCGCTGGCGCTGCTAAACAAGGTCTTATGAACATTAAAGGACATAAGAGTGTTGGTGGCATGAGAGCTAGTATTTATAACGCGATGCCTATTGAAGGTGTGCAAGCCTTGGTGGATTACATGAAGGAGTTCGAGCGTGGCCAATGACGATAAGGATTTAGCACCATTACGTGCTCGAATTGATGCGCTCGATCAAGAATTGTTAGAGTTATTGGGGCAGCGTGCAAAAGCGGCCCAAGAGGTTGGCAAGGTCAAACACGGTACGAATGCACCAGTATTTCGTCCTGAGCGTGAACGCCAAGTCATTGATGGCTTGATTGCAAAAAACAAAAGCGCTATCGCTCCTGAAGGTATCACTTATATTTGGCGCGAAATTATGTCTGCTTGCCGTGCTCTAGAGGCGCCGGTGCGAGTAGCTTATCTTGGGCCTGCCGGAACTTTTTCTGAGCAAGCTGCTTTTGCTCAATTTGGCCAGTCAATTAATGGGGTGCCTTGCGCTACGATTGACGAGGTGTTTCGTGCGGTGGATGCGGGCGCTGCCGATTTTGGTGTGGTGCCGGTTGAAAACTCTTCTGAGGGCGCCGTATCAAGAACCTTAGATTTGTTGTTAGATACTGATTTAAGAATTACGGGTGAAGTTGCGTTGATGATCAAGCACCACTTGTTAACTAAGTCTGGCACTTTAGATGGTGTGACGCGTGTATGTGCGCATCCACAGGCGCTAGCTCAGTGCCAACGATGGTTGGCAACCAATACACCGAAGCTGGAGCGTCAAGCGGTGAGTAGTAATGGTGAGGCAGCGAAGATTGCAGCGGAAGATGCCACTATTGCGGCGATTGCTGGTGATATTGCTCAACAACAGTATGGGCTATCTCCTGTGCAAAGTTCGATTCAGGACGATCCGCATAACCGCACGCGCTTTGTCGTGATTAGTCATGGCTCGTGTCAGGCTTCAGGTAAAGATCAAACTTCAGTTATTTTGTCGGTCACAAATAAGCCTGGCGCTGTTTATCACTTGTTAGCACCTTTGGCTAAGCATGGGGTATCCATGAATCGTTTTGAGTCACGCCCAGCTAGACGTGGCACATGGGAGTATTTCTTTTATATCGATATCGATGGTCACGCAAGTGAGCCTAAAGTTGCCGCAGCGCTTGCTGAGTTAGAGACTGAAGCAGCATTCTTCAAAAATTTGGGGTCTTATCCCCGTAGTCACTGAAATTAAGAAGGGTCGAGTATGACCAAAGACCAAGAGTCATCTATTGGACTTTCATATGTGCGCGCTATTGCTCCGTATGTGGGCGGTAAACCTATTAGCGAAGTAGCTAGAGAGTTGGGTTTAGATGAAAGCAAGATTGTTAAGTTAGCTTCTAATGAAAATCCATTGGGGATGCCTGACTCTGCTAAAAAAGCGATGGCAAAAGCAGCTGAGGATCTTGGTCGTTACCCCGATTCGAATGGATTTGATTTAAAAAATGCTTTAGCCAATAAACTTCAGGTGCCTTTTGAGTGGGTCACGCTAGGAAATGGTAGTAATGACATTCTTGAATTAACTGCAAGAGCGGTTGCTCATGAGGGCGATGAAGTTATTTTTTCAAAACATGCTTTTGCTGTTTATCCGCTAGCGACTCAGGCTGTGGGAGCGGTTGCCGTTGAAGTTCCCGCGACAGCCGATTATGGTCATGATTTGGCTGCGATGATAAAAGCCATTACGCCAAAGACGCGTTTAATTTTTGTGGCTAACCCAAATAATCCAACAGGTACTTTTTTGAAAGGGGCTGATATTGAGGCTTTTATCAAACAAGTACCAAGTCATGTGGTGGTAGTCATTGATGAGGCTTATAACGAATTTTTAACGCCAGAGCAGCAATACGATGCGCTTGCTTGGGTTAGATTGTTTCCCAATGTTGTAGTTTCAAGAAGTTTTTCCAAAGCTTATGGTTTGGCTGGTTTAAGAATTGGTTATGGTATTGCTCAGACCAATGTGACTGATTTACTTAATCGCATCCGTCAACCATTTAACGTTAATAGCTTGGCTCAGGCAGCTGCGATTGCCGCATTGGCTGACAAGGAGTTTTTGAAAAAATGCTATGACATTAACCGTGCTGGTTATAAGCAATTAACCGAAGCTTTTGATCAAATGGGATTACGTTATTTACCTTCTTCTGGAAATTTTGTTTTGGTGAAGGTGGGTGATGAGCCAACGGCAGGCGCCAAAATTAATCTTGAATTGTTAAAGGCGGGCATTATTGTGAGGCCCGTAGGTAATTATGGTTTGCCGGAGTGGTTGCGCATTTCAATTGGTTTGCCGGAAGAGAATGAGGCGTTTATAGCTGCTTTAAAAAAGATTTTGAATTAATGACAAACAATAAAACATCTGGATTAACGTTAGGCATCGTGGGCGTTGGCTTGATTGGAGCCTCGCTTGGTTTAGCGCATAAAAAAGCTAAGACATTCGACCGTATCATTGGTGTTGGCCGCTCACAAGCTAATTTAGATGAGGCCATGGCGATGGGCGCTATTGATGAGGCCATGAGCTTAGAGGCTTGTGCTCAATTAGCTGACGTGATCGTGGTATGCGTACCTGTTTCTCATACATTTGCAGTACTCCACGCTATTGAGCCGCATTTGAAACCGAATGCATTAATTACAGATGCAGGAAGTACTAAGAGCGATGTCATCATGGCTGCAAAAACTGCTCTTGGCGACAAGGTGGCGCAATTTATTCCTGCGCATCCGATTGCTGGTGGGGCTCAGCATGGTGCAACTGCAGCTAAGGCTGACTTGTTCCAAGATAAGCAAGTTATCTTATGTCCTTTGCAGGAAAATTTACCTCCAGCTGTTGATGCTATCAATGATTTTTGGTTGGCAGCGGGCGCACGTACTCACCGTATGTCATCCTTGCAACATGATGCAGTTTTTGCATCTATCTCTCATTTGCCTCACATCTTATCTTTTGCGTTGATGTTGCAAGTGGCAAATTCTGAAGATGCTTCTGTGAAATTAGGGCATGCCGGTGCAGGGTTTAAAGATTTCACTAGGATTGCTGCGTCAAGCCCTGAAATGTGGCGTGATATTTGTTTAGCAAATAAAACAGCGCTCTTAAAAGAGATGGATAACTATCTTAGTTTGACTAAGATGTTGAGAGACATTATTGCTAAAGAAGATGGCGATGCTTTATTAAAGGCGTTTACGCGTGCGAGTGTTGAGCGTCAAAAGTGGGAAGGTCGTTCATGAGCCAACCTCATTCAAATGATTTTATTGAGCTAGGGCCTTTTGAGCGGGCACATGGTCAGATCACATTGCCAGGTTCAAAAAGTATTTCTAATCGCGTGTTATTGCTATCTGCGCTAGCTACTGGAGTGACTCGCTTAAAAGGTTTATTGGATGCCGACGATACCCGCGTGATGAGATCTGCGCTTAAGACTTTAGGTGTGGGTGTTGATGAGGCGGATGGTGACTGTGTTGTTACTGGCGGTTCTGGTAAGTTTCCGCATTCGACAGCAGATTTATTTATGGGGAATGCCGGTACAGCGATTCGTCCTTTGACCGCCGCATTGGCTATTTTAGGTGGTCAATACCGTTTGCATGGTGTGCCACGTATGCATGAAAGACCTATTGGCGACTTGGTTGATGGGTTGCGTATGGTGGGCGCTGATGTGCAGTATGAGCAAAATGAAGGCTACCCGCCATTGAAAATTGGTCGTGGTGAGATTCGTACGGATGCGCCTATTAAAGTGCGAGGGGATGTTTCTAGCCAGTTCTTGACCGCACTTCTGATGTCTTTGCCGCTGGTTGCAAAAAATGAGATTTGTATTGAGGTAGTGGGTGAGTTAATTTCAAAACCCTATATTGATATCACTTTGAAATTGATGAGCCGTTTTGGTGTGGTGGTGCGCAATGAGGCGTGGCAGCGTTTTTATATCCCCGCCAATCTTGGTAATCCCTATACCAGCCCAGGCACTTTATATGTAGAGGGTGATGCTTCGTCTGCTTCTTATTTCTTAGCTGCTGGCGCTATTGGTCAGGGGCCTGTGCGTGTGATGGGGGTGGGCGCTAATAGTATTCAGGGAGATGTGGCTTTTGCTGATGCGTTAAAGCAAATGGGCGCTGTTGTGGAAGCAGGTGAGGATTGGATTGAGGTTCGAGGTGTGAATACCCCCAATCAAAAGCTGCGTGGTATTGAGCTTGATTGCATTGCCATTCCTGATGCTGCAATGACTTTGGCCGTGGCTGCTTTGTTTGTCGAAGGATCTACCAAATTGACCGGTATCGCTAGTTGGCGAGTTAAAGAGACTGATCGCATTGCCGCTATGGCAAAAGAGTTGCAAAAGATGGGGGCCGAAGTTATATCTGGGGATGATTTTATTCAGGTAAGTCCACCTGTTCATTGGGCAACACCTGCTGAAGGTATTGATACCTATGATGATCACAGAATGGCTATGTGTTTTTCTTTGGCAACATTCGGACCACTAAAAGTACGCATTAATGAACCTAATTGTGTTGCTAAAACTTTCCCGGAGTATTTCAAAGAATTTGCGTTAATTACCCATTAATTGGGTGGTAAAAGAGTATTTTTTCTCCCGGATAAGGTTTTAATCGTTTCACATTAAGAAATAATTAATCTATTAATTAAGCAATTATTTATAGCTAAAAGTTAAAAAACTAAAAAATGACGACTATTTCCACCCAATCTGTCCCCGTTATCGCTATTGATGGACCTACTGCCTCAGGTAAGGGTACGGTTGCTCAGAGGGTGGCAGAAGCTTTGGGATTTCATTATTTGGATAGTGGTGCTTTGTACCGTTTGGTGGGTTTAGCTAGTTTTAAAGCAGGGGTCAGCACCGATTCTGAGCCAGATTTAATTCCAATTGCTGAAAAATTAAATGTTATTTTTCAAGGGGATAGGGTTTTTTTGGCGGACGAGGATGTTACTGATGTGATTCGCCAAGAAGCGATGGGGAAGCGCGCTTCAGAGGTCGCGGTTCATCCGGGAGTTAGGGCTGCCTTAGTTGCTAGACAACAGGCATTTCGTCAAGCTCCTGGTCTGGTTGCTGATGGCCGAGATATGGCGAGCGTTATTTTCCAAGACGCTATCACCAAAGTATTTTTAACCGCTAGTGTTGAAGCTAGGGCTGAGAGACGCTATAAACAATTGATAGCTAAGGGGTTTTCTGCTAACATGAGCATCCTTTTGCAGGATTTACGTGATCGGGATGCGCGCGATGCTAATCGCAGCACTTCGCCACTAAAAGCTGTAGAAGGGGCTCATCATCTTGACACCACGTCCATGACGATTGAAGAGGCGGTGAACCAAGTTCTTGCTTGGTATAAGGCTAGTTAAGTTTTATATCAGTGGGAAAAATAAAGCGCTAACGCTTGCAACGCGAGTGTTGGTATTTTTAACCTAACCCGTCGGTTTCTTTTCTGACGGCTATATAGTGAAAACACATGTCTGAATCTTTTGCAGCTCTATTTGAAGAATCCCTAGCCCGCTCGAACATGAAGGCTGGTCAAGTTATTTCCGCTGAAGTTGTTCGTATCGATCACAACTTCGTAGTGGTTAATGCCGGTTTGAAATCTGAAGCTTTCATCTCAGTTGAGGAATTCCTTAACGATCAAGGTGAAATCGAAGTTCAACCAGGCGATTTCGTTTCTGTTGCGATTGACGCATTAGAAAACGGTTACGGTGACACAGTGTTGTCTCGTGACAAAGCTAAGCGTTTAGCATCTTGGTTGAACCTAGAAAAAGCTCTTGAGCAAGGTGAACTTGTAACTGGTGCCGTAACTGGCAAGGTTAAGGGTGGTTTGACAGTGATGGTGAATGGTATCCGTGCTTTCTTGCCGGGATCTTTGTTGGATACGCGTCCTATTAAGGACACATCTCCATACGAAGGCAAGACTATGGAGTTCAAGGTTATCAAGCTTGACCGTAAACGCAACAACGTTGTGTTATCGCGTCGTGCTGTTGTTGAAGCTAGCCAAGGCGAAGAGCGCGCTAAGCTTCTTTCAAATCTTAAAGAAGGTACTGTTGTTCAAGGTATCGTTAAAAACATTACTGACTACGGTGCGTTCGTGGATCTTGGCGGTGTGGATGGCTTGTTGCACATTACGGACTTGGCATGGCGTCGTGTTCGTCACCCAAGCGAAATGTTGACTGTTGGTCAAGAAGTAACAGCTAAGATTCTTAAGTACGATCAAGATAAGAATCGTGTTTCTTTGGGTATCAAGCAATTGGGCGACGATCCATGGGTTGGTATCGCACGTCGTTACCCACCAAACACACGTTTATTCGGTAAGGTAACTAACTTAACTGATTACGGTTCATTCGTTGAGATCGAAACAGGTATCGAAGGTTTGGTACACGTTTCTGAAATGGACTGGACAAACAAGAACGTTGCTCCAAGCAAAGTAGTTCAGTTGGGTATGGAAGTTGAAGTAATGGTTCTAGACATTGATGAAGACAAGCGTCGTATCAGCTTGGGTATGAAGCAATGTAAGCCAAACCCATGGGATGAGTTTGCACGTGCACACCAAAAAGGTGAGAAGTTAAGCGGCGCAATCAAGTCTATTACTGACTTTGGCGTGTTCATTGGTTTGCCTGGTGGTATCGACGGTTTGGTTCACTTGTCTGATTTGTCATGGCAAGAAACTGGCGAAGAAGCTGTTCGCAAATACAAAAAAGGTGACGAAGTTGAAACAGTTGTTTTGGCTATCGACGTTGAAAAAGAGCGCATTTCTCTTGGTATCAAACAGTTGTCTGGTGACCCATTCAACAACTACACATCTACTAGCGACAAAGGCAGTATCGTTGACGGTACAGTGAAGAGTGTTGATGCTAAAGGTGCTGTGATTCAGTTGGCTGATGAAGTTGAAGGCTATTTGCGCGCTTCTGAAATTTCAACTGACCGCGTTGAAGATGCTCGTAACTTGTTAAAAGAAGGTGACGCCGTTAATGCGATGATCATCAATATTGACCGCAAGTCACGCAACATCAACTTGTCTATCAAGGCTAAAGATAGCGCCGATCAGCAACAAGCTATTAGCAAGTTGCAGAACGAAGCTAGTGCAGGCACTACGAATTTAGGTGCATTGCTTAAAGCTAAGTTGGACAACCAAGGTAATTAATACTTGGTGTAATGTATGGGGAAATCCTCACCCATGAGGGTGGGGATTTTCAAATTGGACAAATAAGAATATTGTTGAGTTATGGACGATTTAGAACGCAGTGATTCATCGACGATCACACGATCAGAATTGGTAGAGCGTTTAGCTCAGGCGTTTCCGCAGCTATTGCCGCGAGATGTGGAGTTGGCCGTTAAAACATTGCTTGACACTATGTCGCAGGCATTGGCCGATGGCAAGCGCATCGAATTACGTGGTTTCGGTAGTTTTGTTATGCATCATCGCCCGCCTCGCCAAGGACGTAATCCAAAGTCTGGTGAAAAAGTGATGGTTCCAGAAAAACATGTGCCGCACTTTAAGCCTGGCAAAGAGTTAAGAGAGCGAGTAGATTTTCCAAAAAAGGATGAATCTGCAGAATGACAGCGTTTCTAAATGCCGCACTTAAAGTATTGCGGATTGTTGGACGATTCATTATTTTTATTCTTTTAGTCTTGTTGGCTTTAAGTAATACCCAAGAAATTCATTTTCAATTGCTCCCCGGTCTAAGTTGGGAGTTACCTCTTATTTTTGTTTTATTCATAGCCTTTGTTTTAGGCATTTTGCTTACTTTATTAAGTGGCGTTTCTATTCGTCGCTTAAAACAGCCACGTTAAATAATCGTGTTACAGATTGAACCTTGGTGGTTGTTCGCGCTGCTAGTTACCTTTGCATTAGGTTGGGTTGGCGCGCGTTGGGATATGCGTTTAGAAAAACGCGAAAATGAGATTGAGCGTTTAGCTCAACAAAAATCCACTTTTAAAGGTTTGAATCTGCTATTAAATGAGGAGCCTGATAAAGCAATTGATGCTTTAGTGCAGATTGCTCAATTGGATCCTGAAACAACAGAATTACACTTTGCACTAGGCAGTTTATTTAGACGCCGAGGTGAAACAGAACGCGCGATTCGTGTGCATCAACATTTGGCTAATCGCGATGATTTGCCTTCTAGACATCGGGATCATGCCGCCTACGAGTTAGGCCGAGATTTTTTAAGAGCCGGTCTATTGGATCGAGCCGAGACATCATTGCATCGGGTTAGTGCGGCCAGTAAATATGGTATTCCTGCAAAAGAAAGTCTTTTGGAGATGTATCAGGTTGAAAAAGATTGGACAAAGGCCATTATCGCCTGTCAGGAATTGGGTGAGTTGCAAGGGAGGCCGCGTTACAAAGAGTTGGCGCACTTTCATTGTGAGCTAGCTGAAGAGGCCTTGCGTCTTAAAAACCCGGAACTGGTGGCGGAGCATCTTAATTTCGCTATGGAAGCTGTGCCCAATCATCCGCGAGCAACTATTTTGAGAGGTGATTTATTGGTATCTCAAAATCAGTTATCCGAGGCAGTAAAAGTTTGGTCTTATATCTATCAACATCATGTCGCGTATTTGCCATTGGTTGCGGATCGCTGGATGAAAGTTCATCAGGTCTTAGGGAAGACGGATGAGGCTTTGCAAGTGTTAATTGATGCTTTGCAAACCCAGGCTAGCGGGGAATTATTAGATATCACTTTTAGACATGTCTTGGCTTTGCGTGGCAATGAGGCTGCAGAAGCGCTGATGACTGATGTGATGCAACATACGCCTAGTTTGAGTGCTATGGCGTTAAGATCACAAGCTAGATTGAGTTTGGCTGAGGTTGCTGGAGATAAAGAGAAGCAGCTAGACATTAAGGCATCTTTGGGGCTTTTGAAGCAACGCACGAATAGTTTGGCTCGGTATACCTGTGGTAATTGTGGTTTTAGAGCAAGACGTTTTTATTGGCAGTGCCCAGGTTGTAATGCTTGGGAATCGTATTCTCCAAGACGTGGTGAGGGTGCCGCGCCATCTGGCCCATCAATGTAATTAAATATTTGATACCAAAAAATTAACGAAAATAATGAGCATGGATATTAAATTAACAACATCGGATATTGAGAAGTTTCGACAGGCTCGCGTTTTAGTCGTTGGCGATGTTATGTTGGATCGATATTGGTTTGGTGATACGGAAAGAATTTCTCCTGAAGCCCCCGTGCCAGTTGTTTTGGTTGGTAAGAATGATGAGCGCTTAGGTGGCGCTGCTAACGTTGCGCGCAATGCTGCTAGTATTGGTGCGAAGATCTCTATCTTGGGCGTGGTTGGTGATGATGAGCCTGGGCGTCGTATTGAAGAATTACTGGAAAACCAGGGCGTGACTAGTTATTTGCAGCGCGATGCGAGTGCTCCGACAACCGTAAAGTTGCGCGTGGTGGCGAGGCAACAACAGTTAATTAGACTTGATTTCGAACAGGCTCCAACGCATGAAGCGTTATTAAATAAGTTGGAACAATTTCAAGCCTTGTTACCAGAAGTGGATGCTGTAGTTTTTTCTGATTACGGTAAAGGTGGTCTAACCCATGTAACCAAGATGATTGAAGCTGCCAGAGCTGCAGGTAAGGTTGTCTTAGTTGATCCCAAAGGGGATGATTACTCTAAGTACAAAGGTGCATCCATTATTACCCCGAACCGTTCTGAGTTAAGGCAGGTCGTGGGTCGTTGGAAAGATGAGGCCGACCTTTTCCAGAAAGCTCAAGCACTTAGAGTTGAATTGGGTTTGGATGCTTTGTTATTAACGCGCTCTGAAGAAGGTATGAGCCTTTTTACGGAGTCAGGTGTTGAGCACGTTACGGCTCAAGCCCGTGAAGTTTTTGATGTGTCTGGTGCTGGTGATACAGTAATTGCATCTATGGCAGTTGCTCTAGCAGCTAAATGGTCTCCAGCACAAGCAATGAAGTTGGCTAATAAAGCCGGCGGCATTGTCGTGGGTAAGTTGGGTACAGCAACCGTATCTTTAGAGGAATTGCAATGACATATATCGTGACTGGCGCAGCTGGCTTTATTGGATCAAATCTGGTTGAAGCGTTAAATAAACGCGGCATTAAGGATGTCATTGCTGTTGATGAGTTAAAGCCTGCTGATAAATATCGCAATCTTGCCGATTTGGAAATTGCTGATTACTTAGATAAGTCAGAGTTTATTGAAGCTTTTGCTAAAGGAAAGTTTGGCAAGGTGGAGGCGGTTTTCCATGAGGGCGCTTGCTCTGACACGATGGAGACCGATGGCAAATACATGATGGCGAATAATTATCGCTATTCAATTGAATTGTTAGACATTTGTACAGAACAAAAGGTGCCATATCTTTACGCCTCTTCAGCTGCTACTTATGGTGGTTCTGATGTATTTAAAGAGAGTCGTGAATTTGAAAAGCCATTGAATGTTTATGGTTACTCAAAATTTTTATTTGATCAGGTAGTTCGCCAGCGTTTCTTGCAAAAGAAAACCACTGCTCAAGTAGTGGGTTTTAGATACTTTAACGTTTATGGCCCAAGAGAGTCTCATAAAGGTCGTATGGCGTCTGTGGCATTTCATCACTACCATCAGTTCTTGGAAACTCAAGCCGTGAAGTTGTTTGGTGAGTATGGTGGTTATGCTCCTGGTGAACAAAAGCGGGACTTTGTTTCAGTGGAAGATGTGGTGAAAGTAAATTTATTCTTCCAAGATCACCCTGAGAAAAGCGGTATTTTTAATTTAGGAACTGGCCGAGCTCAGCCGTTTAATGATGTGGCGCGCTCAGTCATTAATAGTCTTCGCTCTATTGAAGGTGAAAGTGAGCTACCTTTGTCGGAATTGGTAGATGAGCGCTTGATTGAGTATGTGGCTTTTCCTGAAGCATTGCGTGGCAAATATCAATCATTTACACAGGCTGATTTGACTCATTTGAGAGCTGCTGGTTATCAAGATGATTTCTTGACTGTTGAGCAAGGTGTTAAGAAATACATGACTTGGTTGTCAGAAAATTCAGATTTTCTTGCCCAACCTTTGTAAGCATCTTTAGTTCAGTCAACCTACAGACTGCTAATTCGTTCTAGAAAAGCTTCATCAGTCGATGGAGCTTTTTCTTTTGGAGGAGTTTGTATGTTATTTAAAAATACGAGTGTCTTAAAGGTGGCCGGTTTAGCCTTAAGTGGGTTGTTGGGCTGGTTTTTATTAAGCGGAAGTGCCCATGCAGCTGTTGAGGTCAATTCTGCAGATCAAGCGGCTTTAGAGTCAGTTAGAGGCCTAGGGCCGTCTAAAGCTAAGGCGATTTTGGCGGAAAGGAAAAAGAATGGTCCTTTTAAAGATGCGGCAGATTTGCATGGAAGAGTGAAGGGTATCGGTGAAAAAACAGTGGAGCGGTTGATGGGTAACGGCTTGCTGGTTAATGGCAAGTCAACCGCTGCTGCGGGGCCCTCTAAAAAAGTCAAAGCGGCTGATAAAGGTTTTGAGAAGGCAGATGGCCCAGTTAAACAAGTTAGGCAACGAAAGGCCAAAGAAGAGAAAAAAGAATAAAAAGAGCAAACCTATTTTTTAAATTGATTTAATTAAAAAATTAGGCATATGGATACAATCAACTTATATTAAGATTGAACACATATGCCTAACCTAACATCTAAGACAACACCTAACTATCCCACCATTGCTCAAACTGTTGGCCATACGCCATTAGTTCGTTTGCAGCGTATCCCAGGCCCTGAAAATGCTGCTAGAAATAACATTATCTTGGGGAAGATGGAGGGGAATAACCCAGCGGGTTCCGTCAAGGATCGACCTGCTTTATCTATGTTCTTGCGCGCTGAGGAGCGTGGCGATATTAAGCCTGGTGATACCTTGATTGAGGCAACCAGTGGTAATACGGGGATTGCTTTAGCCATGGTGGCAGCGATTTTGGGTTACAAGATTATTTTAGTGATGCCTGAGAATCAGAGTATTGAGCGTCGCCAAAGTATGGCAGCTTATGGTGCTGAATTAGTATTGACCCCATCAACGGGCGGTATGGAGTATGCCAGAGACTATGCTGAGCAATTACAGCGAGAAGGTAAGGGTAAGATTCTGGATCAGTTCTCCAATAAAGATAATCCTTTAGCGCATATTGAATCGACTGGTCCTGAGATTTGGCAAGATACACATGGTCAAGTGACGCATTTTGTTTCTGCGATGGGTACAACAGGAACAATTACGGGTGTATCTATCTATCTAAAAGAGCAAAATCCAAATATTCAAATTATTGGCGCGCAACCAGAAGAAGGTTCGCAGATTCCGGGTATTCGTAAATGGTCTCCAGATTACATCCCTAAGATTTATGCTGATGCCAAAGTTGATCGAATTGAGTATGTGAGTCAGGCAGCGGCGGAAGATATGACTAGGCGTTTGGCTAGGGAAGAGGGTATTTTTTGTGGGATTTCTGCTGCTGGTGCATTAGTTGTGGCTTTGCGTATTGCCGAGCGTGTTGAGAATGCGACGATTGTGTTTATCGTGTGTGATAGAGGCGATCGTTATTTATCAACGGGCGTTTTCCCTGCTTAATTGACGCTGAAATAAATAATTAATTATTTTGATTGGCTTGACTAATATTTTTTGATTTTTTGGCAGAAGCCTTCTTAGAGGGCTTCTTTGTTTTTTTGACGGACTTTTTTGCAATGGTAGCCTCCGATAAAGGCGTGCCTCTTAATGCATCCGCAAATTCTGCAACTGACTGAGCGTAAAAAAAGCTACGGTTGTAATCGCAAATAGCAATAAAGTTTCGTAGGCCAATGACATATTGAACTTCTGTTTCACCATTGCTGGTAGGGCTTGGCAAATCAACCACTAAGCTTGGTGTTGACTCTGGCAATGTTGAAGATTCAATTATTTTTTCTTTTATTAACTGCCCTAGCTGCAATTTTGCTTTGGGTTCGCCATCGGCCAATTTTTGAGCAATTGCTAATGTCTCGTTACTCATCATCATTTTTAAGTAAACCGGCTCATCTTTTACCCAGCCATGCATCTTTAAAAAATTGCCGACACTGGCAATGGCATCTTCAGGGGAGTTGCGTAAGTCGATCTTGCCATCTTTGTCTCCATCAATGCCAAATTTTCTGATGCTACTTGGCATGAATTGGGGTAATCCAATCGCGCCTGCATAAGATCCTGTTTGGTTTAAGCAACTCTTAAATAATTTGGACTTTGGGTTTTCCTGCCAACACAATAAAATTAAATCTTCTAACTGATTTTTAAATAAGGTTTCACGACTCGCTCTATTAGGTGTGTTTGGGTATTGGAATCCTAGTGTGATGAGTGTGTCTTTGGTCGAAAAGGTTCCCATCTGTTTGCCATAGATGGTTTCAACACCAATAATGGCTACGATGATTTCTGGTGGGACACCTGTTTGTTGTGAAACTTCTTTGATAAACGATTGGTGCTTCGCCCAGAATTGCTGCCCCGCAGCAAGTCTTTTTGGTTCAACAAATCGACTGCGATAAACCTTCCAGTTTTTTTGAAATCCTGGCGGAGGTGGCAAGACGAGTTTTCTGATGGATGGGATGCTCTTGGCGTCCTCAAAGGCTAGGTTAAGTTCAGCTAAAGGTATTTGATGGTCTTTACTTATTTTTTCTAAGAATGGCTTAAGGGCATCGGGTTTTTGTTCGCTGATCTGAAGTTCTTCTGTGGGGGTGTTGCTAATGGAAATATCTTTTGTTGGGTTACTTGGAAGCGATGAGCAACCGGATAGAACAAATATAAAGAGTAGGGCGCTTAAGCCTAATTTGGCTTGGGAAGTACCGCTTAAATGGGTTATGGTCTTATTTAGCAATTGTGGAAGTAGAACTTAAATTAGGATTTAATGGATGTTCAAGTAATTAGTGTGTAATTTTATAAATGAATAATGAACTAGATAAACCAATTATTCCATTGAATCATTCAGATTGATATGAGTACTGCCTACATAAGTCATCCAGATTGTTTGCGCCATGAAATGGGGCGGCATCATCCTGAATGTCCGCAGCGTTTGCAGGCGATTGAAGATCAATTAATTCTGAGTCGGATTGATTGTTATTTGACGCGCATTGATCCGCCTTTAGCAACGGAAGAACAGCTGGCATTGGTCCACACTCAGGATCATATTGATTTCATCAAATCTCATGCTCCTGAATCTGGGTATTACTCGATTGATGGCGATACAACGATGAACGCGCATACTTGGCAGGCTGCTTTACGTTCCGCCGGAGGTGCTATTGCAGCAGTTGATGCCGTGATGAGCGGTGAAGTAAAAAATGCTTTTACTTGTTTGAGACCTCCTGGGCATCATGCTGAGCCACATCTAGCGATGGGTTTTTGTTTCTTTAATAATATTGCGATTGCTGCAAAACATGCTTTAGAGAAGCATGGTGTAGATCGAGTCGCCATCATTGATTTTGATGTTCACCATGGCAATGGTACGGAGGCCGCATTTAAAAACGACCCGCGTGTTTTGATGTGCAGTTATTTTCAGCATCCTTTTTATCCTTATTCTGGGGCGGATGTTGATTTGCCTAATATGGTTAATGTGCCATTGCCTGCTTATACGGATGGTGTCGCTGTTAGAGAGGTGGTTGAGTTAGCTTGGTTACCTCGTTTAAGAGAATTTAAGCCACAACTTATTTTGATTTCTGCGGGTTTTGATGCCCACAGGGAAGATGATATGGGGCAAATGGCCTTGGTAGAGGCAGATTATGCATGGATCACTCGTCAACTTATGACAGTTGCCAATGAAACCGCTCAGGGACGTATTGTGAGTTGTCTAGAGGGTGGTTACAGCCTATCTGCACTAGCTAGAAGTGTTGTTGCTCATTTGAAAGAATTAGCCGATCTATAACTAAAGGTTCGGTTTTATAAGGGGAATCCCTAAAAATGGTTCGAAGCCAGTCCAGATGGTGATACTGTTTGACGTTTCGAGCAATTGTGATTGTTTTATTTAAAGGCGGAGTGTATTGAGTATGTCTAATATTTATGAGCATGGCTTAGATAAGAATGCCGCAAATTTTTCTCCTATTACCCCTATTAGTTTTATTGAACGGGCTGCCAAAATTTATCCTAATAAGGTAGCAGTGATTCATGGTGGTTTGAGAAGAACTTGGTCCGAAACTTATGCAAGAACAAGGCAATTAGCGAGTGCTTTGATTAAGGCAGGTGTTGGTGTTGGTGATACGGTCGCTGTGATGTTGCCTAATACACCTCCCATGGTCGAAGCTCATTTTGGGGTGCCAATGGTGGGGGCGGTACTTAACTCTTTGAACACCCGTTTAGATCCTGAAGCCATTGCGTTTATGTTGAATCACGGTGAAGCAAAGGTCGTGATTGTCGACCCTGAATTTAGTGGCGTGATGAAGAAAGCTTTGGCTATGGCGAAAGCTGAGTCACCAAGAGATATTTTGGTGATTGATGTGATTGATAAAGAATATGAAGGTGCTAGCGAAAAATTAGGTTCGGTTGATTACGATACATTTATCGCAGGCGGTGACCCTAATCATGCTTGGCGGATGCCGAAAGACGAGTGGGAGTCCATTTGCCTTAACTACACCTCTGGTACAACGGGCAATCCAAAAGGGGTGGTGTATCACCACCGTGGTGCTGCAATTAATGCTGTTTCTAATATTCTCGAGTGGGATATGCCCAAGCATCCAGTTTATCTTTGGACGCTCCCCATGTTCCATTGCAATGGTTGGTGTTTCCCGTGGACAGTAGCAGCTAGAGCTGGTGTCAACGTTTGTTTAAGAAGGGTGGATGCCAAGTCTATTTTTGAAGCAATGAAAACCCATGGTGTCACGCATTATTGTGCTGCGCCGATTGTGCATGGTTTATTGGTGAATGCATCTGAGGAATTAAAAGCAGGTGTGCCAACAGGTGTGAAAGGCATGGTGGCTGGTGCAGCGCCTCCAGCAGCCATGATTGAGGGTATGGAAAAAATGGGCTTTGACCTAACCCATGTGTATGGTTTGACTGAGGTTTATGGTCCTGCCGCCGTTTGCGTCAAGCATGATGAATGGAAAGACATTGATATTGGTGAGCGTGCTAGATTGAATGCTCGTCAAGGTGTGCGTTATCACATGCAAGAAGCTGTAACCGTGATGGATCCTGAGACTATGCAACCGGTGCCGGCCGATGGTGAGACCATGGGAGAAATCATGTTCCGTGGCAATATCACTATGAAGGGGTATCTTAAAAATCCTAAGGCGACTCAAGAAGCCTTCGAGGGTGGTTGGTTCCACTCTGGGGATTTGGCGGTGATGTACCCGGATGGTTACGTCAAAATTAAAGACCGTAGTAAAGACATCATTATTTCTGGTGGTGAAAATATATCTTCAATTGAAGTGGAGGATGTTTTGTATCGTCACCCTGCAGTTTTAGCAGCGGCAGTGGTTGCGAAACCGGATGCTAAATGGGGTGAGACACCTTGCGCATTTTTAGAGGTTAAGCCTGACGCCAATGTCACAGCAGAAGATATCGTTGCTCACTGTAAGAAGCATTTAGCTGGATTTAAGATTCCTAGAGCGGTTGTTTTTGGTGAATTACCTAAAACCTCCACGGGCAAAATCCAGAAGTTTGAATTGCGTAAAAAAGCTGGGTCCGCAACCGCTATCGACGTATAAAATAAAGCATAGTGCGTTTTTATTGGACTCAACCCTAAAAGAGCTCCAATAGGACGCACAATGTCGTGTTGGCGATAGTTTGCACCCTAAAACGGTGTCAGCATCTCTCTCATTCGTGAATTCTTATAAATAGGCAAACAGTATGAAAATTTTGGTCGCTGTTAAACGAGTGGTCGACTACAACGTGAAGGTGCGCGTGAAGTCTGATAACTCAGGTATTGATACTGCTAACGTAAAAATGAGCATGAACCCTTTTGATGAAATCGCTGTTGAGGAAGCGGTTCGTCTTAAAGAGGCTGGTATCGCTACAGAGGTTGTGGCTGTTTCTTGTGGTGTGGCGCAAAGCCAAGAAACTCTAAGAACAGCGATGGCAATTGGCGCAGACAGAGGTGTTTTGGTTGAGACTGATGCTGAATTGCAACCTTTAGCCGTGGCAAAAATTCTAAAAGCTTTGGTAGATAAAGAGCAGCCGCAATTAATCATATTAGGCAAGCAGGCGATTGACGATGACAGCAATCAAACGGGTCAGATGTTGGCTGCTTTATTGAATTTGCCGCAAGCAACTTTTGCCTCAAAAGTACAGGTGGCTGACGGTAAGGCTACGGTTACTCGTGAAGTAGATGGTGGTTTAGAGACCTTGGCCTTGGCATTGCCAGCGGTGGTAACAACAGATTTGCGTTTGAATGAACCGCGTTATGTCACTTTGCCTAACATCATGAAGGCAAAGAAAAAACCATTAGAGACTATCAAGCCTGATGATTTAGGTGTCGATGTTGCGCCTCGTATTAAAACAATCAAAGTTGAAGAGCCTCCTAAGCGTAGCGCTGGTGTGATGGTGGCTGATGTTAAGGCTTTGGTAGAAAAACTAAAAAATGAAGCGAAGGTGATCTAAATGACTTCACTCGTAATTGCAGAACACGATAATCAATCTTTAAAGGCCGCGACATTAAATGCGGTAACCGCTGCGTTAGCTTGTGGTGGCGATGTGCATGTATTAGTGGCTGGCCATCAAGCCAGTGGTGCAGCGACTGCGGCAGCACAAGTGGCTGGTGTGGCTAAAGTCATTCATGTAGATGCTGCCCACTTGGAGCATCAGTTAGGTGAAAACTTGGCGGAACAAGTTCTTGCGATAGCAAGTAACTACAGCCATATCTTGGCGCCTGCAACGGCCATTGGTAAAAATGTGTTGCCTCGTGTGGCGGCTAAATTAGATGTGGCGCAAGTATCGGATATTACAAAAGTAATTTCAGCAGATACTTTTGAGCGCCCTATCTATGCAGGTAATGCGGTAGCAACCGTGCAAGCAACGGATGCTACTAAAGTGATTACTGTGCGTACAACAGGTTTTGATGCGGCTGCATCTACTGGTGGATCTGCAGCGGTTGAAACAGTTGCTGCTGTGTCTGATAGTGGTAAAGCCAGTTTTGTCAGCAAAGAAGTGAGTCATTCAGACCGTCCAGAACTTACTGCTGCAAAAATCATTGTTTCAGGTGGTCGCGGATTGGGTTCTGGTGAGCAGTTCCATGCTGTGATGGAGCCTTTAGCTGATAAGTTGGGTGCTGCTTTAGGTGCCTCACGCGCAGCTGTGGATGCGGGTTTTGTACCTAATGATTACCAAGTTGGTCAAACAGGAAAAATTGTCGCGCCTCAGTTATATGTGGCAGTCGGTATTTCTGGTGCGATTCAGCATTTGGCGGGTATGAAAGATTCAAAAGTGATTGTTGCAATCAATAAAGATCCTGAGGCGCCAATTTTTGGTGTTGCGGATTACGGTTTGGTCGCTGATTTGTTTACAGCTGTACCAGAATTAATTGCGGAATTAGGATAATTTAGGAAAACACCATGAGCTATAGCGCACCAGTTAAAGAAATGTTATTTGTGATGCAAGACATCGCAGATATTGATAAGGTTGCTTCTATCCCAGGTTTTGAGGACTATGGTTACGATACGGCTGCTGCTGTGTTGGATGAGTCTGCAAAATTTTGTAATGAAGTGATTGCACCTTTGAATTGGGATGGCGATGTTAAGCCTAGCTCATGGAAAGACGGCGTAGTAACAACAACACCAGGCTTTAAAGAAGCATTTAAACAATTTGCTGAAGGTGGTTGGCAGGGTGTGATTCATCCAGGTGAGTATGGTGGCCAAGGTTTCCCTAAAGTCATTGCAACTGCTTGTACTGAAATGTTGAATGCTGCCAATATGTCTTTTGCGCTTTGCCCTATGTTGACTGATGGTGCGATTGAAGCTCTATTAACTGCTGCTAGTGATGAGCTAAAAGATCGTTACATTCCGAAGATGGTGACAGGTGAGTGGACGGGTACGATGAACTTAACTGAACCTCAGGCAGGTTCAGATTTGGCTGCGGTTCGTACAAAAGCCGAGCCTCAAGGTGACGGCACTTATAAAGTGTTTGGCACCAAAATCTTCATCACTTATGGTGAGCATGATATGGCTGAGAACATTGTGCATTTGGTTCTCGCTCGTTGTCCTGGTGCCCCTGAGGGTGTGAAAGGTATCTCATTGTTTGTGGTGCCTAAGTTCATGGTGAATGCTGATGGATCTTTAGGTGCGCGTAATGATGCGCATTGCGTATCGATTGAACATAAATTGGGTATCAAGGCTAGTCCAACGGCAGTACTTCAGTTTGGTGATCATGGTGGTGCGATTGGTTATTTGGTAGGTGAAGAAAATCGTGGTCTTGAGTACATGTTCATCATGATGAACGCTGCTCGTTTTGCGGTGGGTATGCAGGGTGTTGCGATTGCTGATCGTGCATATCAAAAAGCAGTCCAGTACGCTAAAGATCGCACGCAGTCCAAAGACTTGGCTGGTTCAGCGGAGCCAGTAGCGATTATTCACCATCCAGATGTGAAACGTATGTTGATGACCATGCGTGCTTATACGGAAGGCGCTCGTGCCATGGCTTATATGGCTGCAGCGTTGAGTGATGAAGCGCATCATGGACAAGATGAAGCATCTCGTCAACAAAGTTTGGCTTTCTATGAATACATGGTGCCACTTGTTAAGGGTTTCTCAACCGAGATGTCTGTTGAAGTTGCTAGTTTGGGTGTGCAAGTGCATGGTGGTATGGGTTTCATTGAAGAAACAGGTGCGGCTCAGTTCTATCGTGATGCACGCATTCTGCCTATTTACGAAGGTACAACCGCAATTCAAGCGAATGACTTGGTGGGGCGTAAAACTTACCGTGATGGCGGTAAAGTAGCTAAATCAATCGCTGCTTTGATTAAACAAACAGAAGCCGAGTTAAATAACAGCGGTACACCAGCAGCTAAAGCTATGTTGAAGCATTTATCTGTTGCGAGAGCTTCTTTTGAAACTGTTGTTGATTATGTTGTGGCTAATTTCAAGTCTGACATTAAAGGTGTTTTCGCGGGTAGCGTTGCCTACCTTCGTTTAGCTGGTTTATTGATGAGTGGTTGGCAAATGGCTAGAGCGTTGTTGGCTGCTGAAGCGAAGTTGGATTCAGATAAAGAGTTTTTCTCCGCAAAGGTGGCGACTGCTCGCTTCCATGCTGAGTATTTGTTAAGCCAAGTTCCTGGAATCGCAACATCGATTCTTGAAGGTGGTGCAACAGTTAATGCTCTAAGCGCTGAGCAGTTCTAACAAGATATTTGATATCGTAAAAAAGGGTGAACTTAGTTCACCCTTTTTTGTTGAGAGATTGTTGAGGAGTTATGGGGAGCTATGAGAAATTGAGAAAAATTATTGGGATATTTTTCTAGCCGCCTCTATTTGACTAATGAAATGTTGCTCAAAAGCGATCGCAAGACCTGACATCATGACGGCTGCACCGATCATCAAAGAAACAATCACGCACAAAATAACCAACCATCCGGATTCATTTTTTTGTTTGGATTGGCTATTGAATTGAGCATCCCATTTTTCATCAGGGCGTAGGCCAAATGTGATGGTGGTTAACCAGCTTGCTTCTAGTGAAATAAACCCAGCGGTTGCCAAGATCCATCCTAGCGCTGATGACATCTCGCTAGCTCCTAACAGTTTCCAACCTAGAATTCCGGCAAATAAGCCAATCATCTGTAGCCACGCCCAAATATTACCTAGGCCTTTTAAGTAAAAAATATTGAGCCCGCTTCCCGGGAGTAGTAAACCTAGAGAGCAAAAGATGAGTTTATTTTTATGCATGAGGCTATTGTATTGGGTTGATTTAAATTGGGTCGAGGCTTATTTATTTTTAAGCGCAAAGCTTAGAACTTCACCATCTCTTGTCATCATGAGTAAGCGATCGCCGTCGCGAACTAAGGTTCTATAGTCGCTGATATAGCTTAAAAATTTGAATTCTAATTCGCTGATATAGGGGGCACAGGCTTTGCGTGTGCTGGCTACCTTATCAATCAAAATGCCGCGTTCATCTGCAGTGATCTCGGCCGTATAGAGATTGCAACCCGCGTTGCCACTGACTTTTTTACCATCTGGTGAAATAGCTAAGGTCATAGGTATTTCATAAGAGCCCTGGGGAATCTTTCTTAAGCGTGTTTTATGGTCGCTAGGGCTGGTGTAGTGCCAGCGGATAAGTTCCCATTGGCTATCAACCAACTCGTGGATTGGGGGGCTGCTAACGGCCCCGCAATTGGGCATAACCTGGGCGCAACCTGTTAAGGTGACCGCCAATACAAGGCTGAGCCTATAAAATAGGCTTGGAAGTTGGTTTTTGGTCATGGAATCCCTAATTTTTTAGCTTTCGTTTCATTTCTGCGATAGAATACGGGGTTTATTAAAGCATTGTAAGGAACTCACATGGTCGTCATTCGACTCGCACGCGGCGGTTCAAAAAATCGTCCTTTCTTCAGCATCGTTGCTACAGACAAACGCAACCGTCGTGACTCGAACTTTATCGAGCGCCTTGGTTATTACAATCCTAGCGCAGTAGAAACAGAACAAGGTTTCCGTATTGCTCAAGATCGTTTGACATATTGGCAAGGTGTTGGCGCACAATTATCGCCAACAGTAGCACGTTTACTTAAAACTGCTCCTAAGGCCTAATAGGCTTTGATGGCTTTAAGCCATCATACGGTAGGTCAATCTTAATCATTTGGAGGCTCGCATGAGTCAAACCGTGAGTCCTCCTGTTGATTTAGTCTTGGTTGGGCATGTGCTCGATGCCCAGGGAATTAGGGGTTTAATCAAGGTTAAACCTTATTCTAAAGAGCCTCTAGCGTTATTTTCTGCACCTATTATTTGGTTAGTGAAGCCACCTGCTTCACTAGATCTGTCACATCCTTTTTCGGTAAAGACATCGAAGGAGCATAGTGGCCAGGTGCTTTTAGGCTTGGATGGGGTATCGGACCGGGATCAGGCTCTAGTATTAAAAGGGTCGGCAATTTACGTTAGTCGGGCGGATTTCCCAAGTCAGGCTGACGATGACAGTTTTTATTGGGTTGATTTAATTGGGTTGCCAGTTACAAACCTCCAAGGGGAGGCTTTGGGGGTTGTTTCTGATTTAATGGATAACGGTGCTCAATCAATCCTTTGCGTTAAGTCTGCTGATGCTAAATCAGACAAGGGTGAGCAATTAATCCCTTTTATTAAAACTGTTATTCAGTCTGTAACTGTTGATAAAAGCTCTGAAAAATATGGCATCGTCGTTGATTGGCAGTTAGACTGGTAAAAAAACCACTTTCAATTCTGAAAATATATGCGTTTTGACGTCGTCACCATCTTTCCTGAAATGTTTTCTGCTTTGAGCTCTTGGGGAGTGACCGGTAGGGCTTTTGAGAAGGGCTTGGTGAGTCTCAAAACCTGGAATCCTCGTGATTACACCTTGGACGCTCGTAGAACTGTTGATGATCGTGCTTACGGTGGTGGGCCTGGTATGGTGATGATGGCTAAACCTCTTGAAGATACTTTGGATGCGGTAGCTAAAGATCAGGGCGCCAAGAAAGGGCCGGTTATTCTCTTATCTCCTCAAGGGGAGCGATTTAACCAGAAAATGGCTAAAGATATCTACAATTTAGATACAGTTACCTTCATTTGTGGCAGATATGAAGCAGTCGATCAACGTCTAATTGACCGTAGAGTCGATAAAGAGGTTAGTTTGGGGGATTTTGTTCTCTCTGGGGGTGAAATTCCAGCGATGGCTGTCATGGATTCTGTGATACGTCTCATTCCAGGGGCTTTGGGTGATGCTGAATCTGTAGCCCAAGATAGCTTCATGGATGGCCTTTTGGACTGTTTTCACTATACCCGACCAGAAAATTATGAAAATTTATTGGTTCCGGACGTGCTTTTAGGCGGACATCACGCTAAAATAGCGGATTACCGTCGGAAACAATCTTTGGAGCTGACGTTAAAAAGGCGGCCTGATTTAATTGATCAGGCGCGCAAGCAAGGCTTGCTGAGTTCTACCGATGAAGCTTATTTGGCGACATTGGAAAACAAGGCAGGGATTTAAACCGCATCCTCTATCAAGTCCGCAGGTTCTTCCTCGGAATTAAACGTTGGTACGATGCAAAAGGAGTTGTAATGAATATTATTGAATCAATTGAGCAAGAAGAAATTGCTCGTCTAACTGCTAATAAAGCAGTGCCAACTTTCGCTCCTGGCGATACAGTTGTTGTTAACGTTAACGTTGTTGAAGGTACACGTAAACGTGTGCAGGCTTACGAAGGCGTTGTTATTGCTAAACGCAACCGTGGCTTACACTCAAGCTTCATCGTTCGTAAGATTTCATCTGGCGAAGGTGTTGAGCGTACATTCCAAACTTACTCACCATTGATCGCTAGCATTGAAGTTAAGCGTCGCGGTGATGTGCGTCGTGCTAAGTTGTACTACTTGCGTGACCGTTCAGGTAAGTCAGCACGTATTAAGGAAAAATTACAGGCTCGTACAAAAGAAGCGGTTGCTGAGTAATCAGTTATCTTTAGTACGCTTGTTAATAAAGGCAGCCTCGGCTGCCTTTATTTTTTCATTCGCATTATTTGAATGATTTGTTCTGAACTTCTATAAACTAATGCCATGTCATCGGATGATTTAACCCTTCAGCCATCAAGTCTTGAACAGCGAAAGCCGCGCGTACCAAGTTTTGATCCGCAGGCTATGCCTGTGGTAGCAAGGGATACACATTTAAGTCCAGTAGAGAGGCATTTGTTGTCGATCACTGGGATGCGCCAACGTTTTTTGGAAGATAAGGAGTGGGCGGTTGAATTAACCGATGAAAACCGCTCGGTCTTGGCAGCTAAAAATGCAATGGCGGCGGGTCGAGGTGGTGTACCAACTCCGGCTGCTGTATTGGTGCCGATGGTGGCTTACGAGGATGAGCTTAAGATTCTCTTAACCAAGCGAACCAGTCATCTCCATGATCATCCCGGCCAAATTAGTTTTCCTGGGGGTAGAACGGATCCTGAAGATGTTTCTCCTGAGCATACCGCTTTGCGTGAAGCCCAAGAGGAAATTGGATTGCCTGAGAGTTATGTAGAAATTTTGGGGCGCTTACCGCATTACTTAACAATTACTGGATATCAGGTGACGCCTATTGCTGCCTTGGTAAAGCCGGGCTGTGTGTATCAACCTGATCCATTTGAAGTTGATGAGATTTTTGAAGTGCCGATGAGTTTTTTGATGAATCCTCATCACCATGAACGTAGAATGTGGCAAAGTCCTGAAGGTGCGCGACAGTTTTATTCTATGCCTTATGAGAATAAATTTATCTGGGGTGCAACTGCGGGTATGCTACGTAACCTTTATCATTTTTTAAGAGCATGACATTCTTTTCTATTCTTTTCGCGCTCATCGCTGAGCAATATAAGCCGGTTGAAAAAGATCACTGGCTCCGACACTTTCTTGAAAACTGGTTGGACCTTGCCGTTAAAAACGTCGATACAGGATCTGAGGGTAGTGGTCGTTTAGCCTGTCTATTAGCGTTTGCACCACCAGTAATTGTGGTTTTATTGGTGCATTTTGTTTTATTGGCGACTCAACCATTATTAGCGTTCGCTTGGAACGTCTTAATTGTTTATCTTTTCTTGGGTTTCAGACAGTTCAGTCATCCATTCACAGCGATTCATGAAGCTTTATTGGAGCATAATTTAGAAGAGGCAAGAAGGGTCTTGGCGGAGTGGCAGGGACCTGGTGTTAATACAGATACGATGACCGAGTCAGAAGTGATTTGCTTGGCCCTTGAACGCGCCATTGTTGGTGCGCACCGTCATGTGTTTGGTGTCATTTTCTGGTTCATGCTGCCATTGGGGCCAGCTGGTGTGGTGTTATACCGTTTAGCCGATATGGCTGCGCAACGTTGGCCATCGCAGGCCAGTCTTTCCTTGGCGCATGCATCAAGCAAATTCTTTTATGTGATTGACTGGTTGCCAACACGTTTAACAGCCATTGGCTTTGCAATTGTTGGCAATTTTGAAGATGCTATTTATGGTTGGCGCTACCATCTAAGTAAATGGGGTAATGAGTTAGAAGCTGTTATTTTGGCTTCAGGCGCGGGTGCTTTAGGTGTGCGTTTAGGCGCTCCTTTACCAGAGCCTAGCAGCGATGAAGCGTTAAGAATGGCCGAAGCTGGTGAGCCACCTATTATTGATTTGGGGCTAGAAGCATCTGTACGCAGTTTGCGTTCAGCGGTTGGTTTGGTGTGGCGCGCGGTGATTCTTTGGTTAGTCGTGATAGCGATGATGACTATTTCAACCTGGCTTGGATAGCGTCAGCATTCAGTGACTCATGGCGAAGTTGTCGGAATAATTCAACGCGTTGCGCTGATATTTCACCAGCTTCCACTGCCGCTCTGATGGCGCAGGCTGGTTCATCACCATGGCTACAGTTGTGAAATTTACAGGCTCCTAATAGGGGCCTGAATTCTTTAAAGGCGTGCTGTAATTCACTTTCTGATAAGTGAGCTAAGCCAAATTCCTGGAAGCCTGGAGAATCAATTAAGGCTCCTTGAGCCGCGACACCATTTATTTCTTTAGGTGGTAGATCATAGTAACGGCAGGCAGTCGTGGTGTGTTTGCCGCTATCTAATTTTTTGGAGTGTTCTTGTGTTTGAGCTGCCGCATCCGGAATTAAGGCATTTAATAATGTTGACTTACCCATGCCGGATTGACCCACTAAAACAGAAACTTTGCCATAGACGTGTTGAGCTAAATTGAGAACAGAGGCGGGATCATGTTTGACTGATATTTCATGAACTGGATAGCCCATCACTTGATAAGGCTCCAGCATTTTTCTTGCTTGGGGTAGCTTATTAGGTAAATCACATTTATTCAAAATGATGCGTGGGATGATGCCAGCTGTTTCCGCTGCAATCACCGCTCGTCCTAATAAATCTGGAGAGAATCCTGGCTCAGTAGCCAGCACGATCAAAATTTGATCGACATTGCTGGCGATTGATTTACTCTTATAGGCGTCTGAGCGGTAGAGAAGGTTTTTTCTTTCGGCGATTTTCTCAATAACAGCCTGTTCAGGACCTGTCTCTTTGACGTAAAGCGTATCGCCTACTGCTCCCATGTGTTGTTTGCCACGAGAGGTTACTTGATAGAGTGTTTTTGGATCTAAGCCCTCTGTGCCACCCATGGGTCTTGCCAAATAATGACGACCGTAGGATGCGACGAGCAGGGCTTGAAATGTTTTCATGGAGCTTCTTTATAGCACTAGTCAGCTAGTTTTTGTAAATGCGCTATGCGCAATGGTGCTGGTGGATGCGAATCGTAAAAGCTTGAGTACAAAGGGTCTGGTGTTAAGGTTGCGGCGTTATCTTGATATAGCTTTACTAAAGCCGTTATCAAATCATGCGCTGATGATTTTTCAGCGGCGAAAGCATCCGCTTCATATTCATGTTTGCGTGAGCCCATGCTGTTAATCGGGGTTAAGAAAAATCCAAAAACAGGCATAACCAAACTAAATAGAGCTAATGCTAAGCCAGCGTTATAGCCGTTAAAGTCAGGCATTACTCCAAGGCTTAGATAAAACCAAGGTTTGGTGGAGATCCAACCAAGCAATGCTAAAACCGCTAAGCTAAGAGCGAAAGATTGGATTAAACGTTTACGAATATGTTGGCGTTTGAAGTGACCTAACTCATGAGCGAGAACGGCTTCAATTTCTTCTGGATTTAAACGTTCAATGAGGGTATCAAAAAATACGATACGTTTTGCTTTGCCCATACCTGTGAAGTAAGCGTTGCCGTGGGCGCTTCGCTTGCTGCCGTCCATGATGAATAAACCTTGGCTTGTGAAGTCACAGCGTTTTAGTAAATTCTCAATACGTTCTTTTAGAGGGCCATCCTCTAATGGTTTAAATTTATTGAATAAGGGTGCAATGAAAGTTGGGAATAGCCAAATTAATAAAACATTAAATGCGACCCAAACAACCCAGGTTAATACCCACCAATATTCGCCAGCGTGTGCCATCAGGGTGAGAACGACCCATAACAAGGGTAGGCCAATTGCAAGACTTAAGGCAAGCCCTTTGACCATGTCTGTAAAAAATAAACCAATTGTCATGCGATTAAAGCCGAATTTTTCCTCAATGCCGAATTGACGATATAAAGAAAAGGGTAGGTCGATGATGCCGGTAATTAAGCTCAGTGAAATAAGTAAGGTGATTTGTTGATAAGCGCCAGGCCCCATCAAATCCAAGGTGAAATCATGGACATATTGCAAACCACCTAGTAAGGTAAAGCTAATTAAAATAGCAGCGGATAGGGCAATCTCAAATAATCCTAAACGCAGTTTCGCAATAGTGTAGTCCGCGGCTTTATGATGGTCGGCCAAAGATACTTTGTTCGCAAAGTCTTTGGGCACCTCTTCGCGATGTTTTGAAATATGGCGGATATGGCGGCTGGCTAAATAATAGCGGGTCGCGATGCTGAGGGCAAGGCCCAAAATAAACAAAAAAGTAAATGTCATGAGATGATTATAGGGATGAGTACAACAAGAAAGAATGATCGTTTAGTTTGGGTAGATATGGAGATGTCCGGTTTACAGCCGGAGACCGACCGAATTCTAGAGATTGCCATGATTGTGACTGATGGCGATTTAAATATCGTCGCTGAGGGTCCTGTTTTAGTGTTGCATCAAGAAGATGCCATTTTAAACGGTATGGATGCTTGGAATAAAGGCACGCATGGTAAATCTGGCCTAATTGATAAGGTGAAAGCCTCAACTTTGACTGAGCCCGACGTGGAAGCTCAGTGCATCGCGTTTTTAAAGCAGCACGTCAAGGCTGGCATTTCTCCGATGTGCGGTAATACGATTCATCAGGATCGCCGCTTTATGAATCGCTATCTCCCTAAGTTGGAGGCTTATTTCCATTACAGAAATATTGACGTTTCTACGGTCAAAGAGCTCTGCAAGCGTTGGCATCCTGATATTGCTAAAGGTTTTAGTAAGAAGCAGGCTCATACGGCTTTAGCTGACATCATTGAATCCGTTGAAGAGTTGCGCTATTACAGAGAGAAAGTTTTTACTCCTACGGTAGGCGATGCCCCGATTGCTGAAGGTAATTAAATGTTTTTAAAGATTGCGGGGATCATCACCCCTGTTTTTTTAATCATTTTGGTAGGGTGGCTGTATGGGCGTAAAGCCCACCCTGATATGGCGGGTATCAATAAAGCCACTATTGAGGTCATCGCACCCTTATTGGTGATTTCAGCGTTCGTGAGTAAGGATTTTGAGCTGTTGGAGCAGTGGAGTCTTTTGCTCAGTGGTGTGGCAATTGTGTTGGGGTCTGGGCTGCTGGCTTGGCCGATTGCTAAATTAGCCGGTATGGATCCTAAGACCTTTGTCCCGCCTATGATGTTTAATAACTGCGGCAATATGGGATTGCCTTTGGCAGTATTTGCCTTTGGTCATGTTGGCCTTGCTCCGGCAGTAGCATTATTTTCAGTATCGAATCTTCTACATTTCACACTAGGTGTGAAGTTGGTAAATCCTAAGGCTCCTCTATCTGGGGTATTTATGAATCCGATGGCGCTAGCAACCATCGCTGGCTTTGCTCTTTCGGCAGGTAAACATGTGGTTACTTTACCGGAGCCCTTATATCAAGCTATTAAGCTGTTAGGAGATGCAACGGTGCCCTTAATGTTGTTTGCATTGGGTGTGCGTATGAAAGATGCAAATTTAAAACATTGGCGCGAAGGTTTTTTAGGTGCGATGGTTTGTCCCGTTGCTGGCTTGCTGACGGCGCTAGCGATTACACCATTTTTAGAAATCACTGATTTACAAAAAGGACTTCTTTTTGTCTTTGCTAGTTTGCCGCCTGCTGTATTAAATTTCTTGGTAGCTGACCGACACGATCAAGACCCAGAGCTTGTGGCCTCAATCGTGTTGCTGGGTAATTTATCAGCGCTGATATTTGTGCCTATGGGCCTTTACCTTGGCCTACGAGCCTAAAGCGCTGAGCCCTACAGCTATTAGGGTTTATTCCTGATAGCTGATTTGGGGCGGAAGGTCTTAATCACGGATTCATTGGTTTCGACGTAAGGCCCACCAATTAAATCAATGCAGTAAGGTACAGCAGCAAATATGCCAGGCACCATTGATTTGCCTTCAGAATCTTTTAATCCCTCTAAAGTTTCAGCAATGGCTTTGGGTTGCCCAGGTAAATTAATGATGAGTGCCGCATGGTTTTCGATTTCTCGAAGAGCTGCCACCTGTCTTGAAAGAATCGCCGTTGGCACAAATTTAAGGCTGATTTGACGCATTTGTTCACCAAAACCTGGCATTTCTCTGGTGGCAACTGCTAGAGTTGCTTCAGGTGTGACGTCGCGTCGTGAAGGGCCTGTTCCCCCCGTCGTTAGAACTAGGTCGCAGCCAATCACATCCACTAATTCGCAAATAGTTTTAGAGATGATTTCTTTTTCATCTGGAATGAGCCTTGCCTCTAAGTGCCAGGGGGAAGATAGGGCTTTGCCAAACCAATTTTCTAGGGCAGGAATTCCCTCATCCTGATAAACGCCTTGACTTGCTCTATCGGAAATAGAAATAAGACCAATCCAAATTTCATCTGGATGGGATCTTTTGGTATTTTTTGAATTTGTAATTTGTATACTCATGCGTCAATTCTAGCTATGATTGCGCTATGTTTTCACATAAACCAGAACAATTAAAAGAATTAGTTGGTTATTTACTAGCCGAAGCCAAAAAATTAGGGGCTACAGATGCCGCTGCCGAGCTATCGGAGGGGCATGGTTTATCTGTCTCAACACGCAAAGGTGAGATTGAGACCATTGAGCAAAATCGCGACAAGCAAGCTGGCGTAACAGTTTTTATTGGTCAGCGTCGTGGTAATGCTGGTACAAGTGATTTCTCAAAAGCATCTTTGAAGGCAAGTGTCGAAGCGGCTTTTCATATCGCTAAGCATACGGCTGAAGATGACTGTGCTGGCTTGGCTCCAGCAGAATTATTGGAAAAAAATCCTAAGGATTTAGATTTGTATCATCCTTGGCATATCAATACCGAAGATGCTGTTGAAATTGCTCGTGCTGCTGAACAAGGTGCTTTTGCAGTTAGTAAAAATATTACCAATAGTGATGGGGCATCTGTATCTGCGCAGCAGTCTCATTTTATGTTGGGGACTACTAATGGCTTTATGGGTGGCTATGCCGTATCACGCCATTACATTTCATGTACGCCAATCGCTAGCGCTAGTCTTAAACCCGGTGCTCCGATGCAGCGAGATGATTGGTATACAACTTCTCGGGTGCCTAGTGATTTAGCTAAGCCGGAGAAGGTTGGTGCTTATGCTGCCAAGAGAGCTTTAGCTAGATTAGGTGCAAGACCTATTTCAACACGTCATTGTCCTGTGATTTTTGAGGCGCCGCTAGCAGTAGGATTGTTGGGCGCTTATGTCCAAGCCACATCAGGCGGAGCGTTGTATCGCCAATCTAGTTTCTTGGTGGATAGTTTAGGGAAAACTATATTTCCAAAGCACATTGATATTGTTGAAGAGCCGCATGCTAAACGTTTAACGGGTAGCGCACCTTTTGACGAGGAAGGTGTCAGGACAAGGGCCCGTAAGGTAGTTGATGCTGGTATCGTGCAAGGTTATTTCTTGTCAACTTATTCAGCAAAAAAGCTAAACATGCAAACGACTGGCAATGCCGGTGGGTCACATCATTTGCAGATGAAAAGCCGTTTAACTAAACAAACAGATCATTTGCCAGCCTTGCTTAAAAAAATGGGTACGGGTTTATTAGTGACGGATCTAATGGGGCAGGGCGTTAACTATGTCAATGGTGACTACTCTCGTGGCGCATTTGGATATTGGGTTGAGAACGGGGTGATTGTGCATCCTGTCGAAGAGATTACGATTGCTGGCAATCTAAAGGATATGTTTCAACAAATTGTGGCCATTGGTGCTGATACCTTGGTAAGAGGTACCAAAGAGACTGGTTCCATACTCATTGAAAATATGACAGTTGGCGGTCGATAATCACCGCAGAAAGCTGTTTCCTGTAAGAAATCCCTTTATCTTGCTGATAGAATTGCTCCCATAAGAATGAAATATAAAGAGGTCAATCATGAAGCAACTGATTGCATTAGCCCATAGAATTGATTGGGTAACGGATAAGTTTGCTGGGGTCGCTAAATGGGCTGTTATTTTGTCCTGTTTTATTAGTGCGTTAAATGCATTCGTACGTTATCTATTTGATTACAGCTCTAATGGCTGGTTAGAGATTCAGTGGTATTTATTTGCAGGATGCGTGATGATGGGCGCTGCCCAAGTGTTACGTGTTAATGAGCATGTGCGCGTTGATGTGATTTATGGCACTTTGCAAAGCAAGGCTCGTGTCTATATTGACCTATTTGGCCTGGTTTTCTTTTTATTGCCTGCCATGATTTATTTTGCTTACTTATGCATGCCGCTTTTTATGAGTATGTTTATTTCTAAAGAGATGTCGAGTAATGCGGGTGGTTTGATTCGATGGCCTGCGATGATGATGTTGCCGCTAGGTTTCTTTTTGGTTGGCATCCAAGGTATCTCCGAGATCATTAAGCGAGTGGGTTGGTTAACACATGCCTATGACATGGATATTCATTATGAAAGGCCTCTCCAATGAGCATGCAGACTTTTGCCCCCATGATGTTCTTGGGGCTGATCCTCATTATGTTGATTGGCTTCCCAGTAGCATTTTCATTAGCTGCTTTAGGTTTGTTAAGCGGCTTCTTCGCGATTTCGCAAGGCTGGTTCCCCGCTAGTTTTATGTCTAATTTGCCATTAAATATTTTTGGCATCTTATCGAACGATCTTTTATTAGCCATCCCATTTTTTACTTTGATGGGTGCTATTTTGGAGAAATGCGGTTTGGCTGAAGACATGCTGGACTCGATGGGGCAATTATTTGGCCCGATACGCGGCGGTCTTGGTTATTCAGTCATTATTGTTGGTTTTATTCTCGGCGCTATTACAGGTACGGTTGCTGGCCAAGTTATTGCTATGGCCATGATTTCATTGCCAGTCATGATGCGTTACGGTTACAACATGCGTTATGCCACTGGCGTATTGGCGGCTTCTGGAACCATTACGCAATTGGTGCCGCCATCTTTGGTGTTGGTGGTTATGGCCGACCAGTTGGGTCGTTCAGTAGGCGATATGTATAAGGGCGCATGGGGACCGTCGATTCTTCAAGTTCTTATTTTTGTGGCATACACATTCTTTTTAACGCGTTTTAGACCGGCTTATTTGCCCGGAGTGCCTAAAGAAGCTAGAACATTAAACGGCTGGGCTCTTTGGAAAAAATGTTTACGCGGCATTATTCCTTCAGGAGTGCTGATTTTTGCGGTACTTGGCAGTATGGGTGGTTTGCCAGGCATTGATACAGCAGTTTGTACGCCAACAGAGGCTGGCGCGATGGGAGCTGTGGGCGCCTTTGTATTGGCCGCTATGCATAAGCGTCTTAATTGGGAAATCATTAAAGACGGTATGACAGGCACCATGCGTATCACAGCGATGGTGGTGTTTATTTTGATTGGTTCTCGCGTATTCTCATTGGTCTTCCAAGGAGTTGATGGTGGCGTGTGGATTGAGCACATGTTGTCCAATTTGCCAGGTGGCCAAACAGGCTTTTTGCTAGTGGTTAATATTTTTGTGTTTTTCTTAGCGTTCTTCTTGGACTTCTTTGAAATTGCTTTCATCATCTTGCCGATGTTGGGTCCTGTAGCGGATAAGATGGGTATTGATATGATTTGGTTTGGTGTTTTGTTGTGCGTCAATATGCAGACAAGCTTCATGCATCCGCCATTTGGTTTCGCCCTGTTCTATTTGCGAGGTATTGCTGATTCGCTTTACAAAAATGGTTCTATTCCAACAAAAATCGAATCAAAAGATATCTATATGGGATCAATCCCTTGGGTGATTTTGCAGTTGATCTTGGTAGTTGTAGTGATTTTCGTGCCTCAAACTGTCACAGTCTTCTTAGATAAGCAAGAGAAGGTTGATTTGGATAAGGTTCAATTGGAAGCGCCGGTGGATGATTTACATGAGGCACCTAAGTTAGATGATCAAAAAATGATTGATGATTTATTTAAGGAGCCTGCTAAAAAATAATGGCAGATACTCATTTTTTAGAAGATGTTTCAGTAGAAGGACCAGCCTTTCCTCTATTGATAAAAGTATTGGCAAGCATACTCATGCTTGCCTTATTTTTTTGGGGTTACCGAGCTGCCCAAGAGATGTTGAGCGAGGAAGTTTCTTTCGGTGCTTTGGGTGTCATGGCAGCATCGTTAATGGTTTGCTGTGTTGCGTACTATTGGATATTGAGAAGTCGTACTTCTGTTAAACATGGGTTAATTGAGCAAACTTGGATTTGGAATAAGCGGGTCTTGGTAAAAGAGGTTAGTCAGGCGAAGTTCATTTATTTACCTTATTTATCTTGGTTGGTGGCGCCCCGTTTAGTAGTGCGTTCAGGGGTTGGTGTTTATGTGTTTCACTCAGCATCCCCTGAAGTTTTACAAGCCTTTGCCAGATTAAGTCTTGGCCCCTTGCGTATTTAATTTGTCAAAAGAAAAAGCCAGTCATTGACTGGCTTTTTACTTATTTGATACCGCTTAACTAACGGAAGGTATCAAAGCTTTTGTGCTTGCATGAAATCATCGAAACCTTTTTCCGCGAAACGGAACCAAAGGTTCTGGTCACGACGGAATGCTTCGTAGTCGGCAAATATTTTTTTCCAGCGAGGATTTTTGGCGCTCAAGTCCGCATAAACATCTTGAGAGACTTTAAATGCTTGATCCATGATAGGTTTAGGTAAGCGATGAAGTTTCGCGCCGCCTGCTACTAGCTCTTTCAAAGCTTTAGGGTTGCGGGCGTCATACTTCGCTGCAATTTCAACGTGAGCATAAGTTGCTGCTGCTTCAATCATGGCCTTATATTCAGGTGAAAGAGCGTTATAAGCTTTGCTGTTGACGTAGAGGCTTAGTTGAGGACCACCTTCCCAGAAAGCTGGGTAGTAGTAATGTTTAGCTACTTTGTATAGACCTAGCTTTAGGTCATCATAAGGCCCAATCCATTCGGCCGCATCAATCGTACCTTTTTCTAGAGCTTGATAAATTTCCCCTGCAGGTAAATTTTGTGGCACAACACCTAATGGCTCCAAAATTTTTCCACCGAAACCACCGATGCGGAATTTAAGACCCTTAAGGTCTGCAAGCGTATTAATTTCTTTACGATACCAACCACCCATTTGCGCTCCGGTATTGCCAAGAGGGAAGTTCACAACGTTGTAGGCTGCGTAGAACTCACGCATGAGCTTTAGGCCATTACCGTCAAACATCCAAGCGTTTGTTTGGCGACCATTTAAACCAAATGGAATAGCGCAATCTAACGCAAATGCCTCATCTTTACCAAAGAAATAGTAAGGAGCCGTGTGAGCGCATTCAACCGTACCTTGTTGTACACCATCTAATACGCCAAAAGCTGGCATTAATTCACCAGCAGCATGTGTGCTGATGGTAAATTTGCCACCAGATAATTCTTTTAATTTGGCAGCGAAAACTTCAGAGCCGCCAAAAAGTGTATCAATTGATTTTGGAAAGCTTGACGCTAAGCGCCAACGAATAGTGGCACCTTGAGCGTGAACAGCTGGTGCAACACCGGCAGCCAAAATGCCAGCCATACCTGTGCCAGCGATAAATTTACGACGATCCATCGTTATTCTCCTCTTGTTAAAACTAATGGCCTGAATATACCTATTCAGATGCATTAAATATTAATGCAAAAAGATATAAAAAATGGGGGTTTTGCTTAGAAGTTTATTAGAGTAAACCCTATCAGAACTTGCTGATATAGGTCACAAAGGCGTAGCCTAAGTCGCCGTTATGGTGCTCTTCTCTTGATACTTCTTCCCACATCATGTCATCGATTTCAGGGAAGAAGGCATCGCCATTAATTTCCAGGTCAACTTCTGTAACAATCAATTTGTCAGCATATGCCATGGCTTGTTCATAAATTTGAGCGCCACCGATGATGAATACTTTTTCTGTGCCACTACAGGCGTCAATCGCATCTTCTAAAGAGGTAAATGTTTCTGCGCCTTCTAGCTTTAATTCTGGGTTGCGGCTAACCACGATATTTCTGCGGCCAGGTAATGGGCGCCCTAAAGATTCCCAAGTATTGCGTCCCATGATGATGGGGTAGCCAGAAGTGGTATTTTTAAAATGTTTGAGATCTTCTGGTAGACGCCAAGGTAAAGTGTTATTGACGCCAATAACACCATTTTTAGCGCGCGCAACAATGATATCTAACTCCACGTAGTCCTCGAAGCTTAAATGGCCACAGGGGCTTTTATAGGGTCGTGATGCTGGTAGCCAACAAGCTCAAAGTCTTCGTATTCATAATCGAAGATGCTGGCTGGTTGGCGATGTATCGCTAACTGTGGGAGTGTCAAAGGTTGTCTAGATAACTGTAGCTTCACCTGTTCCATGTGGTTGGTATACAAGTGGCAGTCCCCGCCCGTCCATATGAAGTCGCCAGGCGTTAAACCTGTTTGTTGCGCAATCATGTGAGTCAGTAGGGCGTAGCTGGCGATGTTAAAAGGTACGCCTAAGAAAATATCCGCACTACGTTGATAGAGTTGGCAGGATAGCTTGCCATTTGCTACGTAAAACTGGAAGAAGGCATGGCAAGGAGGTAGTGCCATACGAGGAATCTCAGCAACGTTCCAAGCAGACACGATTAAGCGACGTGAATCAGGATTATTTTTAATCTGATCAATCAATTGGCTAATTTGGTCAATGTGTTCACCGTTAGGTGCAGGCCAAGAGCGCCACTGGTAGCCATAAATAGGGCCTAATTCACCATCCTCTTTGGCCCACTCATCCCAAATACTCACACCTCTTTCTTTTAGCCAATTATTGTTGGTGCTTCCTTGAAGGAACCAAAGCAACTCAATAATGATGGATTTAAGGTGGAGTTTTTTAGTTGTGACGACTGGAAACCCTTTTTGTAAATCAAAGCGCATTTGATGACCAAAGACAGAGGTTGTGCCTGTGCCCGTGCGGTCTGATTTATGGGTGCCATTGGCCAATACATGGCGCATGAGATCTAGATATTGCTGCATGGCTAGATTCTAGCTTAATTTATAGACATCTTTGAGAAAGTCACCACATGATCAGCGATAAGCTTGATGCCGATTTTTTCGCCAATTTCGTGATTGTGATGACTAGGTACCATCGCCATTAGTTCTAGGCCAGAATCAAGACGAACGGTATAGAGAAAATCGCCTCCACGAAAAGCCTTTTTTATCACGGTGGCTAAGAGTGGGCTGTCGTCATCGTGAACTATATCGTCGGCACGTAATAAAACGTCTACCTCTTCGCCAGGTAGTCCGTAGCTCGATTGGGGAAGCGGTAGGTTGCCTAATTCAATTTCCACAGATGGCCCTACTTGTGTTTTGCCAGGAACAAATACCCCATAACCTATGAAGCTGGCAACAAATCGGTTAGCTGGACGGTGATACAGGTTGTAGGCGCTATCCCATTGAACTAAACGACCATCTGCCATCACCCCGATGTCATCGGCAATGGCGAAGGCTTCAAATTGATCATGAGTCACCAATAATGCAGTTGTGCCATTGGCTTTTAAGATATCGCGCACTTCGCTTGCGAGACGTTCTCTTAAGTCCACATCCAGATTGGAGAAGGGTTCATCTAAGAGTAATAGTTCTGGTTCTGGCGCCATGGCGCGTGCGAGTGCCACCCGTTGTTGTTGGCCGCCTGATAATTCATGGGGGTAACGGTTTCCAACATCATGAAGTCCTACGCGTATCAGCCAATCCTCAGCTTTTTGGATGGCTTCTTTTTTGCTGATACCTCTTAGGCCAAACGCCACATTCTCAGCATTAGTTAAATGAGGAAACAAAGCGTAATCTTGAAATACGACTCCGACCCGACGTTTCTCAGGGGCAAGCAGATAGTTGGGGGTGCTTACTTTTTGACTATCTAAAGTAATTGATCCGGATTGAATAGGTTCAAAACCACAGATAGCCCGCAAAATAGTCGATTTGCCGCATCCTGAAGGGCCTAGCAGGCAACCAATTCGACCTTGTTGCAGGCTCATGCTAAGGCCTTTAACAATAGGGATGGAGCTGCCAGACTTTTCGCCTGGATAGCTCACATGAATATCCTCTAAATTTAAATGGATAGGTGATTTATTGTTAATCATTCCTATAATTGTCGCATCTTGCGATTACGTTTAATACCCACTCTCTTTTCACTTGTATTGGCATTGCCGATATTAGGTATTTTTACTGCTTTATTGAATCCTCAAGCGGGCAGTACTGAGGTCTTGTCTCATTTATTTCATACGGTGCTACCGAGTTATGCCTTTACCACGCTCATGATGGCTATAGGTGTGGCCATAGGTGTGGCAAGTATGGGGGTTATTTGTGCTTGGTTGGTAGCTACTTGCGATTTTCCTGGTAAGCGTATTTATGAGTGGGCTTTAATTCTGCCGTTGGCCATGCCTACCTACGTGATGGCCTATGCCTATACGGATTTTTTTCAGTTCTCAGGACCCGTTCAAAGTTTCTTGAGAGCTTGGTTGGGGATGTCAAGGTTAGAGTGGTTCCCGGATCCAAGATCTCTTTGGGGGGCGATTTGTGTTTTAAGTTTGGCTTTGTACCCCTATGTCTATTTGCTTTGTCGGACAGCTTTTTTAGAAAGAAGTCCTCGTTTGATTGATGCTGCTAGAACTTTAGGTTCGAGTCCGTGGGGTGCTTTTTGGAAGGTCGCTTTACCGATGGCTAGGCCAGCAACGATGGCTGGTGTTGCTTTAGCGCTCATGGAGGCAGTTGCTGATTATGGTGCTATGTCTTACTTTGGTGTCCAAACAATGACCACCGGTATTTATCGCGCCTGGTTGGGGATGGGTGATCGGATAGCCGCTGTGCAATTGTCAGCAGTTTTGTTGGGCGTTATATTTTTGCTACTGATGTTGGAGCATGTTAGTCGGCGTCAAATGCGTTTTGCTGCTAGCGGCCAACGTTTTAGACAAATTAAACCTTGGCGTTTGCAAGGCAAAAAAGCTTTTTGGGCAAGCATGGCTTGCGCTATGCCTATGTTGTTTGGATTTGTATTGCCTGTTGCCATCATGGCTTATTTGGCTTTATCAAATGGCGATGGGTTTCAACCAAGATATTGGGGCTGGTTAGTTAATACCTTATGGCTCTCAACGTTAACAGCGATGTGCGCTGTGATATTGGCGGTGTGGTTGGCTTATGGTGCGCGCATATCAAAAGGTATTTGGCAAACCATGGCTAATCGCATGGTCAGTTTAGGATATGCCGTGCCGGGCGCCGTTTTAGCTGTAGGCATTTTAATTTTATTGGCGCAGTTAGATATAGCTTGGCTACTGTCAGGATCTGTTGCAATTTTGGTTTATGCCTACCTCACACGCTTTTTATCATCTGGCTTGCAGACTGTAGAAGCAGGGCTTAGCAAAATTACGCCAAGCATGGATGCTAGCGCGATGAGTTTGGGTTCTGGTAGGTGGGAGTTATTGCGACGGATTCATCTGCCTTTATTGAGGCGTAGTCTTTTAACTGCCGGGCTATTGGTTTTTGTGGATGTGATGAAAGAGTTGCCGGCAACTTTGGTATTGCGACCTTTTAATTTTGATACGTTGGCTGTGGTTACTTATCAGTTGGCTGCGGATGAGCGCTTAGCTGAAGCGGCGTGGCCGGCTTTAACCATTGTTTTAGCCGGCTTGATCCCAGTGATTCTTTTATCTCGCGCAATGTCTCGAGATAAATAATTGAAATATCAATTAGCGAACTAATTCGCTTAACTTGCCTGTGACATCTTTCCATTCATCAGCATCTGCTAGAGGCGCTTTTGATTTGGTAATAGAAGGCCACTTGCGCGCTAATTCAACGTTTAATTTAATGTACTCTTGTTGATCACCAGGTACGTCATCTTCTGCATAAATTGCATTGACTGGGCATTCAGGAACACAAACGGCGCAATCGATACACTCATCTGGATCAATCGCTAAAAAGTTAGCGCCTTCGCGGAAGCAGTCAACAGGACACACATCAACGCAATCGGTATATTTGCAACGAATACAGGCTTCGGTTACTACGTAAGTCATGGCAGTTCTATCTCAAAAAGACCAAAACCATTATTTTATCTTAGAGATAGCGCGTTTACGTCTGAAACCCTGCAATTATTAGATGATTTAGTGATTTAGGTATGCGATAAATCAATGGCATACAATCGGAAAGACCGGCTAAATCCTAATGTTCAAAGGGTTTTGCCGCGAAAATATAAAAATCAAGAAAAACGAGGGGTTGCATAGGGTATGTCTGAAAAAACTCAAAAACCGAAGATTTTGGTCGCGCGGTCTATTTTTCCTGACATTTTGGAGCGTCTTCAAGAAGTCGCTGAGGTGGAGTCGAATCAATCGGATCGCATTTGGGAACCAGAGGCCTTAAGACAAGCTTTGGTGGATAAAGATGCAGCCATCATCACAGGCAGTGAGCCCATTGGCGAAGCGCACCTTAAAACAGCAACTCATTTGAAAATTATTTCGAATATCGCAGTTGGTTATAACAATTTAGATTTGGCAGCATTAAAGGCCGCGAATATTTTGGCGACCAATACGCCTGACGTATTAACTGAAACGACAGCAGATTTTGGTTTTGCGCTTTTAATGGCGACGGCTAGAAGGGTAACGGAAACCGAGCATTGGTTAAGAGCTGGGCATTGGAAGAAATTTTCTATCTGCGACACGCCTTTGGCGATGGATATTCATCACAGTAATTTAGGCATTATGGGTATGGGACGTATTGGGCAAGCGATTGCGAAACGTGCCTCGGGATTTAGTATGAATGTGATGTATCACAATCGCTCTCGTTTATCTCCGGATTTGGAACAGGAATGTGGCGCTCGTTATGTTGATCGCGATACGCTATTAAAAGAATCTGACCACATTATTTTGGTTATGCCCTATACGCCTGAGAACCACCATCTATTTGGTGAGAAAGAACTTTCGTTGATGAAGCCTACTGCGACGCTCATTAATATTGCGCGTGGAGGCATTGTGGATGAGTTAGCTTTGGCGAAGGCGCTTAAAGAAAAACGTATTTTTGCTGCTGGCATTGATGTATTCGAAGGTGAGCCAACAGTAAGGTCAGAGTTGCTGGCGTTAAGTAACGTGGTTTTGTCGCCACATATCGCCAGTGCCACAGAAAAAACTAGGCGAGCGATGATTGAGTTAGCGATTAAGAATTGTTTAGCTGGTTTGGCGGGGCTTGCCCCGCCCAATCTGATTGTTTATTAAAGTCAGTTTTTAATCTTGTGATGATGGTGGTGTGATGTCGCTTGCATCGATATCTTTAAGCGCCACCTCAATGCCGCCAAATTTTTCCGCCACCCAGTTATACACTTTGCAGGCAAGCCATAGCAAACCAAATCCAATCAATGCGTTGAGGATGAGGGCGGAGATCACTGTGAAGCCAGGCAGTTCGCCGTCGCGAATAAATGCCACAAACAATGCTAGCAAAACCACTGGTACAGAAAAACTTAAATAAACTAAAACCAGTGTTTTAGCAGTGTGTAGAGGGTCGACATACACAACTTCTTTTTTGGTGTACTTGCTTGGCATTTTTGGGTTAAGGTGCAATTAAGGTAAATAAAGGTTGATAGCCCAAATTCTATACTAATTTTAGATATGATATTGCGTTGCAATATTGAAAAATTAAATCAAACCTTCAAATAACACAATATCTACAAGCTCTCCAGGCTCTATAGATTCTTGGTTGTGGCCTAGTACGATTAAGCAATCAGCTTCACTCATGGATCTAAGGACACCAGATCCTTGGGAAGGCATTGCTAATACGGTGGGCATGCCATCAGAGCTAATTGATAGTTGCCCCCTTTGAAATTCGGTTCTTCCTGGGAGCTTTCGAATCGCCGTTAATGAGCGGGCTTTAGAGATGGGGGTATCTGTGTGTGATGCTCCAGCCATCGTTAAAAGAGCTGGTTTTACTAACTGATAAAAGGTCACCATAGTTGCTACGGGATTGCCAGGTAAGCCAAATAAAACAGCCTGGTGATTTTCTGAGCTAATTGAGCCAAATGCCATGGGGCGTCCTGGGCGAATCGCTAACTTCCAAAAACCAATATCTCCCATCTCTTGCATGATTTGCTTGGTGTAATCAGCAACGCCCACGGATACGCCGCCTGAAGTGATGATGACATCACACTCGGCGGCTGCCGTGGCAAAAGTCAGGCGTAAATCTTCTGGTTGGTCAGGCACTACACCAAAATCGATGAGGTCAAGATTTAGTCGAGATAGCATGCCAAAAATCGTATAGCGATTGCTATCGTAAACGCAGCCAGGATCTAGTTTTTCTCCGATTGAGCGCAGCTCAGTTCCTGTTGAAAAAAATCCAACCCGTAATTTTTTATTAACTGTTACTTGAGAGATGCCTAGTGAAGCAATTAATCCTAAGTCAGCTGGACGAATAATCTTCCCAGCGAGTAAGGCGGGCTTACCTTCTTTTAAATCCTCGCCTTTTAAGCGACGATTGTCGCCAGCTTTTACGGCATTTGTCGCAAAAGAAATTAAATCGCCATCTATTTGAACGAGCTCTTGAGGAATGACGGTATCGCAACCTAAAGGCATGCTTGCCCCAGTCATGATTCGAATGCAGGCGCCGACTTCAACTTCTGTTAAGAAAGGTTTTCCGGCAAGGGCGGCGCCCATATTTTTGAGTGCAATAAATTGGGATGAGGTGCTAAATAGTGAAGCGCTATTGAATGCATAACCATCCATCGCAGAATTATCAGCGGCGGGAACGTTGATGGGGGAGATTAGATCCTTAGCTAAAACGCGGCCTAATGATTGTTGTAGCGGGATTAATTCAGTGGTGAGTGATTGGGTGTGCGGCTGAACAAAAGTTTTAATTAATTGCAACGCTTCATCAACCCGAAGTGCATCAGGATTGCTAGCGGGGATGTGATTCATGGTGGCGGAAAGCTTGGGGAGTGTGCTCATTTAGCCACCAATATAAGACATTTCTACTTTAAGGCGATCACTCATTTCTGGTGAGCCTCTTAATTCAGAGTAATGGTCTGAACGTTGCCCCCAAATTTGCGCAATCACATTACTGATTTCTAAATCACTCTTACCTTGGCGTAGTAATTCTTTTAGGTCATAACCTTTTGTAGCAAATAAGCAGAGATACATTTTGCCTTCAGTTGATAGGCGCGCGCGCGTACAGTCTTTGCAAAAGGCTTGTGTCACGCTTGAGATGACGCCAACTTCACCTGAGCCATCAGCGTACTCCCAGCGCTCAACCACTTCTCCAGAGTAATTGGGGTTGAGGTTGCGAAGGGGGTATGTTTCATGAATCTTCTTAATCACTTCTGCTGAAGAAAGCACTTCAGCCATATTCCAACCATTAGAAGCCCCCACATCCATGAACTCAATGAATCTCAAAATGATGGGGCTATTTTTAAAGTAGTTAGCCATGGGAATGATCTCTTGATCATTGGTGCCTTTTTTAACCACCATGTTTACTTTGATATTCGTAAAGCCAGCTTCTTGTGCAGCAGCAATCCCATCTAAAACATCCGCTACAGGAAAGTCAACATCATTCATTTTCCGGAATGTTTCATCATTGAGACTATCTAGGCTGACTGTGATGCGAGTTAATCCAGCATCTTTTAATGACTGTGCTTTTTTGCGAAGCAAGCTGCCGTTGGTTGTAAGCGTTAGATCAATTGGTTTGCCGCTGAGTGTTTTGAGCGGCGCCAACATGGCGATGAGTTTTTCAATATGTTTTCTTAAGAGAGGCTCGCCGCCTGTTAAGCGAATTTTTTCAACACCGTGACCAATATAAATTTTGGCAATGCGAACAATTTCCTCAAAGCTTAATAGATCACCATGAGATAAGTAGGGGTAATCTTTATCAAAGACTTCTTTGGGCATGCAATAGGTGCAACGGAAATTGCAGCGGTCTGTAACAGAAATGCGTAAGTCGTGAAGTTGTCTGCCTCGGTTATCTGAGAGTAACCCTGTGGCAGGCAGCAGTTGTTCCGGGATAGCCGGAACAAAGCTATCTACTTTGCGTTGGCGCTCATCGATGAGGGGTATGACTCTTTCTGACATAGGCCCCTCATTGTAGAGCGAAGTATTACTTTTCGATGGTTTGTTCTTTGCCGCCAGTTTCAACTAAAACCATCGGCCCTGCTGTCAATTCAACAGGTGGTTTAGGTTGTCTTGGAGCATGCGTCACAGCTGGCTCAGCTGCTATTTGAGCGCGTACTTCAGCTAATTTTTGGCTGTCTGTGTTCACCCAAACTAAACCAGCGGATTCAAGAACAGGCGCTAAATCAGTTGTTTGAAGTGCTTTGAACTCTACCTTTGGTAATTCCGCAGGAGCTGCAACAGCTTCCACAACTGGCGCAACAACAAAATCTGCCTCAGATTGAGCTGGAACTGGTGTTGTTGAAATGGTTGCAGCTACCTTAGGCTCTGAGCTAAAGCTTGGCGCAGGTGTTTCATGGCTTGCAAATGTTGGCGCAACAGCATCAGCTTCAGTTGAAGCAACTGTTGCATAAACAGTTGAAGTGTTAGTAATAGCAGTGACGTTTGAAACATCGGAAGCATTAGAGTTGCTAGAACCTTCCACAACAGGTGCCGTAGCATTTTCAACATGGTCATTGCGCTCGGTACGCTCGCGATCACGACCGCGATTACGTCCGCGGCGGTTACGGCCACGGCGACGCTCATCACCACCTTCAGCTTGGTCAGGCGCTCCGGCAACTTCGCCATGAGTCAAAATGTCCTTAGGCTGTTCAGCTTTTGCTTCAGCATTCGCTTCAGGTTTATTGTTCTGACGGTTGCGTTGGTTGCGGTTATTTTGTTGGCGTGGTTCTTTGTTATCCGCTTTTGCTTCGCCTTCAGCACGTGCTGGTTGGTTATTGCGTTCACCAGTCTCTTGCTTGTTACGATTTTTGTTGCGGTTGTTACGGTTACGGCCATTTCTGTCGTTGCGACCTTCGCGAGAAGCGCGTTTTTCAACAGGTTTTACTTCTTCTTTGCTACCGAATAATTTCTTAATGAAGCCAATGAGTCCGCCACCAGATTTTTCTGAGGAAGAAGTTTTACGTTCAGGGCGAGCAACACCTGTAGGGGCCGGTTGGCTAGGTGTAATACCTTTTACCGCCGCTTCTTGGCGTGGTTTTGCTTCTTCAGCACGACGATTCAAGATAGTGTCTGACTCAAGCTCTTTGCTGGCTTCTTCGGCCATAGCATAGCTAGCTTTTGGATCATCTAGGCGTGGATCGTCATGGCGAAGGCGCTCTAACTTGTAGTGAGGCGTTTCTAAATGTTTGTTCGGTAAAAGCAGAACATTCACTTTAAAGCGGCTCTCAATTTTGATTACTTCAGCACGTTTTTCATTTAACAAGAACGCGGCAACATCAACCGGTACTTGGCAATGAATCGCTGCTGTATTTTCTTTCATGGCTTCTTCTTGAATGATGCGAAGTACTTGAAGCGCTGAAGATTCTGTGTCACGGATGTGTCCTGTGCCATTACAGCGAGGGCAGGTCACGTTGCTGCTTTCAGATAAAGCTGGGCGTAAACGTTGACGTGATAATTCTAATAAACCGAAGCGAGAAATCTTGCCCATTTGAACGCGTGCACGGTCATGACGCAGAGCGTCTTTTAAGCGCTGCTCTACATCTTTTTGGTTTTTGGAAGATTCCATGTCGATGAAGTCGATGACGATCAAGCCACCAAGGTCGCGAAGACGCATTTGGCGAGCTAATTCATCAGCAGCTTCTAAGTTGGTTCTAGCCGCAGTTTCTTCAATGTCCGTGCCGCGTGTGGCGCGTGCTGAGTTAACGTCGACAGAAACCAAGGCTTCTGTATGGTCAATCACAATTGCGCCACCAGATGGCAATGAAACGGTACGTGAGTAAGCAGTTTCAATTTGGTGTTCAATCTGGAAACGTGAGAACAGTGGCACATCATCGTGGTAGCGCTTAACGCGAGACATGTTGTCTGGCATGACGACTGACATGAAGGCGCTGGCTTGCTCGTAAATCTCATCGGTGTCGATAAGGATTTCGCCGATATCAGGTTGGAAATAGTCGCGAATCGCGCGAATCACCAAGCTAGATTCCAAGTAAATTAAAAGTGGGGCGCTATTGCCGCTTGCGGCTTCATCAATCGCTTTCCACAACTGCATGAGATAGTTTAAGTCCCACTGAAGTTCTTCAGCGGCACGACCAATACCAGCGGTTCTAGCAATAATGCTCATGCCGTCTGGTACGGTTAATTGACTCATGGCTTCGCGTAGTTCGTTGCGGTCTTCGCCTTCAATACGACGTGAGACACCACCTCCGCGAGGATTATTTGGCATTAAAACCAAATAGCGACCTGCTAGGGAGATAAAGCTAGTAAGGGCAGCACCTTTGTTGCCGCGCTCTTCTTTTTCAACCTGAACAATAATTTCTTGGCCTTCACGCAAGGCTTCTTTGATGCCCGCGGTTCTAACATCGATACCCTCTTTAAAGTAAGCGCGTGATACTTCTTTAAATGGCAGAAAGCCGTGACGCTCTTCACCATAGTTCACAAAGCAAGCTTCTAGGGATGGTTCGATGCGTGTGATCACGCCTTTGTAGATATTGCCTTTGCGTTGTTCACGCCCAGTAGTTTCAATATCAATATCAATGAGCTTTTGCCCGTCAACAATCGCTACGCGCAGCTCTTCTTGCTGGGTAGCATTAAACAACATTCTTTTCATGTAATTCTCCGTACTGCGGCCAGGCAGCCATCGCGGGGCGCGAAACGGAATAGAAGGGATAGAACGAAACTATCCTCTGTGATGACTACTTCACTACACTCGCTGACTTTTTCTTCTTTGTTGCGTCAGCGCGCGATTAAATTCTTTTATCTGTTTCGCGGATCGCGGCACTATGCCAGCCAACCCTTGCGTCTCATTGCTTTCAGGGGAGAGGCGAACCCTGGAAATATCAACCGGCTATTTCGAACCGAGCTTGGCGCACATGATGTCTCAAATCATAAATTTGATATTGCGCAGCAAGATAGGTCATTATATGACATATGAACAGTAATTCGGTATCCCAACACATTGTTTTATTTGAGGAAGCTGGCCAAAGGCTGGATAACTTCCTGTTTCGCATGGCTAAAGGCGTGCCTAAAACCCATATTTATCGAATTATTCGGTCTGGTGAAGTGCGGGTAAATAAGAAAAGGGCTGATGCTAGTCAAAAAATAGCGGAAGGGGACGTTTTAAGGTTGCCTCCTTTGCGCGTATCAGACATTAAAAAACCGACAAATGACTTCATTTCAAAGAAGATAAGCGGTGAAGTAGACATTTTATATGAAGATGACAGCATTTTAGTGGTTAATAAACCATCCGGTATTGCTGTTCACGGAGGCTCTGGCGTCTCATTAGGGCTTATTGAGGCGATGAGGGCTCAAAGACCCGATGCCAAGTTCCTTGAATTAGTTCATCGACTGGATCGAGATACTTCAGGTCTTTTGATGTTGGCTAAAAAAAGAAGCGCTTTGGTTCATTTGCATGAGCAAATTCGCGAAGGCAAAATGGAAAAGCGCTATTTATTGGTGGTTCATGGAAATTTGCCTGTTTCAGGCAAATCCATCCCCCTTAAATATCCTTTGCTTAAATATTTGCTACCTAATGGTGAGCGGCGAGTTAGAGTTTCTGCCGATGGGGGGCAGCCTAGCCACACTAATATTCGAGTAAAAGGTGTTTATCACGATGGTTTGTGTAGTTTGGTGGAAGCACAGCTAAAAACAGGGCGTACCCATCAAATTCGCGTCCATTTACAGACCTATGGCCACCCCATTTTGGGAGATGATAAGTATGGTGACCAGGACTTGGATAAAGTTTTGAGGCCTAAGCGTTTGTTACTTCACGCTAAATATTTGTCTTTTGTACATCCTAAAACAGAAGAAAAGATGGTTTTTGAGGCGCCGATTCCTGAGGCGTTCGAAAAATTCATATCCGACTAAACTAATAAAAAATTAAAACTGGAGACAAGATGAAATTAGCGACTTTTCAATATCAGACTAAATGTTATGTTGGCGTTGTTTCTACGGATTTGCAAACGATAACGCCGTATCAATTAAGTGATGCGCAAGCAGCTTTCGGTGCTTTGCCTATTATTGAGATGATGGCCGATGGAAAAGAATTGCCATCTCAAGGCGCACCAATACCGATGAAAGATGTTTGCCTCTTGGCGCCAATTCCAAAGCCAAGGCGCAATATTTTCTGCGTTGGTAAAAATTATTTGGATCACATTCAAGAAATTAAAGACAGTAAGTTGGGTGAGGCACAGGGGTCTATGGCTAATTTACCTAAGCACCCAGTGGTTTTTAGTAAGGTTCCAGAAGCCGTGGTTGGCCAAGGTGTTGGAATTGATAGTCATCCTGGAGCTACGCAGGAGTTGGATTATGAAGCTGAATTGGCAGTAGTGATTGGCAAGCAGGGTAAGAGCATTAAGAAAGCCGATGCCATGAAACATATTTGGGGTTACACCATCATCAATGATGTGAGCGCTAGAGATGTGCAAGCTAAGCATGTGCAATTTCACATTGGGAAAAGTTTTGATACTTTTTGTCCGATGGGGCCGTGGTTGGTATCGGCTGATGAGTTGGATTCTTCTAAAGCGGCTATTAAGTGTTGGGTTAATGATGAATTGCGTCAAAACGCCACAACTCAATTATTGATATTTGATATCCCAACCATTATTGAGAACTTATCCGCTGGTATTACTTTGTATCCTGGTGATGTGATTGCAACTGGTACGCCTAGTGGTGTTGGTATGGGCTTTAAGCCACCTAAATTCTTGAAAAAAGGCGATAAGGTCAAAATTGAAATTGCTGGAATTGGCACTTTAGAAAACCCTGTTATTTAAGCGAGTATTTTTTGCCATCTAAGTATGAGTTGATTGTGTGGGATTGGGATGGGACCTTGATGGACTCAACTCCTACTATTGTGAAATGTATTCAGCAGGCATGCGTGGATCTTGAGCTACCCGTCCCAGATGACTCGGTGGCGAGTCATGTGATTGGTTTGGGTGTTCAAGATGCTTTGCGTACGGCGGTGCCATCCGTGAGAGTTGATCAGCATCCTCGTTTGGTGGACCGCTTTCGTTATCACTATTTGTCTAAAGATCACGAACTCCATTTGTTCGTGGGCATTAAAGATTTATTAAATCAGTTGAAGGCGAATGGGCATTTGTTAGCGGTAGCAACAGGTAAAAGTCGTAAAGGGTTGGATCGGTCATTAAATTTTCATGATTTAAATGATATGTTTGCAGATACCCGCACGCCGGATGAATGTTTTTCCAAGCCGCATCCAGCGATGTTGATTGAGTTATCAGAATCTTTAGCTGTGCCGATGGAGAAAGTTTTGATGATTGGGGATACAACCCATGATTTATTGATGGCGAAAAATGCGGGAGCCGATGCGATTGCTGTGACATATGGCGCGCACCCTGAGCACGTTTTAAGGAAAGAAGAACCTTTGATGTGTATTGGTCAGGTTGAGGAGTTGTCTGAGTGGTTGTTGACTCACGCTTGATAGCAATTGATAAAGATGCTTAAGTAAGAATACATATTAAAGAAACACATAAAAAGGAAAGATCATGGCGGAAGAAAATTCTTGGGAGAGGCAGGCATTGGAGCATCTCTTATTGGAGAACTTAAAAGAGCAGCGTCGAGCACGTCGTTGGAAAACAGTGATGCGTGTTTTAACTTTAGTTGTTTTTGTTGCTTTAGCTATTAATTTATTTGATGTGAACTTAGGCGGCAAAGCTGCTCTAGGCAAGCACACGGCTTTGGTTGATTTGCAAGGTGAGATTGGTCCAGATTCTCGCGCTAGCGCAGAGACAATTAACAGTGCATTGAATGCCGCTTTCGAAAGTAATGAGAGTGTGGGGGTGGTTCTACGTATCAATAGCCCTGGCGGTTCTCCAGTTCAATCTGGAATTATCCATGATGAGATCTTGCGTTTGCGTGCCAAATATCCACAGAAACCGTTACATGTAGTGGTTGAGGAGATTTGCGCCTCAGGTGGTTATTACGTGGCTGTGGCTGCTGATCAAATCTATGTTGATAAAGCAAGTTTGGTGGGGTCTGTTGGTGTGATCATGAGTGGGTTTGGTGTGACGGGCTTGATGGATAAGTTGGGCGTTGAGCGCCGTTTAATTACTGCTGGGAAAAATAAAGCTTTATTAGACCCATTTACTAAAGAAGATAAAAAGCAAAAAGAGTTTGTGCAAGAGATGTTAGGTGAAGTGCACCAACAATTTATACAGGTGGTACGTGATGGTCGCGGTAAGCGTTTGAAAGAAACGCCTGATATGTTTTCTGGTTTAGTTTGGAATGGTGCACGCAGTATCGACTTGGGTTTGACGGATGCTTTGGGTACTGTTGATAGCGTGGCAAGAGATGTGTTTAAAGCGCCAGATGTTTACGATTACACCGTGAAAGAAAATTTTGCGGAGCGCGTAGCGAAGCGTTTTGGCGCGGCTATGGGCGATGGTGCCGCGAGGGTATTGATGCAAGGGGCGCAGATGCGCTAAACCTTTTTGCTAGCAAAATCTATTGGACAAAAATAATAGATAGCATCGCTGCATCGTCAGCTAGCATGACATTGATGGATACGGCCAATCTGTATAACAACGGCATCAAAGGTTCTACCGCATTACTGAGATCTTGTGCGATATCGGCGAGATAAGTCTTAATCAAATTAGGCCAGCAGTAAAAAAACAGCGGGTCGCTGATGAAGAGCTTGGAGAAGTCCAGGCTCTTTTTTTATGGCGGTTTGCCATGCGCCAACGGTTTGTGATTTCACCCATTCGCTAGGGAGGCTTAGGTCAGCCGCAACACACATGTGGGTATTGGTGTGAAGTGACTGCAACATGGTTTCAATCATGGCCGCATTTCTGTAAGGCGTTTCAATCCACAATTGTGTTTGATGTTTTTTCTTGGATTCTTGTTCTAGATATTTTAAGGATGCAATTTTTTCTGTTTGGTTGACAGGAAGATATCCGTGGAATGCGAAGCTTTGACCATTCATGCCTGAAGACATGAGTGCTAGTAGTAGCGAGCTTGGTCCCACCATGGCACGTACGGTAATGCCTAGTTGGTGCGCCGCTTTGACAACGTCAGAGCCTGGGTCGGCAATGGCTGGCAAACCCGCTTCTGACATTAAGCCCATGTCATGACCATCTAGTAGCGGTTGTAATAGTTTTTTAACGTCCGGTGTTTGATTTTTCTGTTGATGTTCTTTGGCTGGACCGCGCCACTCAGACATTTGCATTTCTTGTAGGGGGCAAATTAGTGGCGCGTGTGAATCAATTGCTTTGAGTAATGCGCGAGCAGTTTTGGCATTTTCAACAATCCAATAGCGTAACTGTGATGCTTGATGGATGGTGTCCTTAGGTAACACATGAGGGAGTTGAGTCTCGCGATGTTCATCGCCTAAGGTGTTGGGTATTAAGTAAAGAGTACCTGCCATGATTACCCTGGAATTTGGAAGCCGGCTTCTCGCAAGAGTGTGCACACAGCAATTAAAGGAAGCCCAATGAGAGCGGTGGGGTCGTCGCTATGCACTCGCTCTAGCAAACAAATGCCAAGCCCTTCGGATTTAGCGCTACCAGCACAGTCATAAGGAGTTTCCGCTAAAAGATACGCCTCTAAAACAGAGTCCTTCAAGGTTCTGAAGGTTACTTCAGTTATGACATTCAGGGTATTGGATTGTTCGCCTTTGGCTACACAGACAGCTGTATGAAATTTAACAGTTTCACCGCGTAATAACTGCAATTGAGCCATGGCGGTATCGTGGTCGCCAGGTTTACCCATGGCGGCACCATGAAGGTCGACCACTTGGTCCGATCCAATGACCCAAGCTTCAGGGTGGCTTTTGGCAATCGCTAAAGCTTTGGCCTTGGCTAGGCGTAAGGCGATTTGTTCTGGGGTTTCATTTTTAAGCGGCGCTTCATCAACTTCAGGGGAAATTGTTTGAAAATCAATACGTAAGCGTCCCAAAAGCTCTTTTCTGTATTTGGAGGTTGATGCCAAAATCAGGGGTTGAGGGGTTTTTTTAGATAAATTGTGACTAGGATGGACTGCGCTCATTTATGCTTTCGGTATGAATTCAAAAAATACAACACCCCACATTTTGCCGAACAATCCCAGTGATCTCCAATCTATTGATCTCAAATCAGGGTTGACCTTTGTTGGTCAAGGGGTGTTAGATTTATCTCACTTCCCTAGATTGTTGCAGGAAATCGCCCCTAATAGTGGTTTTGAGGCTTCTCAGGTGCATTGGGAGCTTGGCACGTGGTTTGAAGAGCGTTTAGGGTCAATTCCCATGCAATACATGCACTTACGCTTGGCCGTAGACTTGCCCTTAACCTGTCAGGCGTGTTTCCAGCCCTATTTGGAGTCGATTGACTCTGATCGGGATTACATCTTGTTTGATACGGAAATGGAGGCGGAGGAATGGGATTTTGATGAGGAAAATCAAGATGCTGAAGACGCTTTGGTGGCTAGTGAGACCTTCAATTTGCTTGAAACCATTGAGGAGGAGCTACTACTTTCCTTGCCGCTTTCTGCCAGACACCCCCAGGGCGAGTGTCGCCCAGAAAACCTTCAGAAAGTCGCTAAAGTCCTTAAATCAGGCGCTGATGAGATCAAAATTGAGAAGCCAAACCCCTTCGCTGTCCTGAAAAATCTGAAAAAACAATGAGTTTGTGCTAGAATTTCGGCTTCGTTTAGGAGTAAAAACATGGCTGTTCAGCAGAATAAAAAATCACCGTCAAAGCGTGGCATGCATAGAGCGCACGACTTTTTGTCAGCACCTTCATTGGCAGTTGAGCCAACAACAGGTGAGGCTCATTTACGTCACCACGTAAGCCCAAATGGCTATTACCGTGGTCGTAAAGTTGTTAAGACGAAGAACGATTAATTCCCTACAAGGAAAAGATAAAGCGGTACATTCAGTGACCGCTTTTTTCTTAAAGTAAGAATCTTAATGAGCGTCACGCTAGCAGTTGATGCAATGGGTGGAGACCACGGTCTAGTGGTCACAGTGCCCGCCAGCATAAATCTTCTGGTTCGATTACCAGATCTCAAAATAAGACTCGTCGGAAATGCCGAATTAATTAATAAGGCATTGGCTAAGGTATCTCCTGAAATTAAGGAGAGGATTACGGTCGTGCATGCTTCTGAAGTTGTGGAGATGGATGACCCGATTGAGGTTGCTTTGCGTAAGAAAAAAGATTCTTCTATGCGCGTGGCAATTGAGCAGGTTAAAGAAGGTTTGGCGGATGGCGCCGTTTCCGCGGGTAACACGGGCGCCTTAATGGCGATTTCTCGTTACATCTTGAAGACATTGGATGGTATTGATCGCCCAGCGATTGCTGCTGCCATGCCGAATCAATTCGGCCGCGGTACAACCGTGCTTGATTTAGGCGCCAACTCTGATTGCCAGGCGGTTCATTTGTTGCAATTTGCGCAGATGGGTGATGTGATGGCTCGTGCGGTGGACGGTATTAAGAACCCTACGATTGGCTTATTAAATATTGGCGAAGAGGTTATTAAAGGCAATGAAGTGGTGAAAGAAGCTGCTGAGTTGTTGCGCGCCAGTCATTTAAATTTCTACGGTAATGTAGAGGGCAATGATATTTTCAAAGGAACAACAGATATTGTTGTTTGTGATGGTTTTGTGGGAAATGTAGCGCTAAAGACCACGGAAGGTTTAGCGCAAATGATTTCTGGATTAATTAAAGAAGAATTCAGCCGTAACTGGTTATCTAAGTTAATGGCTTTAGCTGCGATGCCTGTTTTAATGCGTTTTAAGAAGCGCGTCGATCATCGCAATTACAACGGCGCCGTTTTGTTGGGTTTGCGTGGTTTGGTATTGAAGAGCCATGGCTCTGCAGATAGCAAAGCGTTTGTAACAGCTCTCACGCGAGCTTATGAGGGCGCTAAAAATAATATGGTAGGTAAGGTTGCTGAAGCCTTTAAGGTAACTCAAGCTGCCGCCCAAGAAGAAGGTCAAGGAAACGTATGACCCAGCAATACGCCAGAATTTTAGGAACAGGTAGTTACTTACCTGCCAACAAGGTCACTAATGCTGACATGACTGCTTTATTAGCTAAAGACGGTATTGAGACTAGTGATGAATGGATTTTTTCAAGGAGTGGGATTAGCGCGCGTCATTTTGCTGCTGATCATGAGTTAACCAGTGACTTGGCTTTACATGCTTCTCAAAAAGCGATTGAAGCTGCGGGTATACAAGCGAGTGATATTGATCTGATTATTTTGGCGACTTCAACGCCTGATAATTTAGGTGGTTTCCCAAGCACAGCCTGTGTATTGCAAGATAAATTGGGAATAACTAATGGCTGCGCTGCTTTTGATGTGCAAGCAGTTTGCTCAGGTTTTGCTTACTCTTTAGCGGTTGCGGATAACTTTATTCGCAGCGGTATGTATCAAAAAGTTTTAGTAGTAGGTGCGGAAACTTTCTCACGCATTTTGAACTTCAAAGATCGTGGCACATGTGTTCTATTTGGTGATGGTGCTGGTGCTGTTGTTTTAGGTGCGAGTGATGAGCCGGGCATTTTGGCGACAGCTATGCATGCCGATGGTAGTCATCGAGATATTTTATGTGTCCCAGGAAGAACTGATAACGGCGCCTTGCAGGGCTCCGCTTTCTTGGAGATGGATGGCCAAGCCGTTTTTAAATTGGCTGTAAAAGTTTTAGAGCAAGTGGCTAGTGAAGTTTTGGCAAAAGCTAATCTCACAGCTGCTGATATTGATTGGTTGATTCCTCATCAAGCAAATATCCGCATCATGGAAGGTACAGCTAAGAAATTAGGCGTGAGTCGCGATCATGTGGTGGTGACTGTTCAAGATCATGGCAATACATCAGCAGCTTCTATCCCGCTAGCTTTGGATACGGCTGTACGTGCCGGGCAAATTAAGCGTGGCCAGCATCTTTTAATGGAAGGTGTGGGTGGTGGATTTACTTGGGCGGCAGCACTCGTTAAATATTAAATAGAAAAATAATAGGAAAAACTTCATGAAATTTGCTTTTGTATTTCCAGGTCAAGGCTCGCAAGCGGTGGGCATGTTGAATGCTTGGGGTGATAACGCTGAAGTAAAGAGAACATTGGATGAAGCTTCTGAGGCATTGGGTGAAGATGTTGCTAAGTTAATTGCTGAAGGCCCTGCGGAGGCGCTTTCCTTAACAACTAATACACAGCCAGTTATGTTGACTGCTGGTGTAGCCTGTTACCGCGCATGGATTGCTGCAGGTGGTCCTGAGGCATCTGTTATGGCCGGTCATAGTTTGGGTGAATACGGCGCGTTAGTAGCTTCTGGCGTGACTGCATTTAAAGATGCGGTGCCTATGGTGCGTTTTCGTGCGCAAGCGATGCAAGATGCTGTACCTGTTGGTACGGGTGGCATGGCAGCCATTTTAGGTTTGGATGATGATGCCGTGCGTAAAGCTTGTGCTGATGCGCAAGCCGCTACTAATGAAGTGGTTGAAGCTGTCAACTTTAATGCGCCGGCTCAAGTGGTGATTGCGGGCTCTAAGGCTGGTGTGGAAAAAGCTTGCGAGTTGGCAAAGGCTGCTGGCGCTAAGCGTGCTTTACCTTTACCAGTATCGGCGCCTTTCCATTCATCATTATTAAAGCCAGCTTCAGAAAAGCTAGAGACTTATTTGGCTGATAAAACATTTAATGCTCCGCGCATTGATGTGATTAATAACGTTGATGTCAGCGTCTTGAAAGACCCAGCGAGCATAAAGAACGCATTGGTTAGGCAGGCCGCAGCTCCTGTGCGTTGGGTGGAAACCATTCAAGCTATGGCAGCGCAAGGTGTGACGCATGTGGTGGAGTGTGGGCCAGGTAAAGTTTTGGCTGGTATGACGAAACGAATTAATGGGGATCTAAATGGTTTAGCTGTTTATGATCCAGCAACATTGGCTGAAGTAATGGCCGTATTAAAAGCTTAAAAGTTTTAGGAGAGCTTGTGAGTACATTGACAGGACAAATTGCTTTAGTAACGGGCGCCTCAAGGGGTATTGGGCGTGCGATTGCCATGGAATTAGCTAAGCAGGGTGCCGTTGTAATTGGTACGGCAACTAGTGAGTCTGGCGCTAAAGATATTGACGTAGCATTAAAGCCAACTGGCGGTGCGGGTGCGGTATTGAACGTGAATGATCCAGCCGCTTGTGAGGCTTTGATTGATAGCATTGTTAAAGAGCGTGGCGCTTTAAATATTTTGGTGAATAACGCCGGTATTACTCAAGATAACTTGGCTATGCGTATGAAGGACGAGGAGTGGACCTCTGTTATCGACACCAATTTAAGTGCGGTTTTCCGTTTGGCTAGAGGTGTTTTGCGCCCAATGATGAAGGCTAAAGGTGGTCGTATCATTAATATTACTTCTGTGGTGGGTAGTAGCGGTAATCCAGGACAGGCGAACTATGCGGCAGCTAAAGCAGGTGTGGCTGGTATGACGCGTGCCTTGGCACGAGAGATCGGAAGCCGTAATATTACGGTTAACTGTGTAGCGCCTGGTTTTATTGATACGGATATGACTAAAGCGCTTTCAGAAGAACAACAAAATTCATTAAAAGTGAACATTCCCTTGCAACGTCTTGGAACTCCCGAAGATATCGCCAACGCGGTAGCCTTTTTGGCGTCTCCAGGGGCTAGTTACATCACTGGAACGACACTTCATGTGAACGGTGGACTTTATTTGAACTAAATTGGCCCAATAAGCTGATAAAATCTTTTCTCAACATTTTTACAACAACCCCTGGAGGGATTACATGGATAACATCGAACAACGCGTTAAGAAAATCGTAGCCGAGCAATTAGGCAAAGACGAAGCTGAAATTAAGAATGAATCTTCTTTCGTTAATGACTTGGGCGCAGATTCTCTAGACACAGTTGAGTTGGTCATGGCATTGGAAGATGAATTCGGCATCGAAATTCCTGATGAAGAAGCTGAAAAAATCACAACAGTGCAATTGGCTATCGATTTCGCCAAGTCCAAACAAGGCTAATTAGCTGTGAGCCAGTTGAAGGGACAGCGCCGGGTTGTTATTACCGGACTAGGCTTGGTATCACCTGTTGGTAATACCGTCGGTGACGCTTGGAATAATTTATTGGCTGGTCGCAGCGGTATTGCCACCATCACTAAATTTGATCATTCCAATCTTCCTGTGCACTTTGCCGGAGAGGTGAAGGGCTTCAATATCGAGGATTACATTCCTGCTAAAGAAGCTCGTCATATGGATACATTTATTCATTATGGTATCGCTGCCGGTATGCAGGCTTTCAAAGATTCTGGCTTAACAGTTACAGATGAGAATTCTGAAAGAGTTGGTGTTTTGGTTGGTTCCGGTATCGGTGGTTTACCGCTGATCGAGGAAACTCATACTGAATACACCAATCGTGGCGCGCGTCGTATTTCACCATTCTTTGTGCCTGGTTCGATCATTAATATGATCTCTGGACATTTGAGTATCAATCTCAATCTAAAAGGCCCTAACCTTGCTGCTGTGACAGCTTGTACAACAGGTTTGCATAGTTTAGGTTTGGCTGCTCGCTTAATTCAATATGGCGATGCAGATGTGATGATTGCTGGTGGTGCTGAATCAACTATTTCTCCATTGGGAGTAGGTGGTTTTGCTGCGGCACGTGCTTTATCAACACGTAATGATGATCCTGCTACAGCATCTAGACCATGGGATAAAGACCGTGATGGTTTTGTTCTTGGTGAGGGTTCTGGTGTCATGGTTTTGGAAGAGTATGAGCATGCAAAAGCTCGTGGCGCCAAGATCTATGCCGAGTTAGCAGGGTTTGGTATGAGTGGTGATGCTTATCACATGACTGCCCCTAATATGGATGGCCCACGTCGTTGCATGGTGAATGCATTAAAAGACGCCGGTGTTAACCCAGATCAGGTGCACTATGTGAATGCGCATGGCACTTCTACACCGTTGGGTGATAAGAATGAGACGGAAGCTCTTAAAGCTGCGTTAGGCGCTGCTGCTAAGGGTGTGGTTGTGAATTCAACCAAGTCTATGACTGGTCACCTACTAGGCGGTGCAGGTGGTTTGGAGTCTGTATTTACTGTGCTTGCTTTGCATCATCAAAAATCTCCACCAACCATCAATATTTTCAATCAAGATCCAGAGTGTGATTTAGATTATTGCGCTAATACGGCTCGAGATTTGAAAATTGAAGTGGCGGTTAAAAATAACTTTGGATTCGGCGGTACAAACGGCACGATTGTTTTCCGCAAAATCTAAATGTTGTGAATATGACTTAATAAAGGCCTCTGATGAGGCCTTTATTTTTTCTGAAACACTTGAAAAATGGCTGTAAAAAACCATATATTTGGCAGGTGTATCGGGCCTTAGGTAAATATTGGCTGAATGTTCTAAAGTATCGTTTATGAAGAAAAAAATAATCACTCTCCTACATCGTTCTGTTTTAGTTAGCCTTGCCTTGGGCGGGTATGTTTACGCTCAATCAACGGCCACGCCAACACCATCAACAGCATCGCCAATAACATCTGCAGCACCAGCGGCGCCTATGGTGACAAGAGGTTATCCGGATTTTGCTGATTTGGTGGAAAAAGCGAGCCCAGCAGTTGTTAATATCAGAACGACTGAAAAAGTGGTGGTACGCCAAGCTCAACAAGGATTCCCAGGTCTTCCAGGTTTGGATGATGATCAAGCGGAGTTTTTTAGAAGATTCTTTGGTTTGCCGGCCCCTAACTCCAAGCAGCAACCGGCACCTAATAAAAAAGCTCCTCAAGAAGAGCTAAATCGGGGTGTTGGTTCTGGTTTCATTATTGAGAGCAGTGGTTACATTTTGACAAACGCGCACGTCGTGGATGGTGCCGATACCATTTATGTCACTTTGACTGATAAGCGCGAATTTAAAGCCAAACTGATTGGCGCGGATAAGCGCACTGATGTGGCTTTGGTCAAAATTGAAGCAACCGGATTGCCACGTTTAACGGTGGGCGATTCTTCTCGTGTGCGTGTGGGGGAGTGGGTGTTGGCTATTGGTTCACCATTTGGTTTAGAAAATACGGTGACTGCTGGTATTGTTTCAGCTAAAAGTCGTGATACAGGCGATTATTTGCCATTTATTCAGACAGATGTGGCTGTAAACCCAGGTAACTCAGGTGGACCATTAATCAATACACGTGGTGAAGTTATCGGCATTAATTCCCAAATCTTCTCTAGGTCTGGCGGTTACATGGGTATTTCATTCGCTATTCCGATGGATGAGGCGATGCGTGTATCCAATCAATTAAAGGCGAGCGGTAAGGTGAGCCGCGGTCGCATTGGTGTTGCGATTGCCGAGGTAAGCAAAGAGTTGGCTGAAAGTTTGGGTTTGAGTAAAGCTAGAGGCGCTTTGGTTCGTAATGTGGAGTCGGGCGCTCCCGCTGAAAAAGCTGGCTTGGAAGCTGGTGATGTCATCTTGACTTTCAATGATCGTGCGATTGATAAATCATCTGATTTGCCTCGTATTGTCGGTGATACACGTCCTGGCACGAAAGCGCCTATTCAAGTGTGGCGCAAAGGCGCTCAAAAAGATTTGATGATCACGGTCGTTGATTTAGAACCAAGTGAAAAAACAGCCGCGAAGAAAACAGATGCTGATAGCGGTAGTGCTGCTAGCAATAGTTTTGGTGTGACTGTGGCTGATATCGGAGACGCTAAGCGCCGCGAACTAGCTATTAAGGCTGGCGTGGAAATCCAAAGTTTGGGTGATGGTCCTCTTGCGCGTGTAGGTGCGCGCATAGGTGATGTGATTGTTCGTGTGGGTGATGTGGATATTACAAATGCGAAACAATTCGAAGCGACGATTAAGGCAATCCCAAAAAATAAAGCAGTCGCTGTTTTCTTGCGCAGAAACGATACAACTTTGGTTGTGCCCGTTAAGCCAGCATCATAATTTGGCCAAAAAGCCATCAATATTCAGTAAAAAAATGAAGTCGTAGGAAATGGGGGAGAAATCTCCCATTCCGTCTACAATAGAGGAAAGAGGCGTCTTATTGCAGTGCAATATGGTGTTGCATTGTGGCAAGCCGTTTTAAGGAATTCATGGATCACATACGTAATTTTTCTATTATTGCCCATATCGACCACGGAAAGTCGACATTGGCAGACCGAATCATCCAGCTTTGTGGCGGTCTTTCAGACCGCGAAATGGAAGCGCAAGTCCTTGATTCTATGGACATTGAGAAAGAGCGGGGCATTACGATTAAGGCCCAAACGGCTGCTCTGAACTACAAAGCACGCGATGGCAAGATTTATAACCTTAACCTGATTGATACCCCAGGGCACGTCGACTTCTCTTATGAAGTTAGCCGTTCTTTATCTGCTTGTGAGGGGGCTTTATTGGTGGTGGACGCCAGCCAAGGTGTTGAGGCTCAAACCGTGGCCAATTGCTATACAGCCATTGAGTTAGGTGTTGAAGTAGTGCCTGTTCTGAACAAAATCGATTTACCTCAAGCAGATCCTGATCGAGCTAAGCAAGAGATTGAAGACGTCATTGGTATTGATGCCACTGACGCAGTTGCTTGTTCAGCTAAAACGGGTATGGGCGTTCAAGACGTTTTAGAGGACTTAATTAAAAAAGTTCCGCCACCTAAGGGTGATGCAAGTGCGCCATTGCAAGCATTGATTGTTGACTCATGGTTTGACAACTATGTGGGTGTGGTGATGTTGGTGCGTGTGATTAATGGCACCTTAAAACCAAAAGAAAAAGTTTTATTAATGGCCTCCGGCACGCAGCATTTAGTTGAGCATGTGGGTGTGTTTACGCCGAAGTCGATTGATCGATCAGAACTATCTGCTGGGCAAGTAGGTTTTGTGATTGCGGGTATTAAAGAATTAAAAGCCGCCAAAGTAGGTGATACGGTTACGCATGCGCCAGGTCAGCAGAACAAGACGCCATCCAGTGAACCGTTGCCGGGCTTTAAAGAAGTACAGCCACAGGTGTTTGCCGGTTTGTATCCTGTGGAATCTAATCAATACGATGCCTTGCGAGAGTCTTTAGAAAAGCTCAAATTAAACGATGCTGCCTTGATGTATGAGCCTGAGGTATCTCAAGCCTTAGGTTTTGGTTTCCGCTGCGGTTTCTTGGGTTTGTTGCACATGGAAATTGTGCAGGAGCGTCTAGAGCGTGAATTCGATATGGAGTTGATTACAACAGCTCCAACCGTGGTCTACGAGGTTGAATTAAAAGACGGCTCAAAGATTGTGGTGGATAACCCATCCAAAATGCCTGACCCAAGCCGTATTGAAATGATTATGGAGCCGATTGTGGTCGTGAATTTATTCATGCCGCAAGAATATGTTGGTTCAGTCATTACTTTGTGTACTGGCAAGCGCGGTATTCAGATGGATATGCAGTACGTTGGCAGACAGGTGAAGTTAACCTATGAAATGCCTATGGCTGAAATTGTTTTGGATTTCTTTGATCGTTTGAAATCAATTTCTCGAGGCTATGCTTCGATGGATTATGAGTTCAAGGAATATCGAGCCTCTGATGTTGTGAAGGTTGATATTTTGATCAATAGTGAAAAAGTGGATGCTCTATCCATCATTGTTCACCGTAGTAATAGCCAGTATCGTGGCCGTGAAGTGGTGGCTAAGATGCGCGAGATTATTCCCCGCCAAATGTTCGATGTGGCGATTCAGGCGGCAATTGGAAGTGGCATCATTGCTCGTGAAAACGTCAAAGCTCTGCGTAAAAACGTTTTGGCCAAATGTTACGGTGGCGATATCACGCGTAAGAAAAAGCTTTTAGAGAAGCAAAAAGAGGGTAAGCGCCGCATGAAGCAAGTGGGTAGCGTTGAGATTCCGCAAGAAGCCTTCTTGGCAATTTTGCAGGTGGAGGATAAGTAATGAATTTCGCTTTAATTCTATTCATTCTGCTTGTTGTAACTGGGGTTGCTTGGGTTGCTGATAAATTATTTTTCGCGCCTAAAAGAAGGTTAGCTGGTATTGATCGCATGCCTTTATGGCTTGAATACACGGCTAGTTTTTTCCCGGTTATTTGCGCTGTCTTCTTCCTACGTTCTTTTTTGTTTGAGCCATTTAAGATCCCATCGGGTTCTATGATCCCATCCTTGATGATTGGAGATTTTATTTTGGTGAATAAATACACCTACGGTATTCGTTTGCCTGTAATCAATAAAAAAATCATAGATATCAATTCACCTAAGCATGGTGACGTAGTTGTTTTCCGTTATCCGCAAGATGAATCTGTAGATTACATTAAACGTGTGGTGGGTTTGCCTGGGGATATGGTTTCTTATCAGGATAAGCGCTTGACTGTGAATGGGCAGCCATTTGATTACCAAGCGCAACCTGATTATTTGGATCCAGAAGGCATGAATTACGCCAAGTTATATCGCGAAACTTATCCTAAAGAGTTGGGCGGGTATGCGCATAATATTTTGAATCATCCAGAACGCTCTGGTGGTATTTATACGCAAGATCGTTTTCCGTTTTTTGAAAATTGTCACTACAGCTCTGCTGGTGTGACTTGTAAAGTACCTCCAGGCCATTATTTTGTGATGGGGGATAACCGGGATAACTCTGCTGACTCAAGATACTGGGGTTTTGTTCCAGAAGGTAATTTGGTCGGTAAGGCGTTTTTTGTTTGGATGAACTTAACTGATTTAAAACGTATTGGACGATTTGAGTGAATAAGCCAGCTAAATCAGATATGACATCAAAATTGTCTGTCGATATCAAGTTGCTTCAAGAGCGCTTGGGCTATACATTTCAAAAAACAGAGTTACTCCAACAGGCGTTAACTCATCGCAGTCATAGTAAAAAAAATAATGAGCGCCTAGAATTTCTAGGGGACTCTGTATTAAATTGCACGGTTGCAGAAATGCTCTATGAGCGTTACAGCGATTTGGATGAAGGTGATCTATCTCGTGTACGCGCCAATTTAGTGAAGCAACAAGCCCTTTATGAGATCGCACAAGCTTTGCAGCTTTCGGATTGTTTGCGTTTGGGTGAGGGGGAGCTTAAGAGCGGTGGGTTTAAGCGACCATCTATCTTGGCTGATACTTTCGAAGCAATTGTCGGCGCTATTTTCTTGGATTCTGGGTTTGATGCCTCAAGAAAAGTTTTACGTAAATGGTACTCTCAAATTTTGGAACATGTTGATCCAAGAACTTTGGGTAAAGACGATAAAACCTTATTGCAAGAGTATTTACAGGGGCACCAGTTGCCTTTGCCGATTTATAACGTTGTGGCGACCACAGGTGTAGCGCATAACCAACAATTTGAAGTGGAGTGCTCCATCCCAAGTTTGACTATCACTGTGAATGGGCAGGGTAATTCACGACGAGCTGCTGAGCAATCGGCGGCTAAATTGGCTTTAGAAGCTGCGCATAAAGCAGTTTCTCAAACTGGTAGAAAGCCTAAAAAGACAAAAGCTACCAAGAAAAAAGCATCTGTAGTGACGCCGACTAATCCAAATGATGATCAACTGAACTTGAAGTTAAAGTCAGCGGAATAAGAGAGATATTTGATATGACATTTCGTTGTGGAACTGTTGCTTTAGTAGGTCGTCCCAATGTGGGGAAGTCAACGCTTCTTAATGCCTTGGTGGGCCAAAAAGTTAGCATCACATCTCGCAAAGCGCAGACGACTCGCCATCGTATTTTGGGGGTGCAGACAACCGATACTGCGCAATTTATTTTGGTAGATACGCCAGGTTTTCAGACTAAATATAGCAATGCGATGAATAAGATGATGAATCGCACAGTTAAAACGACGATGGCTGATGTGGATGTGATTTGCTTCGTAGTTGAATCGGGTTACTGGAGTAAGGCTGATCAAGAGGTGTTGGAGCTATTGCCAAAAGATGTGCCTGTGGTGTTGTTGGCAAATAAATTAGATGTATTTGCTTCTCGTGCTGATGCGCCTGAAGATAGAGATCAAAAATTATTTACCTTCATGCGTGAAATGAGTGAGAAATTTGATTTCTCTGAAATTATTCCCATGACAGCAAAGAGTCAAGATGATGTGAAGCGTCTTTTGACTTTCTTGGAGCCGTATTTGCCAGAGCAAGAAGCAATTTATGACTCCGAGATGTTGACGGATCGTAGCGAAAAATTTTTGGCTGCGGAAATTCTTCGTGAAAAAGTGTTCCGTTATACAGGTGATGAATTACCATATTCAAGCGCGGTCATCATTGAGCAATTTAAGATGGATGGCAAGATGCGCCGTATCGCCGCCACAATTCTTGTGGATCGAGAAAGCCATAAAGCGATGGTGATTGGTGAGAAGGGCGCTAAGTTAAAGCGCATTTCAACTGAAGCGCGCCAAGATATGGAAAAACTTTTTGATGGCAAAGTGTTTCTTGAGACTTGGGTCAAGGTTAAGAGCGGTTGGGCTGATGACCGCGTTATTTTGCGTGAGCAAGGGTTGGAGTAATACAAGACATCATGGCGACCCGTGTTTCCGACGAGCCAGCCTTTGTGCTCCACAGCATTCCTTATAAAGAAACCAGTTTAATTTTGGACGTGTTCACACGTTCTTATGGACGTATGGCTTTGATTGCCAAGGGGGCTAAGCGACCACACTCCGTTCTAAGACCTGTTTTACAAAGATTTCAGCCATTAGCAGTTTCTTGGAGTGGTAAGAGCGAACTGAGAACCATGACTAAGGCCGAATGGTTGGGTGGTGTGCCGCCGTTGGTAGGGGATGCATTGCTTTGCGGTTTTTATTTAAATGAGTTGTTGGTTAAATTTACTGCTAGAGAAGACTCGCATGAGGATCTTTATGATGAGTATGCGGCTACTGTTCATCAATTAGGCCAAGACCCCAAAGAGTTGGAGCCTATCTTGCGACCATTTGAGTTGGCTTTATTAAAGGAAACAGGTTTTGCTGCTGCATTGGACCGTTGTGCTGATACCAATCAGTCTCCGGAGGAAGATGAGCATTATGTTTATCAACCAGAGCGGGGTCTTAGAAAATTGCAGGCAGATGATCCGGGGCATTGGCCGGTGATGACCGGTAAACATTTAAGCCTCATGAGCGCCAAAGATTATTCTGACCCGGAAACCTTGAGTCAAAGTAAAACTTTGATTCGATTTTTATTGGGTTTACATTTACAAGATCAGGCGATGACAACTCGTCAAATCCTCATTGATCTTAAAAAAATATAATTGCCAATAACTATAAATAACTACACATAACTATTCATCATGTCACTCCAGCCCAAAAATATTATCGATCTAGGTATCAATATTGACCATGTGGCAACGCTGAGAAACGCACGTGGTACGGTTTATCCAGATCCTATTAAGGCAGCTGAGCTAGCGGAAATTTATGGTGCAGATTTAATTACCTTGCATTTGCGTGAAGATCGTCGCCATATTAAAGATGATGATTTGATTCGTATGCGCCCTTTAATTAAGACACGTATGAACTTGGAGTGTGCTGTTACTCAAGAGATGATCGATATTGCTTGTCAAGTAAAACCCCATGATGTTTGTTTAGTGCCTGAGAAGCGGCAGGAAGTTACCACGGAAGGTGGTTTAGATGTCATTGGTCATTTTGAAGTAATAAAAAAAGCTGTTTCTCAATTAATTCACCACGGCATAACGGTGTCTATCTTTATTGACCCAGATGAGGCTCAGATTGCAAAAGCTGGCGAAACTGGCGCACAAGTTATTGAGTTGCACACCGGTAAATATGCTGATACATCAGGCAAAGAAAAGCAGCAAGAGTTGGTACGTATTCAGCAAGCTGCGCGATATGGCAAAAGTATTGGCTTGAAAGTTAATGCTGGTCATGGTTTACATGAGGGTAATGTGGCGCCTATTGCGAGCATTTTAGAAATTGCTGAATTAAATATTGGTCATGCGATTGTTGCAGAAGCTCTATTTAAGGGGTGGCAGTCTGCTATACAAGACATGAGGGCTCTGATGTTGGAAGCTCGACAGCAGGCTTTAAAAAACGCGAATAATTAACCTCATAGAGATCAAGATGATTGCTGGCATTGGTACCGACATACTCAAGATAGATCGCTTAAAAGCGAGTTACGCGCGTACAAATGGTCGCCTTGCTGAAAGAATCTTGGGTGTGGACGAAATGAAGGTCTTTCAGGCTCGTCTGGCCAGAAATGAATCAAGAGGAATGGCCTATTTGGCAACACGTTTTGCCGCTAAAGAGGCGTTTTCTAAGGCAATTGGTCTAGGTATGAGAATGCCGATGAGTTGGCGAGCTATGCAAACCTTAAACGACCCTAGTGGTAAGCCGGTGGTGAAGTGTTCTGGTAAGTTACAGACATTTATGGAAGAAAAGAAATTTTTTGCTCAAGTGAGCATCAGTGATGAAGTGGATATGGCCATTGCTTTTGTTGTGGTGACTTATGGCACCCCAGTAGTGAGTGGTGTATTAGATATTAAAGATATGGGTAATTAAAAATGACCAAATTAAATCAATCAAAAAAATCTAAAGAAAAAGATAAATTCCTTGCGGGACCTATTGTTCTTGATGTGGTGGGGAAGACTTTAGATAAGGATGACGTAAGACGTATTGCTCACCCTAAAACTGGCGGTGTGATTTTATTTGGGCGTAATTACCAAGATAGAAAACAGCTAACGGCATTAACCAAAGCCATCAAAGCAGTCCGATCAGATGTCATGATTAGTATTGATCATGAAGGTGGGCGTGTGCAGCGTTGCAGAACAGATGGTTTTACGCATCTGCCCGCCATGAAGCGTTTGGGAGATATTTGGAGTAACCATGGGAAGAGACCAGATGCTTCGCATGCCATTACAGCTATGGATGCTGCAACAGCGGTTGGTTTTATTTTGGCTTCTGAATTAAGAGCTTGTGGCGTTGATTTTAGTTTTACGCCTGTATTAGATTTGGATTTTGGAAGAAGTGCTGTCATTGGGGATCGTTCTTTCCATAGAGACCCTCAAATCGCTTATGCACTTGCTAAAAGTTTGAATCATGGCTTGCTTTTGGCTGGGATGGCTAATTGCGGCAAACACTTCCCTGGGCACGGTTGGGCCGAAGCTGATTCTCATGTCGCTATTCCCGTGGATGAAAGGCCTCTGAAATCTATTTTGAATGATGATGCGCAACCATACCAGTGGTTAGGGTTGGGTTTGGCATCTGTTATGCCGGCCCATGTAATTTATTCGAAGGTTGATAAAAATCCAGCTGGTTTTTCAAAGATCTGGTTGCAAGATATTTTGCGTAAGCAAATGAAATTCACGGGTGTGATTTTTAGTGATGACTTGTCGATGGAAGGTGCGTCTGTTGCTGGTAGCGTCGTAAAGGGTGCGGAGATGGCTTTGAAGGCTGGTTGCGATCAGGTGTTGATTTGTAATCGCCCCGATTTGGCTGATGAGTTATTAAAGCATCTTAAATACGATGAAAAAGCTTTTAAAACATCGCGAGCTAGATTGGAAAAATTAATGCCAAGCTCTCGAGCGATGGCTTGGCATGATCTTCAAGAAAGCCCTGATTATCAAAAAGCGAAGCAGCAATTAAAACAATTAGGCTTGATTGCGGCCTAAATAAAATTGGGAACTTGTATCGTGCTCAAGAAAACTACTACTTTGATGGTCTTTGTGGCTTTCATAACTTTTTTAAGTGGCAATTTTATTCAAGTTGCATATGCTGAGCACCCGCTCATTAGTGAAGATATTGGCACATTGGGAGTCGGTGTTAATCAAATTGAATTGAACACAGACTGGTTGAAAGACGGTCGAACGAAAAGTCGTGTTGGTAGTCTGACTTTAATGAGGGGGGTGGCTGAAGATTTAGATGTGTACATCAATACCCCAGCCACTTTATCTAGCCCCAGTGGTGTCGACGATATTGATCTTGGCTTTAAGTGGCGATTCTTTGAGGCAGATAACTTTTTTATGGGTATTAGACCTGAGCTAAGGTTAGCTTCTGGGGATCAGCAAAAAGAGTTGGGGGATGGCAAATCAGGTGCTGCATTGACATTCGTCACCCAATATGAGTTGGGTAGTTTTACTTGGTTATTTAATTTAGGCTCTGAGCGTCATCGTTTCTCCGACCCAACCCGAGCAGCTTTGCAGCGGGAATATGTCAATAAAACTTCATTGGCTACTTTGTATGCCATCAATAAGCAATGGACTGTTTTGGTGGACGTCGGAAAGCAATCGCACGCTCTGAAGTCTGAAAAATCCCCTGAAGCTATTGTTTTTGGTGTTATTTATCATTTGGATGATGATGCTGATATGGATATTGGTTACAAAAAAGCCCTGAATCATACTGAGGTGGATCGTCAGATTGGTGTCGGGGTTACTTGGCGTTTTAAATAAATCCTTAAGCACCTTAAATAAAGGGAAATCGCCCTCGAGCATATTGTTCTAATTAGTACTATAATTAGAATATTCCTTACTACACAAAGAATCAGATTAGCACCATGGATTTTTTAGCATCCCTCAAAGAACTAGTTAGAGCGACACAGGCTTTTGAGCACTATTCATCAGCCCATGTGCGTTCAATGGGTTTAACTGTGACCCAGTTTGACGTATTGGCCACTTTAGGTAATCAGCCTCCTATGACTTGTAAAGAATTGGGTGATAAGACTTTGGTTACAAAAGGAACTTTGACTGGTGTTTTAGATCGATTGGAAGCGAAACAACTGATTACTCGTGTTGTTAACGCTGAAGATGCTAGAAGCCAAAAGATTGGGCTAACAACCAAAGGTCAAAAATTATTTGAGAAGATTTTCCCCGAGCATGTGAAATATCTCGGAGAGATTTTTAATCAGCTAAGCCCTAAAGACTTAACTCAAATGAACCATTCTTTAAAAATGCTTCGAGAAGCATTCGAGAAGCAGTCTGAAAATTAATCATATTTTTAACACCATACAACTATCAGGGTATATATGACAACATCGTTAAACAAAGCAGCTTTAGATCAAATTTTCTATGAGGCACACAGCGCCCATGCTTTCAAAAAGAGTGATTTGACTGATGTGCAAATCAAAGAAATTTACGACTTATTTAAATGGGCTCCAACGGCTTTTAATGCACAACCGGCTCGTTTAGTGTTTGTCCGTAGCGCAGAGGCCAAAGCTAAATTATTGCCAACCTTGATGCCAGGTAATGTGTCCCAAGTGGAGAGTGCAGCTGTGACGGTAATCGTTGCTTATGACACCAAGTTCTTTAATCATTTACCAGTACAGTTCCCTGTATATGATGCAAAACCAATTTTTGAGAACAATCCTACTTTGACTGAGCAGGCAGCTTTCCGTAACAGCTCGATGCAAGGCGGTTATTTGATTACTGCTGTGCGTGCTTTAGGTTTTGATTGTGGTGCGATGTCTGGTTTTGATGCGGATGCCGTGAATGCCGCTTTCTTCCCAGAGGGTGATTGCAAAGCTAACTTCTTGTTAAATATTGGTGTGGCTGATCCTGCAGGCGTTTATCCACGTAATCCACGTTTGAATTTTAAAGATGCTGTAAAGATTCTTTAATTATCAACCCCACATCAACAATAAAGCTATATGGTTACATATGGCTTTATTGCTTTTGGGGTAGTTAAAAACAAGAATATAAGAACATAGAAATAAAAAACAGAAAACAAAACAGAAAAAACAGAAAGAATTAAAAGGTAAATACTGATGAGCGTGCCATATTCCATACTTGATTTATCGCCAATTCCTGAAGGGATGACAGCGACTGATGCGCTATCTCATTCGCGTGATTTGGCACAGCACGCAGAGGCTTGGGGTTACACCCGGTATTGGTTAGCTGAGCATCACAACATGACAGGTAACGCTAGTGCTGCCACGTCTGTGGTGATTGGCCATGTGGCTGCTGGAACTAAGACAATTCGGGTTGGAGCGGGCGGCATTATGTTGCCTAATCATGCGCCACTAGTCATTGCGGAACAGTTTGGTACTTTGGATGCTTTATTTCCTGGGCGTATTGATTTGGGTTTAGGGCGTGCACCAGGTACGGATCAAATGACGGCGAGAGCTTTACGACGAGATTTAATGGGGAGTGATGATGGCTTTGCAGAAGATGTACAAGAGTTGCAGTATTACTTTGAAGATTTGCACCCTAATCAAGCAGTAAAAGCTATCCCAGGCATTGGCTCGCATGTTCCTTTATGGATTTTGGGTTCTAGTTTATATGGCGCTCAATTGGCAGCTCACTTAGGTTTACCTTATGCCTTTGCTTCTCATTTCGCGCCGGATTATTTGCTTGATGCGCTAGCAACTTATAGGCAAATGTTTAAAGCATCTAAGCAATCTCAAAAATCTCATGCTATGGTGGGTGTGAATGTCATTGCCGCTGAGACAGATGAAGAGGCGCAATATCTATTTACAAGTCTGCAGCAAAACTTCGTGCGTATGCGCCGTAATACCAGAGGACAGTTGCCAGCACCTATTGATGATATTGAAGCATTTTGGTTGCCTCATGAAAAAGCATCCGTGATGCAATCGCTATCTTGTTCTGTGGTGGGATCTTTTGAAACCATTAAGAATGGTCTGAGAGAAATCTTAAATAGAACGCAAGCCGATGAGTTGATTTTGGCAGGGCAGATACACAATCATCAAAAGCGTCTCAAATCCTTTGAGCTAGCTGCGAAGGCGATGCAGTCTTTGTAAAAGAAGTGCTGAAGAAAGTGCCTAAATTAGCTAGTTAATTTAGGCGAACTTTTGCCATCAATGTTTCTGGTGTGCCATGCTGATCGAGCAGGGATAAACGAAGGGCTTCTGTTTCAAAACTGGCAATACCGGAGGGAAGCTGTTTTCTATCTAGGGAAATGACATAGGTCCAAACCAGTGCCCGATCCTTTTTCTTATAAACGTCGACTATTTTTTTCATATATTTGTTGGTGCAATAAGGTGAGCTAAGTGTAATCTAACCACTACATTTAGTTATAGGTGTTTACTATTACCCTAGCTGTTGTATTTCTTACAAATTTTGAGATAAAACGACGCCTCCTCACATGAGTGATCTTATCTATTTGATTTTTAGGGTAAAAATCCAATCGTGGTGACTGTTGTCACCATGGGATCATGAGGTATGTTTTTTTAATTTAATGGTGCCGTCAAAAACAAATGTTGCTTTTTCGTCATCAATATTTTTATAGAGCGCTTCCCAGGTTTTTTCTGTTTCTTTGATAACTTTTACAAGAGTATAGGAAGGCGTTGTTGGGAAAAGTGGTTGATCTGTGTAATGAAACAGAAAACCATACATGTACTCAACATACAAATGTTTGGGGGGTGTTTTATAGCTCATGATAGTTATCCACAGAAAATGTTTATAACTCCTACCGAAACAATCATAAACCTACTTAATCCAATAGGCTAGGTTGTTTGCTTAAAAACTAAGCAGGTTGCTGAATGCTTTGAGCAATGGTGTCTATTGTGACTTTTTTGTGACTACTTTGTGGGGGTAAAAAAACCACCTCGAAAGGTGGTTTTATAAAAATGAATCATGCAATTGATGCATGAGATCCATTAGTTGGCACGGCTACGATATTCGCCCGTACGTGTATCGATTTCAATCTTGTCGCCTTCGTTACAGAATAAAGGCACCTGTAGCTCGTAGCCTGTAGCAATCTTGGCGTTCTTTAATACGCGGCCTGAGCTGGTGTCGCCTTTCACAGCAGGTTCTGTATAAGTAATTTCACGAACAACAATCGTTGGTAGTTCTACTGAAAGAGCTTTACCTTCATAGAAAACTACTTCAACAGGCATGCCATCTTCTAGATAGTGCAGTGCATCACCCATATTGTCTTTTTCAACTTCATACTGGTTGTATTCAGTATCCATGAATGCATACATTGGATCTGCGAAGTAAGAATAAGTACATTCTTTACGTTCCAAAATCACAACTTCGAATTTGTCGTCAGCTTTGAAGATGCCTTCGTTAGGTGCTTCAGTGATGAGGTTCTTGAACTTCATCTTGACAACTGCAGCATTACGGCCTGAACGGCTGTATTCAGTTTTTTGGATTACCAATGGCTGACCATTGAGCATAACAACGTTACCTACGCGGAGTTCTTGAGCAATTTTCATCGCGATATTTCCTGAGATTTCACAAAGTCTAGTATTTTACCCTCTAATGGCCCCAAGGCTCTTAACTTTGCTGCCCAGGCTTTAGAGTGGTTGGTCCAAGTGTCCAAAAGGGGCCACCAGGTCTCTGGGGAGGCCCATTTCATGGCGGGTATGGCTATGGTGCTTAATGCACTCGAAGCATCTTCAAAATAAAGCTTTAAAAAGGCCTCCAGTTTGATTTCGTGGGCTAAATCTTCCTGTGGGTAAATATCCCACAAAAAAGGCTTGCCTGCCCATTGAGCCCTGACAAAAGAATCTTCTCCTCTGACCAGATTGAAGTCGCAGTGAGCGACTAGCCAGTCGTAATCTTCTTGAGGCACAAAAGGTAATTGAATTAAACGAATGTTTTTGAATGCGTGATCAAAAAATCCTCTAGAAATATTTTGGCTGGCACAAACTAAAACATCAACGTAGTCGCCAGCACTATGAGCGGCTTGATCTAAAGAAAGTAACCAAGCTTCAAGGGGTGCGTGTCGATAGTTAAAGATGGATATTCTTTTTGAATGAGAGCGACATAAATTCCAGCTGGATGCCAAACTTTCTGGAATATCTCCACGACACACTACTTCATCCCAGTCGCCCAAAGTAACTCCACCAGTTTTATTGGTAAACCCTGGGAAGTAAAAATATTTATTGAGGCCGTTATTTTGGGGGGAGGGTAGCAGGTGCATCCCATCAGCCCACGATTCAGCCGTGAGATATTCCAGATTGATCCATAGTGGTTTTTTAACCGAGAGTGCCATGGCATCGATATATTCTTTGGGAATCGTGCAGGCAAAGGCCTCGATGACCACATCCGCAACAGTATTAGGATTCTCAATCACGTCTATCTTGGTGGCATCATGCCAAGGTAATACTTCGATGCCCAGGCTGGCACCAAAGCGAGTGGCGTTGCCATGGGCAATTTGGTCTAATACCTTTAAATCATCGCAAAATAAACGAATGCGGATATCATCACCATGTATAGACATCTGAGACAAACTTCTGGCCAGGCGCCAACAAACGCCAGCGTCGCCATAGTTATCTACGATTTGACAGAAAATATCCCAACGCATGTCGAATAACGCTTCAGCAATCCTTTTGGATGATGTAAAAAAACTACCTGGTTTACCAGGGGTTTACCGCTTCTTTGATGAAGCGGGGCAAATCTTATATGTTGGTAAAGCAAAAGACCTTAAAAAGCGGGTTAATAGTTATTTCCAGCGCAACCTAAGCTCACCTCGTATCGAACGGATGGTTAGCAAGATTCATACATTGCAAACCACCGTTACAAGAACTGAGACGGAAGCTTTATTGCTAGAAAACAACCTCATTAAAGAGCTATCTCCACCATTTAATATTCTATTTAGAGATGATAAGTCATATCCGTATGTGATGATCTCTGGACATGACTATCCTCGTTTAGCTTATTACCGTGGGCGAGTTGAAAAACGTCATCAATACTATGGACCGTTCCCTAATGCTTGGGCTGTTAGAAACAGTATTCAAATATTGCAAAAAGTATTTCAAATTAGAACTTGTGAAGATACGGTTTTTAAAAACAGAACTAGACCTTGCCTGCTCAACCAAATTTATCGTTGTAGTGGACCTTGCGTTGGTCTTATTAGTGAAAAAGATTATGCCGATGATGTTAATAAGGCGATTCGTTTTTTGGAGGGGGATCATGCCAGTGTGATGGCTGATCTTGAAAAAGCAATGCTCATTCATAGTGAGCGCATGGAGTTTGAGCAAGCTGCAGCTATGCGAGATCGCATTGCCGATTTATCAAACATTCTTCAGCAACAATCCATGGATACAGTTGCTGATGGCGAAGGTGATGTCGATATTTTGGCTATTGCTATGAAGGGTGGTTTGGCTTGTGTTAATTTGGCAATGGTGCGTGGTGGGCGCCATTTGGGGGATAAGGCTTATTTCCCAAAGATGGGCCGATTTAAAGAAGATGTCATGCCTGATGCGGATGAGGTCATGCAAGCATTCATTGCGCAACACTATTTAAGTGATGATGCTGAGTCCTTGCGTTTAATCCCCAAAGTCATGGTGATTCAAGACTTCAAAGACACGCCTGAGAATGAAGAGTTGCAGATGCTCCTTAACGAAAAAGCCAGTGTTGGTAAAGCAAAAAAAGTACAAATTTTGAGACAACCTCAAGGACAAAGAAAACATTGGTTGATGATGGCGCAAGGTAATGCGGAGATTGCATTGACTAAGCGTTTAAGTGAGTCAGGTGGTCAAGAAGCTAGGACTCGATCGTTAATCGAGACTTTGGGCTTGGATATTGAAAATGCCGAAGATTTAAGAATTGAATGTTTTGATATCAGTCACACCTCCGGTGAAGCAACGCAAGCGTCTTGCGTGGTGTATCAAAAGCATGACATGCAAACAGCAGAGTATCGACGTTTCAACATTAATGACATTATTCCTGGCGATGATTATGCTGCGATGAGGCAGGTGCTGCATCGTAGATACGCTAACTTTCAAGAGTTGCCACCAGAGAAGCAGCCCCATATTGTTCTGGTCGATGGCGGGCGTGGTCAAGTAGAGATGGCTAAACAGGTCTTTGATGAGTTGGGTATGGATCTTTCATTGATTGTGGGTATTGCCAAAGGTGAGGGCAGAAAAGTTGGTTTAGAAACACTTATCTTTGCTGATCAACGCGAGCCCTTGGTATTGGGTTTGGAGAGTCCTGCTTTATTGCTCACTGCGCAAATACGTGATGAGGCGCATCGGTTTGCGATTACGGGGATGCGTGCGAAGCGGCAGAAGGCAAGAAATGTTTCTCGCCTAGAAGAGATTGAAGGTATTGGTGCCAAGAGGCGCCAAAAACTACTCGTCAGATTTGGTGGTTTAAGGGGTGTGATTGGTGCAACTGTGGAAGAGTTACAGCAAGTTGAGGGCATCTCTAAAGCTTTAGCTGAGCAAATTTATAAGCAGCTGCACTAGAAATTCCTTTATCCTAGCCGCATGCCGTTTAATTTACCGATTTTTCTCACTTGGTTACGAGTAGCCACCATTCCTTTGGTGGTGGGCATTTTCTATTTACCGGAAGCCTATTTAACGTTTCCAGAGAAAAATCTTTGGGCTACGATTTTCTTTATTGGTGCGGCAGTAACAGATTGGTTAGATGGCTACTTAGCTCGCAAGTGGGGGCAGGTGTCTGCATTTGGTGCTTTCTTAGATCCGGTGGCTGACAAGCTCATGGTGGCAGCTGCACTATTGGTCTTACTTAATTTTGATCGTGTGGAAGCTTGGGTGGCTTTGGTCATTATTGGCCGTGAGATTACGATTTCTGCTTTAAGAGAGTGGATGGCTCAGATCGGTGCGTCTAGAAGTGTGGCGGTTCACTTTGTTGGTAAATTAAAAACGGCGGCTCAAATGGTGGCCATCCCATTCCTACTTTATGACGACACGCTCTTTAATCTATTCCACACATCTAGCATAGGCCGTCCATTAATTTGGGTGGCAGCGGTTTTAACTGTTTGGTCGATGTTCTATTACTTGCAAAAAGCTTGGCCATTAATCAAAGCGAAAACGGATTTATAAGCTAAAAGCCATAAAAAGCCTGGAAAATCGCTTAATCATGATGTTTTTAAGCTAATCCAAGCAGCTTTGGGGTAAATCACTGATTGCATTGGCTATTTGACATAGTCCAAAAATATGTTAAAGTATCGGTCTTGTTGTTATGCGGGATTAGCTCAGTTGGTAGAGCGATACCTTGCCAAGGTATAGGTCGAGAGTTCGAGCCTCTTATCCCGCTCCAAATTACGAGGGAAGCTTAAAAAGCTTCCCTTTTTAATTCCTCCCTGGCGGGATGGCAGAGTGGTTATGCAGCGGCCTGCAAAGCCGTGTACCCCAGTTCGATTCTGGGTTCCGCCTCCAATAAATAATTGATTTTAAATAAATTTTTACCAAATAATCAGTTTGGCGATTGGTCACGCTCATTCTTGGCATGATTGGTGATTCATGGAGATTTATGGGTTTGAATGGAAGATGTCGGGTAACCCGACATTTTTAAGTTATTTCTAAGTATTTCACTGTAGACATAAGGAATAGAAGTCTACGTTGAAGTTCATTTCTTCTATTGACGTAATGCATAGGTAAAGCATCATGCTCTTGAAGAAGTTTTCTAATAATTGGGTTGTATTGATTTCTGGCAGGTGACATATCTAATCCTTTTTAGAAAAGATAGACCGGCTTATGCCTTTCATCAATCAACTTATTTTCATAAGCTAAGCATTTTTTCTTGCTTCCTTCTTTTTATTTGACCTTTTACATTGACTCCATTGATAAAAGGAAGGTGTTATGAAAATCTCAAAACAAATTATTGCTCTATTGATCGGCTTAGGTATCTCAGCAACAGGTATTGCGGGGCCAACTTTACTAAATGTTTCTTATGATCCAACTCGCGAGTTATATCAAGACTACAACAAAGCATTTACTGAATATTGGAAAAAGAAAACTGGTGAAGATGTTGGTTTTAAACAATCACATGGTGGTTCTGGCAAACAGGCTCGAGCCGTGTTGGATGGATTGGATGCTGATGTAGTGACTTTGGCACTTGCTTATGACATTGATATTTTGAGTGAGAAAAATCTAATACCTAAAGATTGGCAAAAACGTCTAAAGAATAACTCTTCGCCATACACATCCACGATTGTTTTCTTGGTGCGTAAAGGAAATCCTAAGGGAATCAAAGATTGGAATGATTTAGCTAAACCAGGTGTTGACGTGATTACACCTAATCCTAAAACATCAGGTGGAGCGCGTTGGAACTACTTGGCTGCTTGGGCTTATGCACTCAAACAACCCGGTGGTAGTGATGCAAAAGCCAAAGATTTTGTTAAGAAAATATTCGCCAATGTGAAAGTCTTGGATTCAGGTGCTAGAGGCTCTACAACGACTTTTACTGAGCGTGGCATTGGCGATGTATTGATTTCTTGGGAAAACGAGGCTTTCTTGGCTGTAAAAGAATTGGGGCCTGATAAATATGAAATTGTGACGCCATCTTTATCAATTCTTGCTGAACCTCCTGTGACTATCGTTGATAAGGTGGTTGATAGAAAAGGTACAAGAAAAATTGCTACAGCCTATCTAGAGTATCTTTATTCACCAGAAGGGCAGGAAATTGCTGGTAAACACTATTACCGCCCGCGTGAGCCCAAAGCCGCTGCTAAGTATGCCAATCAATTCGCTAAAGTAAAGCTCTTCACTATTGACCAGACATTTGGTGGATGGCAAAAAGCTCAGAAGGAACATTTCTCAGATGGTGGTACATTTGATCAGATCATTGTGAAATAAGCTTATATAGAAAATAATCTAAACGAGTCTCCCTGCAATCTTTATACCGCCTGTAACAGGGCGGTTTTTTTATATCAATAATTTGCATAAGCTAATCAAATTTAAATAGTTCACAAGCAAGGCATTGATTTCTAGACTACGTTCATGGCTATATTAAGTAAAAACAAAATATTTCCTGGGTTTAATCTATCTTTAGGTTATACCTTGGTCTACCTATCTCTCATTGTTCTTATTCCTATATCTGCGGTTGCATTGAAAGCGGGTAGTTCGGGTTTCGATCATTTTTGGGAAGTTGTTAGTGCCCCTCGTGTGGTTGCTTCTTATCAATTAAGTTTTGGCCTATCTCTTATTGCAGGTTTTATTAATGCAATTTTTGGCTTAATGCTAGCTTGGGTATTAGTGAGATATAACTTTCTTGGTAAAAAGCTCATTGATGCTTTAGTTGATTTGCCTTTTGCTTTGCCTACAGCAGTAACTGGAATTGCATTAACCGCGCTTTACAGTAAAAACGGATGGATTGGGCAGTATTTAGAGCCTTTAGGTATTAAGGTGGCTTTTACCCCTTTAGGGATTTTGATTGCATTGATCTTCATTGGGTTGCCATTTGTTGTACGTACTGTTCAGCCGATTCTTGAAGATCTTGAAACTGAATTAGAAGAAGCTTCTGCTAGTTTGGGAGCCAACCGTTGGCAGACCTTTCATTTGGTTATTTTGCCAATTCTGTTGCCTGCATTACTGACCGGATTTGCTTTGGCTTTTGCTAGAGCAGTAGGTGAATATGGTTCAGTCATTTTTATCGCAGGCAATATTCCTTTAGTTTCAGAGATTACGCCTTTAATGATTATTACGAGGCTTGAACAGTATGACTATTCAGGAGCAACGGCGATTGCTGTTGTCATGTTGGTTATATCTCTCATTCTCTTGTTTGCGATTAATGCTTTGCAAGCATGGACCGCAAAACGAACAGGGAGGAGTCGTTAATGAGTCATCTTTCTCGTTTTGAAAAGAGTGGAGCGACTACTGAGCCGCGATGGGTTAAATACACTTTAGTAGCTTTGTCTCTAAGTTTCTTTGGATTTTTCTTGTTATTGCCACTCATCTCAGTATTTGTGGAGGCATTAAAAAAAGGCTGGGATGTTTATCTATCAGCAGTTACAGAACCAGATGCTGTTTCCGCTATTAAATTGACACTCATTGCTGCTGTAATTGCAGTGCCTCTTAATCTTATATTTGGTGTGGCAGCGGCTTGGGCTATTACTAAGTTTGACTTTAAGGGCAAGCATTTATTAATTACTTTGATTGATTTGCCATTTTCTGTGTCGCCGGTGATTGCAGGTCTTATCTATGTATTGGTATTTGGTGCGCAAGGGTGGTTGGGTCCTTGGTTGGATAGTGAAAATATCAAAATTATCTTTGCAATCCCCGGGATTGTATTAGCAACTATTTTTGTGACATTTCCATTTGTGGCGCGAGAGTTGATTCCTCTTATGGAAGCTCAGGGGCGTGAAGAGGAGGAGGCAGCCACAGTATTGGGAGCAAGTGGGTGGCAAACATTTTTTAAAGTTACCTTGCCTAATATCAAGTGGGGTTTATTGTATGGTGTGATTCTTTGTAATGCTAGGGCTATGGGGGAGTTTGGTGCGGTCTCTGTTGTTTCTGGCCATATACGAGGTTACACCAACACTATCCCACTTCATGTAGAAATTCTCTATAACGAATATAACTTTGCCGCTTCATTTGCAGTGGCATCCATCTTGGCGTTACTAGCGTTATTGACTCTAGCCGTTAAAACCTATGTGGAGTGGCGTCTTCGCTCAGAAACACATGCAGAACCGCTAATTGAAGGGCAACTATGAGTATTCAAGTAAAAAATATCAATAAATCTTTTGGCGATTTTGTTGCTTTAGATAATGTGTCATTAGACTTTCCAACTGGAGAGTTGGTGGCTTTATTGGGCCCATCAGGATGTGGCAAAACAACACTCTTGCGCATTATTGCCGGATTGGAAACTTCTGATAGTGGTCAGGTGTTGTTGGATGGAGATGATGCATCTAGTCGTCATGTCCGTGAACGTCAGGTGGGTTTTGTATTTCAGCACTATGCACTATTTAGGCATATGACCGTATTTGATAATGTGGCATTCGGCTTGCGTGTCAAAAATAAAAAGGAACGTCTCAGTGAGGCGGAGATTTCTAGAAAAGTACATGAGCTCTTGAATCTCGTGCAGTTAGATTGGTTGCATGATCGTTTTCCTGCTCAATTATCTGGAGGTCAGCGTCAGCGTATTGCTTTGGCTAGAGCTTTAGCAGTTGAGCCTAAAGTCTTACTTCTGGATGAACCCTTTGGGGCATTAGATGCTAAGGTCAGGAAAGAGTTACGTCGTTGGCTACGAAAACTCCATGATGAACTACACATTACTTCTATCTTTGTGACTCATGACCAAGAAGAGGCTTTGGAGGTGGCAGATCGTGTCGTCTTAATGAATAAAGGAAAAGTGGAGCAAATCGGTAGCCCTGATGAGGTGTATGAGAAGCCAGCAACCCCATTTGTTTATGGATTTTTAGGAAATGTGAATCTGTTTCATGGGCGTGTTGATGGAGATGCAATTCAGGTAGGGGAGCACAATATTCATCACCGTGAGGCTACAGATTTAGCAAGTGGTACTCCGGTTGTTGCTTTTGCAAGACCTCATGAGCTAACGATTGTGGACTATGTGGGTAGAACTGATGGCGTTGCAGCCAGAATCGATCGAATTTTGTCTTTTGGTGTTAATTCAAGAATTGAACTATCAGCATTAGATGGCTCTGATAATCAAGGTTTGCCGCAGCATTTTGAGGTTGAATTACCTAAGTCTGAGGTGCTTAGCAGAAACCTTCAGGAGGGCTTGCAAGTCCGTATTGTCCCATCTCAGCTAAAGATATTTGATAACTCTTCTCAAGTGAGCAAAGTATGAACTTCCAACAATTAAGAATTATTCGTGAGACCGTGAGAAGAAACTACAACCTAACTGAGGTTGGAAATGCACTTTATACCTCTCAATCAGGTGTTAGTAAGCACATTAAAGATCTAGAAGATGAGTTAGGTATTGAGTTATTTGTTCGTAAAGGAAAAAGACTATTAGGTCTAACAGATCCAGGTAAAGAGCTATTAGGTATCGTTGAACGTATGCTCTTAGATGCTAAAAATATCAAACACTTGGCTGAACAGTTCAGTAAGAGTGATCAAGGTCAATTGACTATTGCGACTACACATACGCAAGCTCGTTATGCTTTGCCTAAGGTGGTTAGTCAATTTAAGCAAGCTTTCCCTAAGGTTCATTTAGCTTTGCATCAGGGTAGTCCCGGTGAGATTGCGCAGCTGTTGGCGGATGGTCAAGCAGATATTGGTATTGCAACTGAAGCAATTAGCCAAGTTCCTGAGTTGGTCACTTTCCCTTATTACAGTTGGCATCATGCTGTGATTGTTCCTAAAGGTCATCCGCTTGAGAAAATAAAGAAATTGACACTGGAAGATGTGGCTGAGTATCCAATTGTGACTTATCACGAAGGATTTACTGGCCGTCAACATATTGATGAGGCATTTTTAAAATCAAATATTACGCCTGATATTGTGATGTCTGCCTTAGATGCTGATGTCATTAAGACCTATGTTGAATTGGGTCTTGGCGTTGGCATTATTGCATCAATGGCTTATCAAAAAGAGCGAGATACTCAATTAACTTTGTTGGCAAGTTCTCATTTATTTGAAAATAATACGACTCGTATTGCTGTACGGCGTGGGCATTATTTAAGAGGCTATGCTTATAAGTTCATTGAATTATGTGCTGCTGATTTAACTGAGGCTCATATTAAATCAGCGCTATTGCCTTCAAATGATCAGGATCTAGATTAGAAGGGCGATCTTTCATCATAGTTAATTTCTTCACCAGGCGTCGCAACTATAAGAAGTGCGGCGCCAATAAGAAATGCTATAAATGTTGCAATATCTATCCAGTCTGGTTTTTCAGGGATTAGTGAATATCTACTCAACAACCAGTAACCCGAAGTTGTAGTTAAAGTAAGTCCAATTATTAAAGTTTTTACGTTGGATTTATTATCAGTAGACATAAATTCACTCCCCATCTAAAAATCTATCGGCAGATCCTTTAGCTGCTATGTAGAACGCTAAGCTAAAGACTAGCGATACGCCTAACAAGATTTCATATGCAAACATGGTTTGGTTCCTTAATGAGGTTTGATTAAATACTAAATTCTTATCAATATGTCTGGAACTAAGAAAAATATATAAGCAATCCACTCATAAGCTCAGCTGATTTAATTATTTTGAATGGTAAGAATTTCAGCGTACATTGTCGAGTTATGTCAAAACCAAATGTACTTATAGTCCCAGGATATAAAGGTAGCGGTGATGCTCACTGGCAGACTTGGATTGAGAATCACACAATGTCGATAAGAGTTGAGCAGGATTGGGATAGCCCCATTCTAGCTAGGTGGGCTGATAACGTAAGGGATGCTATTGATAATTCAGTGGGGGCGCTTTGGATTGTTGCCCACAGCTTTGGATGTTTGGCAGCTATTTCAGCAGCCGTAGATCGACCTGATCGTGTTGCAGGGCTTATGTTGGTAGCTCCGGCAGATCCTGAGAGATTTACTTTAACTGGTATTAGAGATAAGTCTGATTGGAATCCTATTGAGAGTATTAGAGCTTTAATTCCAGTTCATAAATTACCATTTCCAACATTGGTAGTGGCTAGTGATGATGATCCATGGATGAAGTTAACAACGATTCAGCTTTGGTCTGAGTGTTGGGGTAGTCGATTATTAATACTAAAGTCAGCTGGGCACATCAATATTGCCTCTGGATATGGCCCTTGGCCTCTAGGACTTTCATTGCTTAAAGAGTTTCAGGTAGCATATCAACATTTACCTTTAGGGGATTTATATGTTAAGGATTTTTCTGGTCATGCTAGGGGGCGTGGTAGTCAAATTGCCCGAACTAGACATCAAACTAGGCGATTATTAGGTATCTAAGTTTGTCGGGTAACCCGACATTTAATGGGTGGGATATAAACTAATAAGATTTTTGCCGGTTAGGGTTACAAATCTATCTGACAATATTCTTTGAGGCATGCTTTAATTAAATTAGCTACTTTTTCGTATATGGGGTTTTATGAATAATAAAAGTGACAAAACGATTGAATCCATTGAGTCTAATTTAAGACCGCTACCGCGCTGGATCTTTATGAGCCGTTGGCTCCAGGCACCTCTTTATATTGGCTTGATCATCGCTCAGGGTATTTATGTTGTTCAGTTCTGGAATGAGCTAGTTCACCTCATTCAAATGATGGTGAATAAGGGCGGTACTACTGAAACTGAAATCATGCTGATTGTATTGGGGTTGATTGATGTTGTAATGATCTCAAATTTATTGGTAATGGTCATTGTTGGTGGTTGGGAAACTTTTGTCTCTAGGCTTGAGTTGGAGAATCATCCTGATCAGCCTGAGTGGTTGTCTCACGTCAATGCCGGTGTATTAAAGGTGAAGCTGGCTACAGCTATTATTGGTATCTCATCAATTCATCTTCTTAAAACATTTATTAATGCCCCAAGCATGGATGATAAGACCTTGTTATGGCAAACTTTAATCCATTTAACTTTTGTTGTTTCAGCATTGGCAATTGCTTATACAGAAAAATTATTGGCTAAGCACTGACAAATCAATTCTAGATTTATTTTCTTATAAGATAAAAGAGGGGGTATTGCCCCCTCTTTTTTATCATCACTAGGGTGAAGAGTTATTCGAATCTATCAGCATTCATGACTTTGCTCCAGGCGGCAACAAAATCATTCACAAACTTCTCCTTGTTGTCATCTTGGGCATAGACTTCAGCATAAGCTCGCAAAATAGAGTTTGAGCCAAATACTAAATCAATGCGAGTAGCTGTCCATTTTGTTTTCCCAGTTTTACGCTCAATAATGTCATAGCTATTGCGGCCAGTTGGTTTCCATGAATACCTCATATCAGTCAGATTCACAAAGAAGTCATTGGTCAATGTGCCGATCTTATCTGTAAATACGCCATACTTCGTGTCACCATAATTTGTTCCAAGAACACGCATGCCACCAATTAGCACTGTCATTTCTTGAGCTGTGAGCCCCATTAATTGGCTGCGGTCTAATAGTAGCTCCTCTGGTGTTACAACATAGTTCTCTTTCAACCAGTTTCTGAAGCCATCCGCCAAGGGTTCTAGAACGGAAAAAGATTCAATGTCAGTCATCTCTATAAGAGCATCGCCACGACCCGGTTTAAATGGTACTTTGACTTCGAAGCCTGCATTTTTGGATGCTTGCTCGATGCCAATATTACCCGCAAGAACAATAATATCTGCAATACTTGCGCCAGACTCTTTGGAAATCTTTTCATATACAGTCAAGACTCTTGCAAGGCGCTCGGGTTCATTGCCAGCCCAATCTTTTTGAGGTGACAAGCGAATCCTTGCGCCATTTGCGCCGCCGCGCATATCTGATCCACGATAAGTACGAGCGCTATCCCATGCCGTTGTGACCATCTCACTTATGGATAAGCCACTAGCCTTGATCTTGTTCTTTACTGCCTCAATGCCATAGTCTTTTGAGCCAGCAGGGATCGGATCTTGCCAGAGCAGATCTTCTTTAGGAATATCTGGTCCAAAGTATCTTGATTTTGGCCCCATATCACGATGGGTTAATTTAAACCAAGCTCTTGCAAATATCTCAGAGAAGTAGGTCTGATCATTAGCAAATTTTTCAGAGATTTTGCGATACTCTGGATCCATCTTGAGGGCCATATCCGCATCAGTCATCATTGGCATACGACGAATATTTGGATCTTCAACATCAACTGGCATATCTTCTTCCTTAATATTGATCGGCTCATATTGCCAAGCGCCCGCTGGACTCTTGGTGAGTTTCCAGTCATAGCCTAGTAATAAGCGGAAGTAACCGTTATCCCAGTAAGTTGGATTACTTGTCCATGCACCTTCAATGCCACTGGTGACTGTATCTCTACCGATGCCACGAGTCTTATGATTAGCCCAGCCAAGACCTTGCTCTTCTATTGGCGCAGCCTCGGGGGTGGGCCCTAAATTGGCAGCATGACCGTTTCCATGAGCTTTACCTACAGTATGACCGCCAGCTGTAAGGGCAACAGTCTCTTCATCATTCATAGCCATCCGAGCAAAAGTTACCCTCATATCTTTAGCTGTTTTAAGGGGATCGGGATTTCCATCAACACCCTCTGGATTGACATAAATTAATCCCATCATGACTGCGGCAAGGGGGTTTTTTAAGTCTCGCTCACCCGAGTAGCGTGAGCCTTCGCCACCACTTTTTTGTAGCCACTCCTTTTCAGAACCCCAATAAATATCTTTTTCTGGATGCCAGATATCTTCGCGGCCAAATGAGAAGCCGTAAGTCTTAAGGCCCATCGATTCATAGGCAATTGTGCCTGCTAAAATCATGAGGTCTGCCCAACTGATTTTATTGCCATACTTCTTTTTGATAGGCCACAAGAGTCTGCGTGCTTTATCGAGATTACCATTATCTGGCCAAGAATTTAGTGGCGCAAAGCGTAGGTTTCCAGTGCCAGCACCACCGCGACCATCAGCTATACGATAACTACCCGCAGAATGCCAGGCCATTCGAATCATGAGGCCGCCATAGTGCCCCCAATCTGCTGGCCACCAATCTTGACTATTTGTCATGAGGTCTCGCACATCTTTCTTGAGATTAGTTACATCAAGCTTTTTTAACTCATTACGATAATTAAATGATGGCCCCATGGGGTTAGTTTTAGTGTCATGCTGGTGAAGAATATCCAGATTGAGAGACTTGGGCCACCAAGCCATCGGTGTATTTTCTAAATGTGTGTTGGCGCCATGAGTAACTGGGCACATTCCTTTTGAGGTCATGTTTATCTCCTTTGGTTATTCAATTATTTTGCTGTCCAGTAGTAAGTACTAAAGATTTGTTCTAGCTGATAGCCTAGAACATTTAATTTTTTTGATAAATAATCTGTGTCATTCATGCCAAACTCCTTCAATAGTTGGTTTTGGTTTGGTTATCTTCCTTGGTATTTAATTATTAATCAAATTGATTAATTTAATATTGATTATCTAAATAATCGATATCTACATTACATTTTTGAATTTAATCGTCTCCCGATATAAGGGTTTGAGTTGTTAATACAGCATCATCTATATGCAGAGTTCTTTAAATTGCCTTACATTCCTTAAATGGTTAAACATAAATACTATGATTTGCTGTTAGCAGCTTTTATCGCAGCTCTGCTTTGTTCCAATTTAATTGGGGCTGGAAAGGTGGCTGTGATTGATTTGCCTTACTTAGGTACGGTAAGTTATGGCGCTGGCATCTTATTCTTTCCGATAACTTATTTATTCGGAGATATCTTTACAGAAGTTTACGGTTATAAATATGATCGAAGAGCTGTGTGGGCAGGTTTTTCTGCGCTGGCTTTTGCAGCATTCATGTCTGTAGTTGTTTTATCGCTAAAACCAGATTCTTCATCTTATATGAGTCACTATCAAGATGGTCTAGAAACAGTTTTTGGTAATACGTGGCGAATCATTCTTGCTTCTTTGATTGCTTTTTCCTGTGGTAGTTTTGCAAATTCATACGTACTCGCAAAGATGAAATTGGCAACGCATGGCCGTTATTTGTGGACTAGAACGATTGGATCAACATTGGTAGGAGAGTTAGTTGATTCATCCATTTTTTATGTAATCGCTTTTTACGGCATTTGGGCAGTGGATCAGATTATTGCCGTTGCTGTGGCTCAATACTTGCTTAAATCTGGTTGGGAAGTTGTCATGACTCCTGTTACCTACAAAATAGTTGCTTGGTTAAAAAAGGTTGAGCATGAAGATTATTTTGATTGGAAAACGAATTTCACGCCTTTTTCAATTAAGTTATAGATATGGTTTTTCAGACTGTATTAGTAACCCTATTAAATAAAATGATTTGGAGCATGATGAAATTCTTTAAAAATGTATTTTTGATGAGCATTGCTTCGTTAGCCTTAATTAGTTGTTCATCGCCTAAAGTGCAGGATTATTCAGGGCAGCAACCTAAATTAGATTTATCCGAATATTTCAATGGTGTTATTGATGCCCATGGTATTTTTACAGATCGATCAGGAAAGCTTGTTAAGCGATTTAAGGTTGTCATGGACGCTAAGTGGCGTGTTGTTGATGGTAAAAAAGTTGGAGTTCTCGATGAGTCCTTTACTTATTCTGATGGAGTAAAACAAAAAAGAGTATGGACTTTAACTGAGGTTTCCCCGGGTAAATATTCGGGCGTTGCAGATGATGTAGTTGGAGCTGCTTTGGGTGAAGTGGGTGGAAATGCGCTTAACTGGACATATACCCTTGCTTTACCTGTAGATGGAACTGTTTATAACGTTCAGTTTGATGACTGGATGTATCAGATGGATGAACATGTGATGTTGAATAAAGCCAAGATGAGTAAATTTGGCTTTTACTTGGGGGAGGTGACTTTAGCCTTTTATAAGCGGCATTAATTCAAATGAAGAAAATAATTAATTTCATTATTTTTCAATTGATTTAGTTTGCATGCATTTATGGGGCTGCAACCAATCATGAATGCTTAGCTATTGTTCTGGGGTTATTTGGGGTAGCGATAAACATATATCAAGGTCACGAACCAAGAAGAGACTTTGAGTTACTAGTTAAAGGCATCTTGCTCGGTATAGTTGTTGATACGTTGTTAATTCAGTTGAACCTCATTTCATTTACTACCAATTATTGGAAGGCTATATCTCCTGTATGGATTTGGGTTATTTGGGCTGGCTTCTTAAGTACAGTTAACCACTCATTAAGTTGGCTTAAAGATAGGTTGGTTTTGGCAGCAATTTTTGGCAGCGTCATGGGACCACTTTCTTATTGGGCGGGTGTCTCGCTAGGTGCGGGCCACTTTGATTACCCAAATAAATCTTTGCTAGTGATTTCGATTGTTTGGCTTTTTGCTACCCCAATTATTATGAGGGTGAGTCAAGGGAGATCCTACCCCATTTAGTTCTTTTTAATTCTGCTGCTCTTAGATGTTCTTTCATAAAAGTCAATGTGTTTGGTTTTAACCCATTTAATAAATTTAACTATTTCCGGATGTACTTTTAAATTTTCTGCAGTATTGAACTGAGCCGCTAATTCAGTTTCAGTAAATAGTGCATGAATTTGCCTGTGACATATTCTATGAAGGTACTCAGTCACTTTTCCGCCTTTTGATTTGGGTATCAGGTGGTGAGCATCTTTTTGAGAGTTAGGAATAGCCCTCTCACAAAGGGGGCAAATCAAGGTGTCATTTGCTCTATTTTGGTGCGCCTGCTCGGCAATTATTTTTTTGCGAATTTTTCCAAGCATTAAATGATTTTAATAAAGGTAATTTTTAACATTTTTAGACTACGCTAGTTTAGTAAATAAGTCTTAAACTTGCAGAATGTTAAAAATTAATTTGAATAAACTCTCTGATGCTGATTTATCTCGCATCATTGAAATGGCTTGGGAGGACAGGACCCCATTTGATGCTATTGAGCACTGTTTTGGAATTTCTGAGCCCCAAGTTATTGAATTGATGCGATATTCATTGAAGCGCCGTTCATTTGAGTTATGGCGAAAAAGAGTAACTGGCAGATCAACAAAGCACTTGGCTCTTCGAGGAGAGTCTGTGCGTCGAGCCTACTGCCCTACACAATATAAGCATCCATGAGTGACGCAAAAAGACTGATTCTGATATTGGGAGATCAGTTAGATCTTCAGGGGGTGGCCTTAAAGGAATTTAACCCATCATCTGATGAGTTAATCATGATTGAGTCTTCAGAAGAGGCAACTTATGTTTGGTCTCATCAAGCAAAAATTGCAATATTTCTATCTGCGATGAGACATTTTTCTGAGGAATTAAGATCTCTTCAGTACCCGCTTACTTATATCAAAGAATCACCCCTTTCAATTATTGATATTTTAAAAAATCAATTAATTGAGAAGAAAATTAATTGTCTCGTTTGTGTGGAGCCTGGTGAGTGGCGCCTTAAAAAAGCTATTGAGCAATTGGTCGAAGAGTTGAAAATTTCTTTAGTAATGTATGAAGATAATCATTTCTTTTGTACGCATCAAGAATTTCGCGAATGGGCCAGTAATAAAAAAGAACTAAGGCTAGAATATTTTTATCGCCAGATGCGTAAAACCCATCATATTTTGATAGATGCTGATGGTGAGCCCGAGGGTGGGCAGTGGAATTTTGATCAAGACAATCGAAAACCCTACCCTAAAAAAGGTCCAGGTATGGTGGATGGGCCTATTCAATTTCAGCCAGATCAAATTACATTAGATGTTCTTGCTTATGTAAAGAACAATTACAAGGATCATCCAGGGTCATTAGAATATTTCAACTGGCCAGTAACTAGAGCTCAAGCATTAGAGGGCTTGCAGTACTTTATAGACTATCGATTAAGAAATTTTGGTGTTTTTCAGGATGCCATGTGGACTAAAACCCCTTTTGGGTGGCATTCCGTATTGTCTACTTCATTAAACTTGAAACTACTCAATCCTCGCGAAGTTATTAACGCTGTTCTAGGGGCATGGAAAAAATATAGTTTAGATTTATCAACGGTAGAAGGGTTTATCCGGCAAATTTTGGGGTGGAGAGAGTTTGTACGAGGTATGTATTACCTAGATATGCCAAAAATGGCAGAGGATAACTACTACAGCCACACTAGAGCATTGCCGAAATGGTATTGGGATGGGCATACTCAGATGGCTTGCATGCGTGATGCGATTGGTCAAACCTTGAAATATGGTTATGCTCATCACATTCAACGTTTGATGATTACAGGTAATTTTGCCTTGTTGGCGGAAATCTTACCTTCTGAAGTATGCGATTGGTATTTGGCAATTTATGTCGATGCTATAGAGTGGGTTGAGCTACCAAATACAGCAGGAATGGCCTTGTTTGCTAATGGTGGTCGATTCACTAGTAAGCCCTATATTGCAAGTGGTGCATATGTAAAGCGGATGAGTAATTATTGTGATACTTGCCCATATAAACCAGATGTCAGGTACGGCGAGAATGCTTGCCCTATAACCACTTTATATTGGAATTTTTTAATTAAACACCGCGCACAACTGGAAGCTAATCCCCGCAGTAGATTAATGACAGCGAATTTATCAAGAATTAGTGTCGAAGATCAGCGTGCTATAGCATCTCATGCACATAAAATTTTAGATAATTTAAATGAGATTTAAAGTTGGCTTATGAAGCAAGAGCATAAAGGAAATAAAAGTTATTTACCCTCCAAGTTATGTGTGGCTTGCCATAAAGAAATGACTTGGAGAAAGTCCTGGGAAAAAAATTGGGAATCTATTAAGTATTGTTCAGAGGCTTGTAGGCGAAAAAGCAAAATAAGCTGATTTCAATTGAGCTGATCAATCAGTGTTAATGCTTTACCAGGGCAACTTTTCGCCTTGATAGGAGAGGAAGGTACCCGTATCTTCCTTCTCAATATTTTTAATGACCTGAAACATATCTTTAACCGCAGCATCCGGGGTTCGCCCGATTTGCTCGCCTCTAAAAGGTTTGGATAGTTTGGAATTAACAGTTCCGGGATGAAGTGCAATCAATGCTGTATTGGGTTGAGTTCTTGCTAATTCAATAGCAGCAGTTTTGATTAACATGTTTAAGGCTGCCTTTGATGCCCGGTAGCTATACCAGCCACCTAATCGATTATCTTCAATGCTACCAACTTTAGCGGATAGAGTGATCATCAGGCTGTTTTTAGGATCAAGTAATTTTGAAAAATGACGAATCGTTAGTGCTGGACCAATGGAGTTAATGTTCATTAACTCCATCATATAGATAGGGTCGAGATCATCCAGTTTCTTTTCTGGCATGAATTGATTGGTATGTAAGGCGCCAATTGTATTAATGATCAGTTGAAAAGGGCCTTCAGAGATGAGTGCTTTGGCGGCTAACTCGATTGAACTGGGTTCAAGATAGTTAATCGCGATTGTTGAGTGACGGTGTATGCCAATAACTTCCTGACAAGATGCATGATTTGATAGTAACTCTAAAAATGAGTGTCCGATGGCCCCTGATGAGCCTATAACTAATGCTTTGAAGGGGTTAGGGAGTAATGGCATAAGTAATTTGACCGTTATTGAAATTAATTTTCTTAAGCTTGCTTTTTAAGAAAACGCATCAAATGACCTAAAACAGGTAACTTTTCATAGATACCTTCAGAAGGATCCCAGTAGTCAATATGGGATGTAATGAGCCCTAGTTCATTAAACGTTAACCAGCTTACTCCCTTTAAGCTTTGAGGGGCCGTATTCCACCGTTTAAATTGAAAGTTAAACTCCCAAAAGATGGATGCTTCTGAGCTATTGTGGATTGTTGATAGGACTTTAAATGATGGGCTATTCAGTTGGTCAAACATTTTCCTGAAAACATGAGCAATAGCTTCTTTGCCCGAAACTGTTTGGAAAGGATCTTTAAAAATAGCATCGATTGAATAGTGTGCCATTAGTTGGTCTATACGATTTATTTCAATATGTTCATATTCATATTGAAGTGATTTGAGCTTTTGCAAAAGTAAATCGGACATATTGACAGCGCCTTATATCTTGATGAATTTTTTTAGAATCCAAAAGTAGAGGGAGTAAGGAATAATTCTTAAAAATTTCATGAAATAGGTAAATTTCTTAGGGAAGTGAATATCAAATTCACCTCGCTGAAGCCCTTTAATAATTTCTGTGGCAGCAACTTCTGAGGTAATAAGTGCTGGCATTTTGAAGTCATTTATAGCTGTAGCTGGTGTTTCTACAAAACCAGGTGAAATTAAATGAACGCTAATACCTTTGGGTTTTAGGTCATAGTAAAGCGATTCAGTAAAGTTAATTAGAGCTGCTTTAGTGGGGCCATAGCTAAGAGCATTAGGTAAGCCACTGTAACCAGCAACGCTAGCTGTGATGGCAATATGCCCGTTCTGTTGGGTGATTATATGAGGAATAGCTTGGGCAATGACTCTCATGACGCCAAGCAAATTAGTATTGACAGTTTTAAATGCCTTTGAGAATTCAAATTGATCTGCTCGCATGGGCTCATAAATGCCAGATAACAGCAGCAATAGGTCAATCTTGGGGCTGTGGTTGAAGGCCAGATGGCATGCTGCAAGAACCGATTGATCATCCGTGACATCTATTGGGATGATGTGTGGCTTAGCTTTATTAATATGTAATTGTTGGCAGGTAAGTACAACTTTTTCTAGAGATTCTGAACATCTAGAAGAGATGATTAGGTTGGCGCCGAGCGCACTAAGTTTTTTGGCGCAAGCTTCTCCAATTCCTGATGAGGCTCCGATAATCCAAACATTTTTATTTTGAAAGTCTTTAAGACTCTGATCAAATTTCTTCATGAGGCTTTTCCAACGTAAATTGAATCACGTCAATATTTTTCTCTGCAAATCCTGCTGCGCAGTACATTAAATAAAAATTCCACAATCGAATGAATTCATCTTTAAAACCCAGTTGGTGAATTTTATGCAGTTGAGCATTAAATGACTTGCTCCATATTCTTAAGGTTTCCGCATAGTCTTCCCCGAATGCATATTGGTTGACTAATTGCAATCCGGCACGTTTTGCATGATCTTTGAATACGTTTGCAGATGGCAGCATGCCACCAGGGAAAATATACTGTTGAATAAAATCAGTCTCATTTCGATATTTTTCAAATAGCTGATCATCAATCACGATGGTTTGAATAACAGCTCGCTTTCCGGGTTTTAAGCAGCGATATAAGGTATCAAAGTAGTCCGGCCAATAAGCCTCTCCAACAGCCTCAAACATTTCAATGGAGGCAATTCCATCGTATTGTTCCATGCTATCCCTGTAGTCCATAAACAGCACTTCCGCATTCGTGGTGCTGGAGAATTTGGTTTCAATATATTTCTTTTGTTCGTGAGAGAGGGTTAGGCCAGTTATTTTTAGACCTTGATTGAGGCTGGCATCCATAAAACCTCCCCAGCCACAACCGATTTCTAATACTTTTTCATTGGGAGAGCATTTGAGTTCCCCCAAAATCTTCTGAATTTTTGCAGATTGAGCTGATTCGAGGCTTTGAGAAAAATTTCCTTCAAATAATGCGCTTGAGTACATCATGCTGGGATCGAGCCACAATTTATAAAATTCATTACCTAAGTCGTAATGCGCATGGATATTTTTTTTACTTCCTGAGCGAGTATTTTTATGGAAAAAATGTTTTATTCGATAAAAAATAGAACCTAAAAAAGATCCATAGATCAAATTCTCTAGAGTTTTTCTATTTATTAATATAAGTCTAATAAGACCTTCTAAATTATTGGTTTCCCAAAGTCCTTGTATATAAGACTCTGCAAAGCCAATATCCCCGCGTGAAATGATTAACTTTAAGACTTTCCAGTCATTGATAGTTAATTCAATAGCTTTTCCATTGGGGTAATTATCGAGGTTTCCAAAAATTTCTTGATGCTGATTAGGTAGGGTGAGGTGTAATTGCCCCCCTTGTATTTTTGATAGATGCTGGAATATTTTTTTAGTATGTTTATGCAGCATAAGTTACTTTATTTCGGATCCCGTTGATGTTGGCCGGCTGTAGAATTTAGCGCCTTTGTACCAAAGTTTGATGGCCTGCCAATGAATTTTTAAAATAACTCCAAATGTTAGCAGTGGAAACTTAACGATTGATTTAACAATATTGACTTTCGTTAATGGCAGTTCCCTCCCGCTAATGCTAGTGCTAAGTAAAAGCTCTGTGTCGTGCCAGTATTCAATTCCCGAGACATTTTGTGCATCACTTGAAGATGTTTCTTTTCTCATGAACCGAAATACATAATGACCTAACACATCAAAAAAAGGTGATACATGAAATTCTTTATCCGCGGTTAGAGGTTCACCATATTGGATTTGATTTTTTTGATGGGGCTTTAATAAGTAGCAATGTCTATCGCCAAAAGTATTGTTGACTTCAGCCACAATGGCTTTGATTTGGCCTTCAGAGTTTTGGCAGAACCAGAAGCTAACTGGATTAAAGACATATCCCAAAACTCTAGGGAAGGTATGTAGCCAAATTTCGCCATCAACATCATTGATATTTGATTTTTTTAATTTATTTTCAATCCAAGCAAGTGCATCTGGGTCGCCTTGACCATGATCGCGATCATAAAAAGAAATCCATGAGAAAGAATTGTCCCCAACCCCTGATTTAGATAAAAGGGTTCTATCAGTATTTCGTGATCGCATGGGAATTCTCAAGAAAAATACTTGGTACCTGAAAGCATTTTTCTTTGGTTTTGTTCTTTTGTGTAAAACCTCACCAAAACAGATCGAAGCTGAATTCAAGCTTGCCATAATTAAATTTTTTCTGATGGGAATGATTCACTTGATATCTCAGAATTGATCGATTCAAGAATATCCATTGCCACTAATTCACCAGATTTCAGGCCGTCCTCATGAAAGCCATAGCCGGTCCATGCACCACAGTACCAAGTATTGTTTTTTCCTTGAATCAAGGGTAATTGTTTTTGGCTATGGATGGCTGCACCATCAAATAGGGGGTGCGAGTAATGAATGACTCTTTGAGTTAACGACTCTTTGGGTAATGTGTGGGGATTTAAGCTAACAATAATAGATTGATTTTTAAGATAATCAGGTAGGGGCTGTAGTTTGTTGATCAGGTAATGAACGCATACATGAGAGGCAACATCATTGCCATTAGAGCCTAAGGCTTTAGAGGAATAATTCCATGCTGCCCAAGCCTTTTTATTCTTTGGTAGTAATGATTCATCTATATGTAGATAAGCAGTATTTTTCTGGTAGGGAATTGATGAAAGAATCATTCGTTCTTCTTTGCTGGCATCTTTCAGTATTTTTATGGTTTCATCGCTATGGCAAGCGAAAACAACCTCATCAAACTCAAGCTGCTCCCCGGAATCACAAGTTAAAGTTATTTTCTCTGCATTCAGTGTTCGATCAACTTGGCTGATTGCCTTGTGATCAATCTTGATGCCGCTGCTTTTTAATTTGTTGACTAAGCGCGAAACATATTCACGTGAGCCGCCATCAACAGTCAGCCATTGAGGTCGGTCAATAATATTTAGTAAGCCATGGTTGTCACAAAAATGAATCAGAGTCTTAATTGGAAATTGCATCATTTCGCTAACAGGGCAAGACCAGATGGCACCGATCATTGGTAATAAATACCAATTTTTGAAGGGGGAGCCAAATTTATGTTTGACAAGAAACTCTTCAACTGATTCTTGAGCTTTATCTGTAAAGTCAGTTAATTCATTATTTCGGGCAATAGTTTTAGCTAATTTATTAAATCTAATAATGTCTTTTAGCATCCCTAAAAAATCAAAATTCCACAAATTATGTCTTTGCGCAAAAATACTATTGAGATCGGTTCCTGCCCACTCTAATGGGGAACTATTTCCATTTGTGGGTATAGATACCGAAAATGACATTTCAGAGTCAGCAATTGGCACATCAAGTTCTTTGAATAACTGTAATAAATGTGGATATGTGCGGCGGTTAAAAACCAAAAATCCTGTGTCAATTCCGTATGTTTTATTGCTACCTTGGTCTAAAAAATCAATCGTGTTGCTATGTCCGCCTAAACGAGATTCTTTTTCAAATATAGTAATTTCAATGTGTGGATTTTCTCTAAGATAGTAAGCACAACCTAGGCCTGAAATGCCGGCACCAATAATGGCTAATTGTTTTTTTTGTCTCATTATTTCTAATCCAAGGCTAATTTTTATATGATTGAACGCAGTCTAAGGCATTTCTCTATATATTTCAGATGCTTCCATCAGATTTATTGGTGCTAATTACTATGAAATTTGTCGGGAATCCCGACATTCGTCATTCAACTGCCTGTAGATAAATTTCGAGATCCAAAGGGCTTTACTAGACTCCAAGTTCGAGTCTGCAAAAAGGACATCGAATACGATACAAGGCTTGTTGTTGAATAAAAAACCCTTATAAATCAACAGCGTTCCTGCAAAGCCGTGTACCCCAGTTCGATTCTGGGTTCCGCCTCCAATAACTAATTGATTTTAAATAAATAAATTGACTCTTCTTAGGGGTAGTAATTAGTCACGCCAATTATTGGTGTGATTGGGTACTCGTGGAGTTTTATGGATTTCAATGGAGGATGTCGGGTAACCCGACATTTAATGGACTGAATTCTTTATATTATTTGTTGATTACTTACCCCAATCTGGATTTGGTAATTCTGTAAATACCGTCTTCAAACCCTCTGCCCAACCTTTTCTAATAGAGGAGTAATAAGGATCACTTTCTAAGACTCGTTGTTTAAGATTCGATTGAAATGAATTGGTTTTGTACATCATGACATCGATAGGAGCTGCTACAGATATATTGCTTCTAATAGTTGAATCAAATGAAATTAGGATGCATTTCACGGCATCCATAAGGCTAGTGTCGTGTCGTACTACGCGGTCAATAATTGGTTTGCCATATTTGGTTTCACCAATTTGGAAATAGGGTGTTTCAGCACTCGTTTCAATAAAATTACCTGCGTTATAAATGCTAAATAACCGTGGCTTCTCTCCTTTGATTTGCCCAGCTACGATGATGCTGACCTGAAAGTCAGCATGATGGTTCTTGAGGTGCTCGGCATCTTTTTCAAATGCGAACCTCACTTCATCTCCAACAAGGCTAGTGGCTGCAAATAATGAATCAACATTATGTAGATGAGGGCCGTCATTTTTTTCAATGGATTCTCTGAGGCGTCTTACGATAGATTGGGTAATAGCCAAATTTCCAGCTGTCATCAAAGTAATGATTCTCTCGCCAGGAATCTCAAAAATATGCATTTTTGGAAAGATTGCTACTTGATCAACTCCGGCATTAGTTCGTGTATCCGAAGCTAAAACTAATCCTTGGTCTAATAAAACACCAACACAATAGGTCATGAATCATCTTTCTTTATTGTTGAATTTGCTCAATTTGTTTTTTTGCCGTCAACCCTTGTTGAGACACATCAACCCCAACGCTCATCGACTCTGCTCCTCCACCCACGCGAATACCGCTAACGGGGCAGGCATCTCGATAATCTAAGCCTATTGCTAAACGTACATGCGTACCATTGACTAAGCATTGATTAGATGCATCAACGCTCACCCAGCCAATACCGTTCAACCAAGATTCAGCCCATGCATGGCTTTCTAATAAGTCACCTCGTTCAGTGAATAAATAGCCGCTCACATATCTCGAGGGAATATTGAGGCTTCTACAGCAGGCAATGAAAATATGAGCGTGATCTTGGCATACACCGTGACCTGTATCTAACGCTTGTGAGGCAGTAGTAAATACACTAGTGGAGCCTTTGGTGTAGGGAACTCGTGACACAATTTTTTCACTCAGCTGCTGAAGTTTATCTATTGAATTAATAATTTCTAGTGAGTTTGCAAGGCCTTTAATATTTTCATCAGGTTGCGTTAGATGTGTATTTCTAAGGTAAATAGTTAAAGGTAGTCGCTCTTGTGTTTCCGAGTGAGGCAGCCCAGTTTCCACTTCACCTTTAGCAGTAACATTGATCTCTGATAAGTTTTTATCAACCACCAGTGTATGAACCACATTGCCATATGCATCAATATGCTGTTGGGGTTGACCATTCATCTGAATAGACCAATTTTTTACGCGTTGACCGAACCCATTCTGAGGCGTCAGTTTCAGTTGTTGAATGCTATAAAGCAAAGGGTCTGCGTATTGGTATTGAGTGGTGTGTTTAATAGTTAATTGCATAGTTATTTAATTTACGCAGCATGGACATTGAGGTAGGTATTTTGGATTTCTGCGCCTAGCTCATGATTACGGTCAATGAATTCAGTTAAGAATTCATGTAAGCCATTTTGGAAAATATGATCCATTCGCCCATACATTAAGCTCGAATGAATTTCTCCAGCTATTCGCTTGCATTCCATATGCCGACCACGAGTCACGCTATCTAAGATCCTAGATATCTCAAAGAAACAGGCGTGGAGTGAGCGGGGCATATCCTTTCGGAGAACTAATAGTTCGGCCACATTCCAGGGTTGAATGGTGTCATTAAATATCTTTTGGTATGCTTGAAAGGCTGATACAGACCTTAGGATCGAGCTCCATTCGTAATAATCAACACCACCGCCCACTTCCTCTTCTTTGGGTAGTAACAGGTGATATTTCACATCAAGGATTCTTGCGGTATTGTCAGCACGCTCAATAAATGTACCTAATCTTAAAAATTGATAAGCATCGTCTTGTAGCATCGTGCCAGCACTCACGCCTCTGAATAAATGTGATCGTGATTTGACCCAATCGCAGAAGTCATGGAGTTGATTCATGTCTAAGGCATTTTCATCAAATTGACTGAACTCTAGCCATAGGGCGTTGATGTTCTCCCAAGTTTCCGTTGTTAGGGCGACTCTCACGGCTCGAGCATTTTCACGTGCACTATAAAGGGTTGAGTAAATGCTCGATGGGTTGTTGCGATCCATGGCTAGGTAATGAATCACGTTAGCCGAGTTATATTCCTTTGAACTTTCTCTGAATGTGTCAGAAGTTCCAGAAATTTCTAATGCTGGCCACCATAATGCTGCCTCGTTAATGGCAGCGTTGGGTACAAGTGCCATGTTCTCGGTGACATCTAAGATACGAGCCATATTCTCAGCTCGTTCAATATACCTAGCCATCCAATACAAATGATTAGCTGTACGGCTTAACATGTCATAACTCCCGCTTCGTGATCGATGGGGGATGAGGCATGTTCACAAGCTTTATCTTGAAGAACCCAGGTATCTTTCGTGCCACCTCCTTGCGAAGAGTTAACTACTAAAGAGCCTTCTTTCATGGCAACCCGACATAATCCACCTGGCACTAAACTAACCTTATCGCCAGATAAAACAAATGGACGTAAATCAACGTGGCGTGGTGCAATACCTTTCTCTACAAGAGTGGGGCAGGTGGATAGTGATAGGGTAGGTTGAGCAATATAGTTGCTAGGATTAGCTAGAATTCTATGTTTGAAAGAATCTAACTCTGCTTGACTAGCGGTAGGTCCAACTAACATGCCGTAGCCACCAGATCCTTGAACTTCCTTTACAACCAATTCAGATAAGTTATCTAATGTATAGCTTAAATCCTCAGGCTTGCTCAATTCATAAGTGGGAACGTTAGCAAGAATGGGTTCCTCATTAAGGTAGAACTTAATCATGTCAGGGACGCGGATATAGGTTGACTTATCATCAGCCACGCCCGTACCTACTGCATTAGCAAGAGTTACCCCGCCATTCCGATATACCGAGAACAAGCCGGGCACACCTAGCATGCTGTCGGGGTTGAATGCTAGAGGATCAATAAATTCGTCATCAATGCGTCGATAAATTACATCGACTCGTTTAGGTCCTTCAGTGGTTCTCATATAAACCGCGTTATTGCGGACAAATAGGTCTTGTCCTTCGACAAGTTCTACTCCCATTTGTTGAGCTAAGAAAGCATGCTCAAAATAGGCGCTGTTATAAGCGCCAGGTGTCAATAGAACTACCGTGGGATCTTTTATGCCAGGTTGAGCAACAGCACGTAAATTATTTTTTAACACTTGTGGGTAGTGCTCGACAGGTGCGATGGAATATCTCCTGAATAATTCAGGAAACAGTCGCATCATCATCTTGCGATCTTCGATCATGTAAGACACGCCAGAAGGCGTCCTTAGATTATCTTCAAGCACATAAAACTGATCCTCGCCCGTTCGCACGATATCAATACCTGCAATATGAGCGTAAATACCTTGAGGCACATCTACATTGAACATTTCTGGTCGATATTGCGAATGCTTTAGTATTTCCTCTGAAATAATTCCCGCGCGAATAATTTCTTGTTGATGATAAATGTCATCCAAGAACATATTTAGAGCGCGAACACGTTGTATTGCGCCCTTAGATAGGGTTGACCATTCTTTAGCAGACAGTAGTCTTGGAATCACATCAAAAGGAATAAGTCGTTCAACGCCATCATCTTCGCCATAGACGTTAAAAGTAATGCCAACTCGTCTAAATAAGATTTCAGCTTCTTGCCGCTTACTTTCTAGCTGATCGGTTGGAATAGTTTTTAGCCAGTTTTGGTAATTTGCATAAACATGGCGCACCGAAGCATCGCTTAGGTGCATTTCATCAAAATAACTCTTGTTATGCATGACACTCTCCCAACTTCTATTAATTCATTATGATTATTAGCAAGTTGTGTGCCATCTGTATTAAAGGCTTATTCTGGTTAGTTCTAGGAATTATTTTTTAAAAAAATGGTCGTAAGAATGATATGCACCAAAATGAATACTTGATATAGCGCACTAAAAAAGTTCATGACACCCTGTTTTAGTGCATCATTGTTTGTGGGGATTCCCGACACTTGGCGTGGGGGGTAGTGCTGATTTGATGAGCGCTACCTGGATACTCTTGAATAATTATTTTTGCGATGGTAATTCAGGTAAATCAACCATGACGGGAGTTCCTGGAATAGTGCAGCCTTGAGAGCAGCATTTACCAGGTTGCGTATTTTGTGTAATGGCACGGTTAGGATCATTTGTTAGACCTCTATCAAGCAAACGCTCTACGAGCTTAACTTTTGAGCCGATGGGGTAGTTTCGATAAATTTCACGTTTCATTGCCTCGGGTGAGCCGCCGCCATGCAAACTAATAACTGAGTACCAGCCACCTTGATAGGATGCTGTTAAGTCCTCAATAAATCTTGCTGTTTCAATCCGCTTGTCATAAGGAATTTCTGGGTTGGCACGAAGAACATCACTTAGTTTTGCTGCTGTTTCAGGGTTGTGGTCTTCATCTGGCCCAGGTAATGCCACGATTAATCCGCCTGAAACATAGTGAGCTATTTTGTGCATGTCATAAATTTGTGTAGCTAGTAAGAGCTTGCCAATGTTCGAAAAAACATGGTCGGGTACAAAACTTTGAGCAGCAGTATCTTGAGTTGCGTACACTGACGCGGCAACTCCGCAAGCATAGAATCCTTCGGTAATTTTGATTAATTCAACCATTTGATCTCTTAGGTGATGCTCCTCACCTGGATTAAATCCATTAGCCTCACACATGAGCGCACCTGCGCCAATCAATAAGTCCCCAAATCCAGCGCGAGCGCCAATACAACTGTGACGATGATGTGTGGCGTAGTTATAAGTCATATAACCACTATGTTCCCATTCCCCTGCGTAGAAAACTTTATCCCAAGGTACAAAAACATTTTCAAAAATTACTACACCTGTAGATTGCCCATATTTATTTGAGAACAATGCGGCTTTTTCACCAGGGCGGCCTGCTGGACGAGCAACAATGGTCACACCTTCAGCATCTACTGGAACGGCGCAACATACAGCAAAGTCGGCATCTTCTTTACCCATATTGCGGCAAGGCATCACTAAAAACTCATGCATATAGGGGGCTCCAGTCACAATTGCTTTAGTGCCTGAAATTCGGATACCTCTGCCATCTCGATGAGTGACATGTACATAGGTGTCAATATTCCCTTGCTCATGTGGCCGCTTACTGCGATCCCCTTTAGCATCTGTCATCGCAATGCCTAATGTTAAATCTCGTTTTTGAACATCGTGAAGGTAAGCGGCAAACTTTTCACGATGTTCAGTTGTTCCTTTGGCATCGTCAATGCGAGCGGACACTTGGTGGATAGCATTCAACGCATCATGTGTGAGATATCTCTGAGCGCAGCCTGTTTCTTGGCAAACAAGCCGAACTGCTTCAAGCTTATTTAATAAATCACCACTACTGGTGTTGATATGTAATAAACGATTAACTGTTTCGCCAGTGCTATTTTGGGTCGCCGTCATTATTGGTGTGTACTCAGGGCGCAGGGCATAGTCATAGGTTAGACCTACAGCGTTTATGCCTGGACGAAGTGCTGGTTCATCAACAACAGAATCAACTTTACGACCGTCCACAAAGACTTTAGGGGTGTAATTGCGTAATGATTCCTCATACTCTCGTCCTGTCATTAACACGGCATTCTCCTGTTGCTTATTGAACTAATTGATTAAGATTAAACATTGTTCAATTTATTGTCAATGGTTTAATTTTGTGGGAGAATGGCGCAAATGAAAGAAAAAATGACCACAGAGTTATCTGGATCCGAAAAACAGCGGCGAGACAGACTGGCGTTGGTAAGTGACGCTAAGCGAGCACATATTTTGGCTGCGGCTAAAGAAGTTTTTGAAGAACATGGGCTTGATGGGGCAAATGTTCGGGAGATTGCTAAGAGAGCTGGATATACCCCAGGCGCAATCTATTCTTACTTTTCTGCAAAAGAAGAAATTTATGGCGCTTTATTATCAGCGTCATTGGAGCGATTGAATGAAGCGGTAAGTTTAAGTTTTCAGAATTCCGCCTCTCCGTCAGAGCGAGCAAAAAATTCCGCAATGGCTTTTTACGACTTTTATGCATCTAATCCAAGAGATTTAGATTTGGGCTTTTATCTCTTTGGTGGTGCAAGGCCCCATGGCTTAACGCCGGAACTTAATTTAAAGCTAAATGAAAGACTTCGCGATGCTTTGAAAAATTTTGAATCTTCATTGAAGGAGTTAGGCGCATCACCCAAAATTGCTAGAGAAGAAGTGACAGCATTTTTTGCGCATTGTGTTGGCTTGTTGATACTTGAAAATACGCATCGCATAAAAATGTTTCAAGAAAATTCAGGAAAACTGTGTGCTACGTATGTTGCTCGTACTATTGAGAGAGTTAAACATAGTTTTGAAAAATCGGTATAAGTTTTAAAGACATTAAATCCTATGAAAAAAGAAGCGATTTTTTATTACGACATCATTTCTCCTTATGCATATTTATTTGTCAAAATGCGTGGCCAATTGGAAGGTAAGCTTTCTCTTAAACCAGTGCCGATATTTTTTCCTGGGCTATTAAGGGCGCAAAATAATGTTGGCCCAGCCGAGGTTCCCGAAAAAAGAATGCATACATACAACTTTTGCACATGGAAAGCTGCGCGAGAGAACATCCCCTTAAAATTTCCCAAACGCCATCCATTTTCATCGGTAGCGGCTATGAGATTGCTTTATGCACACCAAGCTGATTGGGATATGGTTGATAAGGCATTTAATTTTGTTTGGCAAGAAGGTAAAGATCCTGAAACGGATTGGACTGGATTCTGTGCCGCTTTAGGATTGCATGCGGATACCCTCAAGCCAACTGATGAAAACATTAAATTAGGGTTGGCTGCTAATACAGAGTTAGCCTCTAAGGCAGGGGTTTTCGGTGTTCCTTCAGTGGTGGTTGATGGAAGATCGTTTTGGGGGTGTGACACACTTGAATGGATTTTAGAGTTTGTTGATAACCCAAACTTATTTAATGAAGAGCCATATAAGTCATTATCACTAGTAGATAACCCCTTGTTAAAAAAATGATTGCCTTAACAGGATCTAGGTTGTGCCCCTTAGTTTGATTTGAAAATATTTTTGTATAGATGGTCATGTACATACATGCCAGCTAACATGGCGACAACAAAAATCATGGCTTTGCTACTTCCAGAACCTAGCGCGACGAGAGCGGGGCCTGGGCACAAGCCTGCTAAAGCCCAGCCAGATCCAAATAGAAGACTACCCACGATTAACTCTGTGTTGATATGAGTTTTTCCAGGTAAATGTAACGGCTCATTGAAAATAGTAGATGCTTTCTTTTCAATAAATTTAAATCCGATAAAACTAATTGGAATTGCCCCAAGCATGACAAACATCAGGCTTGGATCCCAGTTTCCAAATATATCTAAAAACCCTATTACCTTGGCTGGGTTTGTCATGCCTGAGATGATAAGACCAATACCAAATGCAAGGCCGGCTATAAAGGTGAGAATGTTTTTCATCATTTAATTAATCAAATGTAAGAAGATGTAGCAAGTAATAAATCCTGCGCCCATAAAGCTAAGTGTGGCAACCAGTGAGCGGGGTGAGAGTCTTCCGAGACCGCATACACCGTGACCACTTGTGCAACCAGAGCCCATTCTGGTTCCAAATCCAACTAATAGGCCAGCGAGAATAAGTGAGGTGAAATCTGTAGTAATGTTAACGCTAGGGAATGGAAAAAATAGGGAATAAATCAAGCTAGAGCTGACTAACCCTATTAGAAAAAGAATTCTCCATAGATGGTGGTCTTTAGGGGTATTTTTAAACTGCATGAGCGCTCCAACAATTCCGCTAATGCCAGCAATTCTGCCTCGGAATAGTATGAGAATGATGGCGCCAATTCCAAGGATCCCTCCGCCAAGTAACGAGGTTATGGGATTAAATTCTGACCAATTAATGCTCATAATTTTTATGCCTTAAAGATTAAGAAAAGATTTAGTGAGCATATAGATACCCACCAAAAAAGTGAAGACCGCAAAAAATTGTTGAATTCGAAGAGGGTTTAGGCCTTGAGCTAATTTTCTACTAATTAGTAATCCACCAATTGAGCCTAAGGAGAAAAGAAGAGCTATCGGCCAAATTAAAGTGCCCGCAACAGCTGATACACCTACGCTACCGATCGCAATGATTGACATAACCCCTAAAGATGAGTGGATAACAGAGTGAGGTGATAGATTGGTAAATCTTTTGAGGGCTGGAACAATAATGAATCCACCGCCGACTCCCAATAACCCTGATAAAAATCCTGAGATCGCTCCAATAAGGAGTAGTGTCCAAAAACAAGGCGCTGTCCAGATTAACTTCCCAGTCGCATTATTTAGTAGACAAGGGGGATTTTGATTCTTTATGGAGGAGGAGCCTATTAATTCTTTTTGGGCGATCCAAAAAAAACGAATAGCCAACATAATAAGAATGAAGCCAAATAAAACCACTAGGGGTTGGTTGGGTAATTGATGCGCCAGCCATAATCCAATCGGGGCGGTCGTTAGACCAGATAGCGCCATTAGGGCTGCTGCTTTATACCTAAGAGTCTTATTTTTATGAGCAAGCAAGGCTCCGATGCCCGCCGCGCTTGCAATGGCTAACAGAGCTATGGGACCTGCTTGTGCCATAGTTAGGTGTAAAAAAAATATTAAAACGGGAACGGACAATATCCCGCCGCCGGCTCCAGTTAAGCCCATCAGAAAGCCTATCAATAGACCTAGGATTGGGGTGAGGATAAGAGGGGTTTCCATGGAAAACATTATACATAAAAACAATATATAATTAAATATATTGATAATTCATGTGAGAAAGCGCAATGGACAAAATAAAGGCTGATATTCAAAGTTTTTTTGATCAAGAAACATGGACATTTACCTATGTGGTCTCTGATTCATCAACTCGAGCATGTATTGTTATCGACCCTGTTCTTAACTATGACGCAAAGTCAGGCAGAACTCGTACCAAGTCCGCTGATGAGGTTATTTCTTTTATTAAACAGAATCAACTGAAGCTTGAGTGGATACTAGAAACTCATGCCCATGCGGATCACTTAACAGCAGCACACTATCTACGCGAACAATTAGGCGGGAAGGTCGCTATTGGTGAAAATGTATTGAAAGTGCAGAGTGTATTTAAGGGGATATTTAATCTTGGGAACGAATTTATAGCAGATGGCTCTCAATTTGATTATTTATTAAAGGATCAAGAGAGCATTTCGTTTGGGAAACTAAATTTCCAGTGTTTATCTGTGCCTGGGCATACCCCTGCTTGTTTAGCTTACAAAATTGATGATGCAATTTTTGTAGGTGATACGCTTTTCCCTCCAGATGTTGGTACTGCTCGTTGTGATTTTCCTGGTGGTGATGCGCGCACTTTGTATCAATCTATAAAGAAAATACTTAGTTATCCAGAAGATACCAAGTTATATATGTGCCATGATTATCCGCGAAGTGATCGCGCAGTCATTCATCAAACGACAGTTAAAGAAGAAAGAGCAAACAATATTCATGTTCACGATAATGTGATGGAAGATGAATTTGTTCAGATGAGAACTGCAAGGGATAAAACATTAGAAGTCCCAGTTTTATTATTACCTTCTATACAAGTCAATATTAGAGCAGGAGAAATGCCACCAAAAGAAAGTAATGGCACCTCTTATTTAAAAATTCCAATTAACTTAATTTAAGCGTACGAGCTATGAGTAATAAAGAACATTGGGAAAAGGTATATGGCACTAAAGCGCCTGATGCTGTTAGTTGGTATGCCCCTCATCTTGAAACGTCTTTAAACCTGATACATCAGGCAACTAATCATAAAGATGTAGCCATTATTGATATTGGGGGCGGAGAGGCGACTTTAGTGGATGATCTTTGGGCTGAAGGTTATAAGGACATTAGTGTGCTTGATATATCTCAAAAGGCTATAGATGTGGCCAGAGAGAGAATTGGTATTCAGGCGGATAAAGTTCATTGGTATTGTGCGGATATAACGCAAGCCACTTTGCCTCAAAATCACTTTGATATTTGGCATGACAGAGCTGTATTTCATTTTTTAACTGAAGAGTCTCAACGAGAGAGATATGTTGAGCAGGTGATGCGTTCAGTTAAACATGGTGGTTATGTGATTATGTCGACATTTGGGCCTGAAGGCCCAGAAAAATGCAGTGGTCTTGATGTGGTTCGCTATGACTCAGAGCACTTGCATGCCCAATTTGGTAAAAAATTTAAATTGATTAATAGCTCTACTGAAGCTCATAAAACTCCTATGGGGACTACTCAGCAATTTCTATATTGTTTTTGTAGGATGGAGTAATTAGTCGTGTATTTTTGGTGCGGTATGTGGGTTCAATTTTCATGTGGTAGATTATTCGCATGAAAATAAAAAAATTAATCCACTTTTGAGTGGATTTTTTATTGCTTGAATTTCCAATATTTTTGAATATTCTGAACCATTTGGCATATCGATAAAAATTAAAAATTTCAACGATTTCTGAAAATTTTTCTAAAAAGAGTTCATGGGAAACCCTAGTTATTAAATTTATTTGATTTTGGTCAAAACAATCTTTTTATTTAAGTTTTACTCTGACATGACTTGTTAATTAAATAACTCATGTTGGGGGAATTAGAAATGGGAATGACTGGTGTATTACGTCCTGGCCATGCACAAATCCGTGTGCTTGATTTAGATGAGGCTTGCCACTTTTATGGCAAAGTTTTGGGTTTAATTGAAACTGGCCGTGATAAGCAAGGTCGTGTTTACTACAAAGCTTGGGATGAGCGCGACCACAATAGCATCATCATTAGACAGGCTGATAAAGCTGGCATTGATTTCTTTTCTTTCAAGGTCTTGGATAAAAAAACGCTTGATCAGTTTGAGTCTGATTTGAATGCATATGGCATCCCTACAGAAAGGATTCCTGCAGGTGAATTATTGGAGACTGGTGAGCGTGTGCGCTTCCAAATTCCAAGCGGCCATTTAATTGAGTTATTCGCTGAGAAAAAAATGGTGGGTAATGGTTTGGCTGCAGTAAATCCCGCGCCATGGTCGGATGATGCAGAGCGAGGCATTGCCCCGTTACGTTTTGATCATGGCTTGTTGTATGGTCCCAACGTGAATAAGGTGATGGATATCTTTGTCAATGTCTTGGGTTTTATGCTGACTGAATTTGTTACTTTGCCTGATTCAGATGTGAAGGGTGCTTTGTGGTTATCTTGTTCTATTAAGGCGCATGACATTGCGTTTGTGGAGCACCCTGAACCAGGCAAATTACATCACTTATCTTTCATGTTGGAAAGCTGGGAAAAGGTTTTAAGAGCAGGGGACATCATTGGTATGAATGAGATTCCTGTGGATATTGGTCCAACGCGTCATGGTATTACGCGTGGTACGACTATATATGCTTGGGATCCATCTGGTAACCGTTTCGAGACATTCTGTGGCGGTACACAAAACTATCCTGACTGGGATCCTGTTGCTTGGAACTGGGAAGGTTTGGCAAAAGGTGGTCTTGACTACCCACAGCAAAAACTTCATGAAACTTTCTTAACCGTAGTTTCTTAATCTGTATTACTTCCCCTTCGTATATTGATATATACGATTTTTTTGGCCACTCTTCGGAGTGGCTTTTTTATTTTCTGAAAATTCAATATTTGAGATGTCAGTAGGGGTATGCTAACTCTTTAGATTAAGTCTATTATCTAAACTAAGGAGGTTCATATGAAGACAACTAAAATTATTTTGGTGTTAATCGCCATATTTTCATTGACTGCTTGTAATACAGTGTCTGGTCTTGGAGATGATCTTAAAAAGGCATCTGAGTGGACGAGGGATAAATTACCAAAGTAATTCTATTGATAGAGATGTTTACTGACGTGATTGTTCATGAATGTTATTAGATGGTCGATGTTGCTGACATATTCATTTTATTAAAATACCACTTGGTTAACTCGTACCAAGCTAAGCAACATAAGCTAACGAAAACCGTTAAACATATTTCTTCTGGTAGCAAATCAGAAAAATTGAAATGATGTCTGATTGTTGGGACGAATAATAAAAGCGCAAATAATCCTAAGGTCAGGCCAATGAGCCATTTTTGAGAAGGGTTTGGTTTCTTTAAAATGGCAATCAGATGATGTGTCTTAGATCGATTGGCAATAATTAAGAAAATATTGCCTAGTACTAAAGTGGAAAAGCCTACGGTGGTGGATGTCATGACTGATAGGTTAAATTCTGGCAATCCTAGGTAGAGCGCTAGTACCGCAATAGATAGCCCAAGGCCTTGAGTAACGGCGATGATGATATTTTGTAAATTAAAAATCTTTTCATCTATATTTCTTGGGGGTCTTCTCATTAAATCGTCTTCGGGAGATTCCATTTCAAAAACAATCGCGCAAGCGGGATCAATAATCATTTCTAAAAAAAGAATATGGATCGGTGAGAGCATTGGTGGAGCGCCTAGCAGGATAGGGATGAAAACACTTGCTGCAACTGGTATATGAATTGCAATCACGTAAGAAATTGCTTTATGTAAATTGTCGTAAATCTGACGACCTTGTTTGATAGCGTTGACGATTGAGTTGAAGTCGTCGTTAAGTAAAACAAGTGAAGATGCTTCTCGCGCAACGTCTGTGCCTCTTTGTCCCATGCTGATTCCAACATGAGCAGCTTTTAGGGCTGGAGCATCATTAATACCGTCGCCTGTCATCGCCACGATGGCCTGGTTTTTCTGGAGTGCTTGAACAAGCCTTAATTTTTGGTCAGGTTTTATTCTGACAAAAATTGAAATGGTCTGAATAGCTGCTGTAAGCTCTTGATCGCTCATATTCGCTAAATCAGCTCCAGATAAAATGCCTGAAGATTGAATACCTGCTTGTTTTGCAATGGCGCGAGCGGTAATAGCATGGTCGCCGGTAATCATGATGACTCGAATACCTGCTTTTTGACATTGTTCGATTGCATCTGGCACTTCAGATCTAATAGGATCTTTTAAACCAACTAATCCTAACCATTGAAACTGAAAGGTGTGAATCGTTTTAGGCCATTCTGCTTGGTCTTTTGTGTAATAAGCTTGTGCTACAGCTAATAGTCTTAAGCCTTCTGATGCCATTGTTTGAATTTGCGATTCAATAGCCTTTTTCTCATCTGGGTTGAGATGGCACAAATGCATAATCGTTTCAGGAGAGCCTTTTATTGCTACTACATAGCTGTTGGGATCTTGAGGCTCCTGCCAAAGATGGGTCATCGCGGGTAATTCAGGGCTTAGGCCGTATTCATGGGCAAGTGCGCTATTGGAGTGGGTTGTTATTTCGTGAGGGTAAAGTTTTTTTAAACTATCGTGAAATGCTTTTTCCATCGGGTCAAATGGGTTAATTTCACTCGCTAGAACTGCTGTCTTTAATAATTGCTTAGCTTGATCGTTGGCCAATAAATCAGGATGTTTGATATCAAAAATTTGATTCTTAATTGCCAATGCCTGTAAAGACATATTGTTTTCAGTAAGCGTACCAGTTTTGTCCACGCATAAAGTTGTGATGCTACCTAAGGTTTCAATAACTGGGGCATGGCGGGTGAGGACTTGATCTTGAGAAATTCTCCAAGCGCCTAGCGCCATAAATACAGTCAGAATCACGGTGAATTCTTCAGGCAATAATGCCATGGTTAGGCTGATGCCCGATAACGCACCTTGTAGCCAGTCCTTGTTTAGCAAACCATAAGCTAAGAACACTAAGAATGCTATAGAAAATCCAAATAGGGCAAATTGCTTGATAAGCAATGAGATATCTTTTTGAAGTGGGCTTTTAGTCTTCTCAATAGATTGGAGACTTTTACCAATTTTTCCTAATTCTGTGTGCACCCCTGTTTGAGTGACGATGGCTTGACCGCTACCTCTTGTAGCTAAAGACCCAGAGTAAATCGTATCCCCATGAAGCTTATTGACGGGTTCTGATTCACCGCTTAATAGTGATTCATCTATCAATAAATCATTGCATTGAACCAGTATGGCATCGCTAGATACGCGATCACCTTCTTCTATAACCAATAAATCGCCAACAACCACTTCTTTTCCAGGGATCCGAACGGTGAGGCCGTCCCGAATAACTAGAGCTCTGGGGCTTGAAAGTTCTTTAAGTGCTTCAATGGCTCGACGACTTTTTTCTTGTTGAAATAAAGTGATGCCAATTGAAATCGTAATAAAACCGATTAAGGTAAGAGCATCATTGACATCACCGATGACTAAATAAATGAGCCCTGCCAAAATGAGAAGGCCAAACATTGGTTCTGTGAGAACTTCATAAATTGACTTTAAGAATGAATGTTGGGAGTCATTGGCGATTTCATTGAGTCCAAATTGGCTAAGGCGTTTCTTAGCTTCGAGAGATGAAAGGCCAGTAGGGTTTTGCGGCATATGATGAGTACCCATCTTGAATTACTAAGCTATTCACGAACCAAATTTGGTGAGGATTGACCCTATATTAAGCTTATTTATGTATGAAATTAACAAATTATGAAATCCCAATACGCTCTATTTGATTTTTTAAGGGTTTCTTAATCTAAACATTGTAAATTGATAGCAGTTATTAATTAAAAGCGATGATTTTTTATGAAAAAAACAACAAAATTCCTGGCAACCTTCTTGGTATTGGTTGTCTTATTAATCCCCACTTCTGTTTTATTGAGTAAATTCGTTTTTACTACTACTTATTCCTATGCTTGCGTTGTTAATAAAACAAGTCAGGGTGTGTTAAGTGGTGATAAACGTGCTATCACCCTAAAAATAGAATCCGTTAAATATCCGTGGGGGCAGGGTTATGACTTGTTGCGCCTAGAGGACGAACTGTACGCTAGCTATGATCCTCGTCAAACTTTGACTATTGTAGGTAAGGATATTTTTGCTTCTCAAAACCAAAATAATCGACTAAAGACAGTTTCATTTGATAGTCAAAGTGGCAGTTTAATATTTCAAGAGATTTTTCAGACTAATAATGGGCAAACCTATAAAGATATTTATCAAAGCGAATGTACTTTGCAAAAGTCTTTTATCTAATGGCTCTTACTTCAATTTCTCCGATGATGAAAAAGTCGGAGGAAACAAGTTGTCACTTCAAGTCTTGAAAAATTTCCCCATTAATCCATTTGTGACATATAAATGACATTAATCTAAAGTTAAAATCCTTCTATGATTGAAGATATTGAAGACCATGAGGTTGAATCAACCGATAAGCAGGCGGCTGCTAAGAAAAGTACCTTAGTTAGTATTGTTGTTAATATTGGTTTGACTTTATCGCAGGTATTTGCAGGTATCGTGTCTGGCTCTCAAGGTTTGATTGCCGACGGCATTCACTCCTTGACCGATTTAATTGCTGATTTTGTTGTTTTATTTGCCAATCATCACAGCGCCAAAGAGGCTGACGATGATCATCATTACGGGCATCAACGGTATGAGACTGCAGCCTCTTTATTTTTGGGGGTTTCTTTGTTGGCAGTGGGCATGGGTATGCTCTGGAGTGCTGGTAATAAGATCATTCACCCGATGGCCTCAGGCCAAATTCAAATTTTGGCGCTTTATGTTGCGCTAGGCTCATTAGTGGCTAAAGAAGTCTTATTTAGATACATGTTATCTGTAGCCGAACGCGTTCGTTCTTCCATGTTGGTGGCGAATGCTTGGCACGCTAGATCCGATGCGGCCTCTTCGTTAGTTGTATCAATCGGTATTATGGGTGCTTTGCTTGGATATCCTATCTTAGATGCTGTTGGTGCTTTAGTTGTTGGCTTGATGGTAGCCAAAACTGGTTGGGAATTTAGTTGGGAAGCCCTTCATGATTTGATGGATCGGTCTGTTTCAGAAGAAGAGCATGCAAGAATTGAAAAAATCATTAGTGGGACTGAGGGTGTAAAGGGTTTTCATGCTCTTAGAACGCGCAAGATGGGCGATATGATTTTGGTTGATGTGCATATTGATGTTGATCATGCGGCGACGGTGAAAGAGGGGCATGACATTGCTCTTGCCGCTAGAAATAGAATCATGAAAGAGCTCCCTGTTTTAAACGTCATGACTCATATAGATCCTGTGTAATTGGTGCGGTTTGATTCGATGAAATTTTTTAAATATATTTTTTTGGCAATTTCTTTCCTTTGTCTGACGTTACTTGGCTTTGCCTTGTTTGTTCAATATATTGGGTGGAATGGTGAGCTTTATGCGCCTTGCCCATTGTGCATTTTGCAAAGGGTGGCTTATTTAGGCATCGCTATGTCTTGTTTGGGAGCTTATTTTTCAAATGCGTTAAGACGATTCTTTCACGTACTTGCCAGTACTTTCTCGTTATTTGGTTTAGGCGTTGTATTCCGTCATATTTGGGTTATTTTTCATCCAACTGTTTCTTGTGGCCTAGACCTCTTAGAAGTCTGGATCAATCAATGGGCAATTGTTCGTTGGTTTGATTGGTTATTAAAAGCGGATGGTTTATGTTCAGCGCCTTTGCCGCCCATCTTTGGTTTGACGGTGCCAATTTGGTCTTTGGTGTGGCTAACCGTTTTAACAACTATTTTGTTATTAACTTTGGTGAGCTCTCTCAATAAAAAAATTAAAGAGTCGGGCAGTTAAAGTAGGTTAAGAAAATTGCGTAGTGATAGCTACTATTTCACTAGTCACTAATTTGATTTAATTTATCTAGGGTTCGTTTGGCATGCCATCCTAATCGACCTTCTGGATCCATGCGTTGAATATCCTCAAGAGCAGTTTTGAGGATTTCATTTTCATCTTTGAGCTCATAAACATGATTTCTCAGGTTGCTAGCATCCACCCATGATCCAATGGCACTGATTAAGCGAGCAATAAGTAGGCCCCAATTCAACATAGCTTCTGAGTGATTAAATGTTTTAACTCAGATTAGCATATGGAATTAATTGAAAATCACAGGCCGCACCAAAGTGGTGCTTATTGAATGGGGGTAATCCCCCGATGGCTCTGTTTAATAATGATCTGTAGTTGAGATAGAGCGCTGTTGATTGCCCTTCGGCAGGGGGAATGGTGTATCTTGCGCCTAGTGTTGGCGTAGCTAATTATTTGATGGCTCAATAAATAATAAATTTATAAGGAGACGAGATGAGCTTGAATATTTTCTCTAAGAAAAAGCCACCTAATGTATTAGGTGGCTTTTTTATATTCCCTCGCGACCCTATGGCTTATAGTGCCCATTATTTTTTATGTAAATTGATGATCGCTGAAAAATCTAATTTGCCATAACCCTGATTACTAAATAATTGATAAAGCTGTTGAGCCATTGCACCAAGTACCACTGGTTGCTGTGCTTGTTTAGCCGCTTCGGTAGCTAAACCTAGATCTTTAAGCATTAAATCAACACCGAAGCCCCCGGAGTAGGCTCTACCTGCTGGAGCTGTTTCCACAACACCAGGGAAAGGGTTGTAAATTTCAGAGCTCCAACATCTCCCGCTAGACGTATTAATAATGCCAGCTAGTACTTTGGGGTCTACACCCAAAGAGACACCTAAGGACATGGCTTCCGCAGTGGCAATCATGGATATGCCTAGTAGCATATTGTTGGCAACTTTAGCAACTTGACCATTGCCAGAGTCTCCGCAGTGAACAATGTTTTTACCCATATCAGATAGAAGGGGTTTAGCTACATTGAACCATTGCTCTTGTCCGCCCACCATGAAAGTTAATGTGCCAGCTTCAGCTCCACCGGTACCCCCTGATACAGGAGCATCTAACATAGGATTGCCGTGTTGTTCAGAGGCTTTAGCGACATCTCGAGCCGTATGTGGGTCAATCGTTGAACAGTCAATTAATAAAACATCTTTAGCAACTGTTGCTAGTATGCCGTCATTGCCTAAATAGACACTGCGAACATGTTGACTGGCTGGCAACATAGTAATGATGGTATCCAAATTGGAAGTTTGAGCTACTTCTGTAATAGATCTCGCAACTTTAGCACCTGATTGTTTAAGATGGGTGAGTGCTATTTCTGATAAATCAAAGACGATTAATTCATGCCCTGCTTTTAAGAGATTGCAAGCCATGGGGGATCCCATATTACCTAAACCAATAAAACCGATTTTCATAAATAGCTCACTCGCAAATAGTTTGGAGGGCTATAGATTAAATCAATTAGCTATTTTTTGTGTGATGACATCTTGATGTGAGCTCGCGCCCCAATAATATCTATCAGATCGAGTACTGAGTTGTAAGCTGGATTCGCAATCCGATGGTATCTAGTGTCAGGAAATTTTTTAACTATTCCTACTTTATTAAGTTCCTATATTAGCTGAAAGAGTTTTTTATTAAGCAAATCCATTTGGAAAAAGATATAGTTCAACAATGAATAAGGCCCATTAATAATGAGGACAATATGATTATTGAAAATCAAGAAGATGTCACCAAAGCAGTTTTAGCCGAATTAGATGGTTCTACTGATGAGCGATTTAAGGAAATCATGTCGATTGCGGTTAAGCATTTGCATGCTTTTGTGCGCGAAGCGAAATTAACTGAACCTGAATACCATAAGGCTTGCGGCATTATTGCCAAACTTGGTCAATTAACGACACCATCCCATAACGAAGTTGTCTTATCTGGCGGATCCTTAGGTGTTTCAGCTTTGGTGTGTTTGTTAAATAATGGTGATAAAGGGCAACATCAAACAACTGCCAACTTGATGGGGCCGTTTTGGCGAAGTGATCAGCCCATTGCTGAAAATGGCAGCAGCCTGGTTCGCTCAGATACGCCTGGCTTACCAATTTTTGTGGATGCTTATATTAAAGATCAGCAAGGTAAGCCTGTTGCTGATGCTCGCGTGGATGTCTGGCATTGTTCAACCGAAGGTTATTATGAAAATCAAGATCCAAGCCAGGCGGAAATGAACTTGCGCGCTAGCTTTAAGACGGATGCTGAGGGACATATTTGGTTTAGAAGTGTTAAACCTGTCGGTTACCCCATACCTGTATCGGGACCCGTTGGAGATTTATTGAAGATGCAAGGGCGTCACAATATGAGGCCTGCGCATATTCATTTCATGATTAATAAAGAAGATTATAAAACCCAGTTTTCTCAGGTTTATTCCAATGATGATCCGCACTTAGAGACGGACGTTCAATTTGGCGTCACCAAGGCTCTGATTGCTCAATATGTATTGCATGATCAAAACGACAAGGCGCCTGATTCAAGCGTTCAGGGCCCCTGGTATTCGATGGAGCACCATTTCGTGATTGAGCCTGGTAGTAATGCTTTACCCGTGCCACCAATTAAATCGAAAAGTGATACAGCTAGACCGGAACTTATTGTTTTAAAAAGGCGCTAATTTAGATATGGGCTGCTGCCCGGTGTAGATGTTTAATAAAGTTTTTAATGGCTGGCGATAAAAATTTATCGTGCCTTACGATAACGCCTAGCGTTAATTTGAGTGGGGGTTCCACCGTTTTGATTTGGCACAGGTATTTTTTGGCAATCGGTGACTCCATGAGCTTTTTAGGCATTAAACCAACGTAATTGCCACTAGCTATTAATGAAATTAACCCAAGCGTTGAATTCACAACCGCACCCGGTAGTGGTGGAGTGATATTGTTATTTTCAAATAAGACTTTGGCGTATCCGCTGGTGGGTCTTTTGCTGGTGTAGACCCATTTGAGCTCTTTTAAATCCTCTAAATTGGCGGGAGATTTAATTTTTAAGTTTTTCTTCTTGGCGATGACCATTTCAATAGGAAGAATTTTCTCCACATGGAATTCCCCGGGAATTAAATCTTTCGGAATGGGGCCGATAGCCATATCAATCTCGCCAGATCTCAATTGTTTTAATTGGGCGATATAGAGTTCCTCCATTAATGAAATGGCCACATCAGGAAATTCAGCGCTATAGGTGCGGATAGTTTCCGGTAGGAGTAGTGAGAGTGCCAAAGGCACGACGGCAATCGTGATTTCCTCATTGCTCCTACGGCTAATTTGAGCTACCTCTTTTTCGGCTTTTTCGAGCTCCTGAAAAATATTCTGAGCGTACTTATATAGGGTTAACCCTTCCGCGCTGGGGCTAACCCCTGTTTTGGTGCGATTCAGTAAGGTGGTGGATAAATGCTCTTCTAACTCTTGAATAATTTTAGTGATAGCAGGCTGAGAGACTTGCATTTCCTTGGCTGCAGCTCTTAGGCTGCCCAATTCAATGGCGTTAACGAGTGCTTTGAGTGCTTGTATTTTCATGGTTGTGTCATAACTAAAAGTTATCGCCTATGATAATAAATAATCTATTCAAAAGACAGCAAATTGAATATAGTGAGCTCTTGCAACATAAGTTATTCATTTCATTTGCGAGGAGCATCCCATGAAAAAAATATTCAAATATTTAATGCCATTAGCACTAGCTTTTTCTACTGCTTCCTATGGTCAAAACGTTAAGATTTTTGGCTTGGTTGAACTTTCAGGCCCCGGCGTGACCTCTGGGTCAAATTTTGATAATGGCGCTAAATTAGCCATTAAAGAAATTAATGCCGCTGGTGGTATTTTAGGTAAAAAGATTGATTACATTTCACTCGATACGCAATCGAACCCAGGTGTTGCAAAAGGTTTGGCGTTGCAAGCGGTTGATAGTGGCGCTTACGTTGTGATGGGCCCAGTATTTTCTGGTTCAGTGATGGTGAGTATGAGCGTGACAAGACAAGCTGAGATTCCTAACTTCACAGGTGGTGAAGCTGCTGGTATTACGCAACAAGGTAACCCATATATCTTCAGAACATCGTTTACGCAAGCATCAGCGATGCCAAAGATTGCTAGATATATTAAAGAAAAAGTGAAGGCTAAGACAGTCGACATTATTTTCGTTAATAACGACTTTGGTAAAGGTGGTCGTGATTTGATCATCAAATCATTGCAAGACAATGGTGTGAAGATTGGCGCTGACGTGTCTACTGAGTCAGGTCAGATCGACTTTAGTAGTGCTGTGATTAAAGTAAAACAGTCTTCTGCTGATGCTGTCTTTGTTTATACCAACGAAGAAGAGGCTGCTCGTGTTTTACGTGAGTTGAAAAAGCAAGGTTACAACAAGCCTGTGATTGGTGAGACTGTGTTGACTAGCCAAAAAGTTATCGAGTTAGCTGGCGAATTTGCAGATGGCGCTATTGCTCACGTTGGTTTAACAGCTGACGCGCCACAGGCCACTGTAAAGAAATTTGATGCGGCTTATCAAAAAGAATATAAGACTCGTACTGACCACAATGGCCTTAAAGGTTACACAGGTATTTATATCATCAAGGCTGTGACTGAAAAGATTGGCAAGTTTGACTCTAAGGCTTTCGCTGCTGCGATGAAGAATGTTTCACTTTCAGCCAAAACGAATCCAGGTATCTTGTTGGACGTTTCATTTGACGCCAATGGTGACTTAGATCGCGAAAGTTATATGACTAAAGTAGTAGGTAAGAAACAAGTTGTGACAGATATTCTTCCTCCAGTTAATAAGAAGTAATTGATTTAGTAATTAAAGGTAATTTTTAAGGTTTTAATGATGGAAAAGAAATTTGTTTTAGCTGGTGTGATGGGTTGGCCTGTTGAGCAATCCAGATCACCGGTGATTCACAACTATTGGATTAAAAAACACCAATTAAATGGTGTTTACGGTAAGTTTGCAGTGAAGCCTGGTAGTGTTAAAGATGCTATTCGTGGGATGCCAGCGTTAGGTATTGCTGGCTCTAACGTGACAGCACCGCACAAGGTTGAGGCGATGCAGTTAATGGATTATTTGGACCCGATTGCTAAAAAAATGGGGGCCATTAATTGCATCGTTGTGCAGCCAGATGGTTCTTTACATGGCTTTAACAATGACGGTTTTGGTTACATTCAAAGCTTAAGAGATGTGAAGCCGAATTGGCGTGCTGATGAAGGCCCTATCACCATCATTGGTTCAGGTGGCGTATCCAGAGCATTATTGGTTAGCTTGATTGAAGAGGGTGCCCAAGAAATTAGACTCTTTAATAGAAGTAGAGATAAAGCGGATGCATTGGCTGATGAATTTGGTGGTCCGATTAAGGTTTACAACTGGGATGAGCGCCATGATGCAGTCTCTGATGTGGCTTTGCTAGTTAATGCGACTAATCAGGGTATGTATAACCAACCTGAACTTGATTTGAGATTAGATCAGTTGCCAAAAAATGCGTTGGTTTCGGATACGATTTATATCCCTCTTGAAACACCCTTCTTAAAGCAGGCGCGTGAGCGCGGTAATTTGACTGTAAATGGCTTAGGCATGTTATTGAACCAAGCTATTCCAGCATTCAAGGCGTGGTTTGGTGTGACTCCAGAAATCACTGATGAGCTACGCGCTGAAATTGCCAAAACTTTCTAACTTGGTCAAAAGTAAAAGTGGTCGGGAGTGGCAATGAGTATTTTTGATGAACCTAAAATCGATACGCATTGCCATTTGCTGGACCCTGACCATTTTCCTTACGCCCCTGATGTCTCTTATAAACCAGCTGGTCAAGAAATAGGTGGTGGAACTTATTTTTCTCACGTGATGAATACCTATGGAGTTCATCATGCTCTATTGGTGGGCCCCAATTCTGGTTATAACTTAGATAACCGTTGTCTGTTAGATGCGATTGAACAGAGCCATGGAAAATTTAAGGGCATCATTGTTGTTAAAAATGACATATCCAAGGAAGAGTTGGCTAAGTACAAGTCGCAAGGAGTTGTTGGCGTTGCAATGAATGTTGCTTTAAATGGTGTGGACTATTACGCGAACACTCGAGCATTACTGGGGCATCTTGCTGATTTGGATATGTTTATTCAATATCAGGTCGAGCATGATCAGTTAAATCAGTTTGTGCCGATGGTTTTAAATGCGGGGGTACGGGTGTTGGTGGACCATTGTGGTCGCCCAACCGTTGCAGAAGGCATCTCTCAAGCAGGTTTTCAGGCAATGCTGAAGTTGGCGAAAGAGGGTTTTGCTCACGTGAAGTTATCTGGTTTTTATAAGTTTTCCCAAAAAGGCTACCCTTTCTTAGATACGGATGAGTATCAGAATGTTATTTTGGATGTGTGTGGTTTGGGGCAATGTATTTGGGCTTCGGACTGGCCTTATTTGAAAGCACCTTACCGCTTGGATTATGGCCCTATGTTGAAATTGGTCGAGCAGAGATTTACCTTAGAGGAGAGAAAAGTCTTGTTTTGGGATACGCCTAAAAAGTTATTTGGCTTCTAGTAACTAATGTGTCTGAAAAATAAAAACTACTCCATCGGTTTTTAACCACCTTCGGGTGGTTTTTTATGGATTGCTAACAAAGAGCTTATCTAGCACAATGAAAGCCTTCATTCCTTTATAAAAAAGTATGGCCATTCGCTCTTCCTTCCGTTTAAGAATCTATGTGGATGATGTGCCAGCGATTGGCCCTGGGAAGGTGGCTTTATTAGAGGCTATTGTTGATACGGGAAGTATTCGGGCAGCAGCCTTAAGCTTGGAGATGTCTTATAACCGTGCTTGGTTGCTTATTAACGAGATGAATACGTATTTTAAAAAGCCTGTAGTGATTGGGGCTTCTGGTGGCGCTAAAGGTGGCGGCGCCATGGTTACAGATATGGGGCGTGATCTGATTCGTGAGTATCGTTTATTGGAAAAAGAGGTGTTAGCTGCCAGCTCAAGTAGGGTTAAATCCCTAAAAGCTATGTTAAAAAAGTGATAAAAAAATTTATTTCGTTATACTTTTGAAAATATAACGAATATTGGGTCCACTATTTAATGATTAAAGTCGTGGTTTTCTTCTTGGGGTCTTTGTTGAGCCTGTCGCAGACTTTTGCAGCTAACCCTGTTGTCATAACTGTTTCGGCAGCTTCTAGCTTAACTAATGCCTTTAAAGAAATGGGGCTTGCTTTTGAGTCTCAAAACAACAATATAAAAATTCAATTTAATTTCGCCGCATCAGGACATCTATTGCAGCAGATTATCAAAGGTGCACCGGTCGATGTCTTCGCCAGTGCTGATCAAGAAACCATGGATAGGGCTGAGCAACTAGGCTTTATTGAAAAAAAACAAAGAAAGCATTTTGCATCAAATACCTTGGTGTTAATTGTTCCTAAGGGCTCTAAACAAGTACCTGCTAGATTGAACGATTTAACAACAAGTAAGTATCAGCGGATTGCGATGGGCTTGCCCGCTAGTGTGCCTGTAGGGCGCTATACCCAATCGGCGTTGGAAAAAATTGGTCTTTGGCAGGTTTTGGAGTCAAAGATGATTGGCTCTCAGAATGTGAGGCAAGCATTGGATTATGTTGCTAGGGGAGAAGTGGATGCGGGCTTTGTTTATGCTACGGATGTGGCTGTAAGCGATAAAGTACGTATAGCAATAACGGTTCCAACTGATAAAAAAATTCTTTATCCGATAGCGCCTGTTTTAGCAGAGATTCATGGTGATCATCATGAACAGTCTATGGCCGCACAGAAATTCATAACCTTTGTTAATTCTCAAGCTGGGCAGGCCATTCTGGCTAAGCACGGATTTGGAAAGCCTTGATATGCATGAAGCCTGGATTGCGTTACGTTTAACTTTGAAAATAGCGGGTTTTGCTACTCTCATTAACTTGGTTTTAGGAATAGCTCTCGCATATCTTTTTTCGCGTAAAAACTTTTGGGGTAAAGAGGTATTAGATGCAATACTCACTTTGCCCATGGTCATGCCCCCAACCGTATTGGGTTATTACTTGTTAGTTGTCCTTGGGCAGCAAGGAGTTATTGGGCAATTTTTAAAGGAATACTTTGGTATTCATTTGATATTTACTTGGCAAGGTGCGGTGATTGCGGCGTCCATTGTTTCTTTTCCTTTGATATTCAAAGGAGCACGAGCCGCTTTTGAATCATTGGAGCCTCAGTATGAGCAGGCGGCAAAAGTTCTTAATGTGAGTAATACGGCAATCTTTTTTAGAGTCACATTGCCGCTTGCCTGGCGTGGTATCTTGGCTGGCGCATTACTTTCATTTGCTCGGGCTGCTGGAGAATTTGGCGCCACCTTAATGGTGGCCGGGAGTATTCAAGGAAAAACGCAAACTTTATCTATTGCTGTGTATGAGGCGGTTCAGGCAGGGCAAGATGACACTGCCAATTTCCTTGTGTTGTTGACTTCGGTAGTCTGTATGAGTGTGTTATTAGTATCAGGCCGGCTTATGCCTGGACGCTTGGCGAGGCAGGGGTGATTGTATGAGCATGCTTTGGCAGGTCCGCCTAAAAAAACATTATCAAAATGAATTGCAGTCATTTGATTTAGATATTCAAATACAAAGCGCTGCTAAAAATTTAGTTCTATTTGGCCCCTCTGGTGCGGGTAAGACGCAAGTTTTAAAAATGCTTGCAGGTCTAGTAAAACCTGAGAGTGGTTTTATTAAGATGGGCGATGAAACTTTATTTGATTCTAATTTAAACATTGATAGGCCGCCTCAACAGCGATCGTTAGCCTATGTTTTTCAAGATTACGCTTTATTTCCACATTTAACTGTTCGTCAAAATATCGCTTTTTCTGCAAATAAAACTTGGTTAAATAAAGGTAAGCAATTTACCAGTGCAGATATTGATGAGTGGATGGTTAAGTTTCAATTAACACATTTAGCGAATCAGTATCCTCATCAGTTATCTGGTGGTCAAAGTCAACGAGTGGCTTTAGCGAGAGCTTTGGTTTCTAAACCCAAAGGATTGCTGTTAGACGAGCCGTTTACGGCTTTGGATCAAGAATTACGTCGCACGCTTCGTCAAGAATTACATGCCTTGTTGCAGCAATTGTCGATTCCGATGATATTGATCAGCCATGACCAAGAGGATGTGGACCTCTTTGGGGAAGAGGTGATCTATATTAAAAATGGAAAAACTATTTAAGCTTTTTCTTTTTTGCTAGCCAAAGAAGACTTAACCCAGTTAATGCAACAGGGATGAGGGAGCCGATATTTAAAATCCACCAGCCTTGTGTGGTTACTAGAGCGCCTGAGCTAAAAGCTGTAACGGCCATGGTGCTAAACACGAAAAAATTAATCGCTGCTTGAGCTTTATCTTTTTCTTCTGGTTTGTAAGCTGAAATCGCTAGTGTGGTTGAGCCGGTAAATAAAAAGTTCCAACCGACTCCTAGCAAAAATAAAGCGATTAAAAATTGATCTAAATCGGTGCCGGAAAGTGCAATAAGAATACAGAAGAGATTGAGCAATACACCTACGCCCATAATTTTGAGTGGCCCAAACTTTTTAATCAGATTGCCTGTAAAGAATCCTGGTGCAAACATGCCAATCACATGCCATTCAAGTACGAGAGCCGTATCTGAAAATGGGTAGCCACAGACTTTCATCGCTAGAGGTGTGGCCGCCATCAATAAATTCATGACACCATAGCCTAGCGCCGCGCCAATGATAGCCACCATGAAAACAGGCTGAGCCATGATTTCTGATAAATCACGACCACTTGATGGACTAACTTCCTTTTTGTTGTCATCAGGAAACTGAATAAATTGCATGATGAGGATGCCTAATAGGCCTGCTAGAGCTAGTGATAAATAGGCCCCAAGAAACGGTGTTGTAAAAATATTTCGAGTCCAAGAGGCGAGGTTGGGACCTACGACTGCGCCTAGTAAACCGCCTGCTAAAACCCATGAAATTGCTTTTTCTCTGAGACTGATATGGGTTAGCTCTGCTGCTGCGAATCGATAGAGCTGCCCATTGGCACTGTAATAGCCTGCTATTAAAGTCCCTACTGACAGCAACCAAAAATTACTCGTCCACGCTGCGTAAGCGCAAGTGAGTGATGATAGCGATGCAATTAATAAGCCGATTTGGAAAGATTTTTTTCGGCCATAACGATGTTGTATTTTGGCTACCAAAGATGTGGAAAGAGCGCCGCCAACCACATAACCCATCACGGGTAGCGTTGCCATCCATGCAACTGGGCTAATGTTTAAACCGACTAAGCCATTAATAGCAATAAATGTAACGTTATTAGTTAGGAAAAGACCTTGGCAAAGAATCAGTAATAAAAGATTCTTGGTAAATAATTTAGGTTGTTGGTTCATCGCTATATTTTATGGTGATATGCCATTAATAAAAGATGAAATTTATATTTTTAATGATTAATTGTGGGCTTTCGATGCTCACTTAGCATTTTCTTTTAACAGTTGATCGTTCATGCGTTCTAAATTACTACCAATGAGCTCTACGCGATCAAACCATTGAAGTGCTAGGTCGGCTGTTATATGCTTGTCTAATACTTGTTTAAACAAAGCTTTCCAATCTTGCAAAAGAGCGTGGTTAAACCCTGCAGCCAAGTGTTTTGCAATAGGGTTGTATTTGTAAGATTCCGTAGGTGTGCCACCTAAAGCAGTCCACCAGAATTCAGCAATTCTCTTCTTATGGTCAGCCCAATTTTCAACAGAGCCAAATGGTTGTGCAAGGGTGGGGTGATGTTGGATTAAGTCATAAAACTCATCAACAACTACAAAAACATTTGTATGGCCAATTTGTTGCGCAAGCGAAATTCTGTCGTGAGGTTTGATGAGTGTCATAGGGTAGTGAATGCCAAATAGTGCTAAATAGTGCCAAATAATGAGCCGGATGTGGACTTTAATCTTTAATCAATATTTTTAATATACTCTTGATATGAGCCAATGGCTATTAACCAATCAGATCAAGAAATGAGGTATTTGTGAGCGCAGGCATCAAATTACATGGGATTTCATCGATGGCGACTAAAGCGCTTTTGGGCGACCTAGTGAAGGCTTATCAGAGTCTTGAGCCAGTAGAGCTCGCTATTGAGTCTGTTGGTGGTGTCGTTGCAGCGGACCGAGTTAAGGCTAAAGAGCCTTTCGATTTGGTGATGTTAGCTTCTGGCGCTTTAGATAAGCTTATTGCTGAAGGTTTCGTGAAAAACAAAGTGGTTTTAGCTTATTCAGATGTGGCAGTTGCGATTCATGAAGAAGGTGAGAGCTATGACATTAGCACTGAGGTGGCATTGCGTGAGACCTTATTGAAGGTGGATACGATTGGTTATTCAACTGGGCCAAGTGGTGATGGATTATTGAAGTTGTTTCAACGTTGGGATTTGGCCGATGTTTTGCAAAAGAAATTAATCCAAGCTCCCGCAGGGCGCTCAGTAGGTACCTTGGTGGCTGACCGTACGGTTCAAATTGGTTTTCAGCAATATAGCGAGTTATATAAAGTGCCTGGTATCAAGGTCTTGGGTTTGATGCCAAAAGGTTGTGAAATCATTACGACATTCTGCGCTGGTTTGAGCAATACAACATCTCAAGCCGAAGCGAGCGCAAAGTTTCTTCGCTATTTGGAAACTGCAGACCTTGCTGAAATTAAGCATCAAAACGGCCTACGATGAACGGGAGCATCTAATTAATCAGATGCTCAGTTTTTAAATCAAATGTAATTTTTTTCAGGCAGGCTTCTGCTGTTGGAAATTCATTTCCTTCGCCGTTTAAACCGACGATAAATTGTTTTTTATCTTTTCCAAGGTAAAAATGTTTTCGGTAAGTTTGGTCACCATGATGAATGAGCATTTCAATAAAAGCCTGATTCTCTTGCATGTTGTAGAGTTGGCTTAAGTTCGATAGCTTGCGAAGTTCTTCATTTTTTTGAAATACCTGTCTCATCAGTTTGACTAAACCATCAAACAGTAGGGTGTATTCGTTATATAGCACCATATTTTTGGCTTTAAGTTCTTCAAGCGCCATATGGTGGAGTATGTTCTGTGCCATAAATGCCTTATTTCTTATAGATGCTATAGGAAAACAGCACATTTACTATCAGCAAATTCCCTAGGGAAGTTTATAAAAAATTTGACTGAAGATGGAAAGCGCTAAAGAGATAGAATGAATACCTATATGATGAATATTCAAGCTCTTTTATTGTGTGCTGGTCAGGGTAGCCGTTTTGATCAGACTGGCCGTACCTCTAAATTATTAGCTGAACTGCCTTCTAAAAAAATCGTATTAGGTTTGGCACTGGATTCTATTTTGCCAACTTTCCCACGCCCCCTTGCGATTGTTCGGCCTGAACAAGCTGAGGTAAAGCAGTTTTTGACTAATCGAGGAATTGAGTTAATCGAGGACGCTAATGCCAAGATGGGTATGGGGTATAGCATTGCCGCAGGTGTTCGCCATAGTGAGCAAGCCGATGGCTGGTTAATTTGTTTGGGTGATATGCCTTATGTGCAGGCAGAAACGATTGCTCAAATTTCAGCAACCGCAATAAAACATCCTGATGCTATTGTGGCGCCTTTTTACCAAGGGCAAAGAGGGCATCCTGTGTTTATCCCTAAGTCTTTTAAGCAAGATTTGTTGAGCTTGCAGAAAGATGAAGGACCACGTCATCTAATGATGGGTGGCCCTTTGATTCAAGTAGATACTATGGATACTGGTATCTATCGAGACATTGATTTGCCATCGGATTTAACTTGATGGCAAATCTTAATGCCAGTTTTATGCCAAAAATGGCATAGAGCGGGGTCTCTTGCCTGTGGCGCGTGTAATAGCATTTGCAATCGCCGGCGCCACAAGTGGCACACCTACTTCACCCATACCTGATGGCTTGTCGCCACCTTCGATGATGGTGATATCAACTGTAGGTGCTTCTGACATACGTAACATTGGGTAAGAGTCAAAGTTGCGTTGTTCGGTCGCACCATCTTTGAAGGTAATCTTATTCTTCATTGCTGATGAGAAACCTAACAAAATGGCGCTTTCTAGTTGAGCTCGTACTTGATCTGGACGAACAGCGATGCCACAGTCCACCACACAAGTTAATTTATGAACAGTTGGCACATTGTCTTTTACTGAGACTTCAGCAACCAAAGCGACATAGGCGTCATAACATTCCATTTGCGCGATACCTAAGCTTCTGCCGTCTGTGCGCTTTTTACCCCAGCCGGCTTTTTGCGCAGCAGTACTCAAAACTTTTTGTGCGCGTGGATGCTTGCCTAATAAGCCCATTCTAAATTCAACGGCATCTTTGCCAGCTGATTGAGCAAGTTCATCCATAAAGCTTTCAATCGCAAAAGCGTTAAGGTTGTTACTAACTGCTCGCCAGTATCCAACGCGGATACCTGTGTCATGGATGACGTTCTCAATGCGTAGGTTAGGAACGCCATAAGTAATGTTGCCTGAACCTTCGCTCATGAACGGGTCGTTGCCATTCACCACAAAACCTGGGAAAGCGCGGGCTGTTACAGATGGCGATATCATTTTTGTGGATAAACCAACTAGCTTGCCCGAAGCGTCCAAGCCACCGGATACTTGATGGTAGCTAATAGGGCGGTAGAAGTCATGCGTCATATCATCTTCTCTAGCCCAGATCATGCGTACCGGCTTGCCAGATGCTTTCGCAATGGATACCGCTTGGCTAATAAAGTCTAGCTCTAGCTTGCGACCATAGCCACCACCAATGAAAGTTGTATGAATAAAGACTTTGGACTCAGGCAATCCTGAGGCCGCTGCCGCAACTGCCGAAGCCCCTTGTTGGAACTGGATCGGGCCCCAAACATGGCACTCACCATTAGCAATGCTTGCAGAACAGTTCACTGGCTCTAATGTGGCATGTGCTAAAAATGGCAGCATATATTCAGCGCTAACCTTTTTAACTGCGCCATCGAGTGGGTTATCAACATTACCAGCCTTGTTAACAATGGCACCTGTTTTTTGAGCGGCTTGTCGTAAACCCTCTTCAACTTGAGCAATGTCTTTAACTGCGCGGCTTGGTCCGAAGTCCCATTCAATCTTTAATAAGTCGCGTGCTTTCTTGGCGGTGTAATAGTCTTTTGCTAATACGGCCACACCATCAGGCACTTCAACGATAGATTCAATACCTTTCACAGTTTTGGCGACTGAAGCATCAAAGCTTTTTACTTTGCCGCCGATTACTGGACACATCGCTAAAGAGGCTGCCAACATATTAGGTTCGCGTACGTCAACGCCATAAACCGCTGTGCCATTCACTTTTGCTTTGGTATCTAAGCGAGGTACTTTTTTACCAATGAACTTATATTGTTTGGCTGATTTAAGGGTTGGTTTGCCAGAGTGTTGCTGTTTAGCCGCATCAGCAGCTAATTCACCATAAGTGGCGCGGTGACTGCCTGATGTCAACATGCCATTGGAGGCTGTCACAGATGCTGCCGGTACTTTCCATTTTTCTGCTGCGGCGGCAATTAACATTTCACGTGCGGTAGCACCGACCATACGTAGTTTGTCCCAAGCTTCGCGCATGGCTGATGATCCGCCGGTAATCTGCGCACCACCTAACATGGCGTTGCCATATAAGGCAGGATTATTGGGAGCCATGATTACTTTGATTTTCCCGATAGGGTAGTCTAGTTCTTCGGCAATCAGCATGGTCATCGACGTATAAACGTCTTGACCCATTTCAGATCTGGCCACAAATACAGTCGCTGAGTTATCAGGGCTGATTTGTAACCAAGGATTAACGATAGCGTTACCAGAAGCTACGGTTTTGTTATCGGCATAAGAGAAGCTAACAAATAAGCCAGAGCTTAGTGCTGCGCTAGATTTGATAAATGAACGACGATCCATTGCATTCTCCCCAATCTTTAAGAAATAGACTTAGCGGCGCGGACAATCGCTTTGCGGATGCGTGAGTAAGTACCGCAACGGCAAATATTTCCGTCCATAGCGCTGGTGATGTCAGCGTCGCTAGGATTTTTGTTTTTAGAAAGAAGAGCTGCTGCCGACATCATTTGACCGCATTGGCAGTAGCCGCATTGAGGAACTTCTTCTGCTTCCCAAGCTGCTTTAATGGGCTGAGAAATTTTCTCTGGAAGACCTTCTAAGGTTGTAATTTTTCTACCAACTGCTGCTGATACAGGTGTGGAGCATGAGCGAATAGGTTCGCCATCTAGATGTACGGTACAGGCGCCGCATAAGCCTGCACCACAACCAAATTTGGGTGTGGTGATATTAATGTGGTCTCTTAAAAACCAAAGAATCGGTGTGTTGTCGTCACCATCAAAAGTAACAGACTTACCATTTACAGTTAAGTTCATAAATTCCCCTTATTAAGAATTGCTAGAGTTATTAAGTGAGCATGCTTGGCTATTAGCTAAAGCATGCTCAGAGATATCCCACGTTAAGTCGTGATGGAGTGTTGCTTGACGTTTGAATAAAGTCATTTCAGCCATAATCGAGATCGCGATTTCTGCAGGTGTTTCAGCACCAATAGATAAGCCAACGGGACCTCTTAAACGTGCCACTTCAGAGGAGGTGACATCGAATAATTGCAGACGCTCTTTTCTCTTGATTTGAGAGACTCTTGAGCCTAAGGCACCGACATAAAAAGCGGGTGATTTCAAGGCTTCCATTAAGGCTAAATCATCTAATTTAGGGTCATGGGTTAATGCTACGATGGCTGTGTGACAGTCTGCTTGCATGTCGATGACAGTGTCATCAGGCATGGTTTGAGTAACAGGGGCACCTGAGACTTGCCATGTATGAGCATATTCATCCCGAGGGTCGCAAACAGTCACGGCATAGTCTGCGCGTAAAGCGAACTCGGCTAATGCTTGAGATATTTGACCGGCGCCAATAATGAGTAATCGGTATCTAGGGCCAAAAACAGTTTTTAATTCAAAACCATCAAAACTAGGGGTATCTGAATTTCGAGCCACTTGAATAGAGTGGCTACCATCTTGAAGTTTTAGTGTTCTAGTGAGGACTTCACCTTTTGATACTCTTTCTATAACCTCAGTTACCCAGTTGTATGGGTGAATCGGTTCTAGGGTGATGATGAGTTTTCCGCCGCAAGGTAATTGGAATCGTTGGTTGGTTTCTTTATCACCACCGTAAGATAGTGATATAGCTTTAGTAATATTTGCCCATTCACCAGCTTGAACGCGTCTATTGATGTCATCCTCGATACATCCACCAGAAACTGAGCCTAAGATAAGACCATCATCGACATTGATAGTCATCAGTGAGCCTACGGGTCTAGGGGCTGAGCCAAAAGTTCTGGCCACTGTGGCTAAGTAAACTTTTTTACCTTGCTGCACCCAATTATTTGCCCGTTTTAGGACTTCTAAATCTAAACTATCCAAAATTACTCCCTATCTCTTTTAGATAATCCGCTATTTAACTTGCTTCGATAATTAGGGTATTTACTAGATGATCGATGTCTCATTAATTCCCTAAGTTTAGACCTGATTTTAGGCCTTCATAAATGAAATAAACTTCAATAAATTAGAATGAATAAATGAGCAAATTACCAAAAATCGACTTATCAAAGTTCTTAACGGAGCATTGGGCGCTGATTATGAGGGCGCATGCCCAAACTATTTCACGGCAGACCTTTTCTGAAGAAGAGGTGCAAGTTTTAAAAAGCCTCGCAGCTATGGGAGTTTTGGATTTAATGTGGTCTAAAACAGCGCATGATTTTTCAGAGACCATCAAGGCTTATTTAGGGGGGAAGCAACTAGAAGCGCTTCATGAGGGAGAAACTCAGCAGTTAATTGCTTATTTGGTTGAAAATTCTTCGAAATGGTTCACTCGGACCATTCAATGCAATTGGAAATAGCTCAGCGCTCTTAAAAATAAGTTACAGGACAATTAAATCAGGATTGAGTTCTCTGATGCGTTCATCCACGTAATACCCGCCATATTCTGTGTATCTTAAAAAGAGGCGTGTGCAGTCTGCACATTGATAGACCTGGCATTTGTTGTAGGGGTGATAGCCTACCGCAATAGGGGCGTTGGCTGACCAAATTTGTGTCCCCTTGGGGTGGAATTCATCCCAAGTGTCGTCGGCACCTTCAATTCTTAAAGTGCCTACAAGATTTAATGAATCAGGATTAAATACGCTTGGTAATGATTCCCATCCTGGGCAGACCAGTGGTGCGCAACTGGGGCAGGCGTGCTTATTTTTATTTGTTTTAGCTAAGGCAAGCAGTTGCGCAGAATTCAGTAAATCGGGCATGAAGAGATTCTAAGGCTTATTTTGTTTTGATAAAAGATTCGTTAGTGCTAGACTCATTTCAATTATTTTTTAGGGTTTGATCATGATCATTTCAAAAGCCAATTTAATAGCGCTGGCAGTGCTTATTTGGGGAGTGTTGACTGCTCAATCTCAGGCACAAACTCCTTATCCTAATAAGCCGATTACATTCATTGTGCCGTATGCGGCAGGAGGGGGTTCTGATGCGAGAAGTCGTCAGATTTCCCAAAGAATGAGCGCACTACTAAAGCAACCGATTATTGTCGATAACAAAGCGGGTGCTGGCGGCAATATTGGTACGGAATTTATCGCAAAAGCAGCACCAGATGGTTACATCATTGGCATGGGTAACTTTGCCCCGCTGTCAGTTAATAAAACTCTTTTTGGCAATTTGCGTTATGACCCAGAAAAAGATTTGATGCCAATTGTTTTAATTGAGAAGGGCCCCTTGATGTTGGTGACAAATCCAAATTCACCTTACAAAAATATCAAAGATGTTATTGCCGCTGCAAAAGCAAATCCTGGCAAGCTAACTTTTTCATCAGGAGGTATTGGGGGTAGCCATCATTTGTCCGCTGAATTGTTTAAGCAGAGTGCGGGCATTGATATGATTCATGTGCCTTATAAGAGTGGTTCTGCTGGCCTCACAGATTTAATGGCAGGAACTGTGGACCTAATGTTTGATCAAATGTATTCAGCGATGCCAAGTGTTAAAGCTAATAAATTGAAGGCGATTGCAATCACAAGTAAAACACGTTCTCCATTATTTCCAGATGTGCCAACGTTTGTCGAAGCGGGGCTTCCCAAGGTGGTTGTATTGAACTGGCAGGGGTTGGTTGCACCTAAAGGCACACCTAAAGCAATTATTGATAGGTTAAATGCAGCTGCGAATGAAGCCTTAAAAGACCCGCAACTTAGAAGTTTAATGTTGTCTCAAGGGAATGAAATTGGTGGTGGCACCCCTGCGGAATTCGCGGATCTCATTAAAACTGAGTCAGTTAAATGGTCTGCTGTGATTAAAGCCGCTCATATCAAGCCAGAATAAATCAAGTAACAGTAAAAATAAAAGAGGCGTGCTTGCACGCCTCTTTCTCATTGATTCAAAGTTACCTAAATTATTTTTTTGCTCGTTTAGCAATCCATTCAACTGCTAACGGATAGCCATCTGTTCCAAAGCCAGCCATGACACCAGTGACTACTTTTGACATAAGGGAGTTGTGGTAAACCGCTTCGCGTTGATGTACGTTAGAGATGTGAAGTTCAACTTTTGGGCCATCAAACATTTTTAAGGCATCCATGATTGGTACAGATGTAAAAGTCAAACCTGCTGGATTAATAATGATGCCTGCGCCGTTATCGACTGCTTCATGAATCGTTTCAACAATCACGCCTTCAAAATTGCTTTGGCGAAATTCAACTTCATAACCTAGCTCTTTGGCCTTGGCTTCACAGCGAGCCTTAACATCGGCTAACGTTTCGCTGCCATAGATGTGTGGTTCACGTGTGCCTAAACGATTTAGATTGGGGCCATTAATAATGAAAATCTTTTTTGTCATGTCGATCCTTTTTAAGCTAATAGTGATTTATAGCTGAAATTGATATTTCCTGCTTTATTGAGTGAAGTTTATTTTAAGAGTCATGATGGAGTGTTGCTTCAGGAGCGCCTAAGGCTGACCAAGCGCCATCTACTTGCCACGTTGCACCTGAAACGAAGCTGGCTTTGGGGGAGGCTAAAAAAGCAATGACTTCAGCTATTTCTGAGGGTTGAGCCATTCGGCCAAGAGGACTTCTTTTTTTGATGGCATCAACATTCAAGGTGCCTTTATTAATGAGGTCTTCCACTAAGGAAGTTTTTACATAGCCTGGCATGATGGCGTTAACTCTAATTCCTTTGGGGCCCCATTCGCAAGCCATAGAACGGGTTATGCCTAAGACGCCAGATTTGGCAGCGCTATAGGCGTTTCGGCCGGGGATGCCCAAGACGCTAGCAATCGAGCCAAGATTGATAATTGAGCCACGATTACCTTGCGCATCTCTGGGTTGTTCTTGCATGATCTTGAGCGCACCTTGACTCATTAAAAAAGTGCCGGTGAGATGAACGGAAAGTATTTTCTCAAAAGCACCAGCATTTTGTTCTAAGGTAGTTCCCGGTTGTTCGCCGATACCAGCATTGTTAATGAGAACATCCACTCTACCGAACCGTTGCTTAATGAGAGCATATGCATGGTTAACTTCATCGGCTTGAGTGACATTGCAGGTGATGCCTAGATGGTTAGCGCCTAATTCAATGGCTCTTTGTGAAATGACATCACTTTTCATATCTAGTAAGGCTAGTTGGTAGCCATTTTGAGCGAGTAATTGAGCGCTTGCCCAGCCAATACCATCGGCGGCCCCTGTAATGACGGCTATTTTTGATGTGCTCATGATGCATCCCGTTTTAATTTATTCAAAAATCAGGTATTCATTTTGCTATAAAAGCCCTCAGCAAGAATATTTGTTTAAGCCTACAATGAAAAATCTAGATATATGCCCAACAAGAATTTGGGATGTCGATTAAGCGGAGAAAATATGCCTATCCTGAATGTCAAAGTCAGCGCGAAAAAATCCCCTGAATTAACGCAAAAAATTGCGGATTTATTGTTGGATATTACCTCTAGGATTCTTAAGAAGAAAAAAGAAGTAACGGCAATCGCTATTGAGTATGTTGATCATGACGCCTGGGTTGTAGGTGGTCAATTATTAAGTGAACAAGGTAAGAATAGTTTTTACTTTGATATCAAAATTACGGATGAAACAAATACCAAAGATGAAAAAGCGCAATATATCCAAGAAGCTTTTGCTGGGTTTGAGCGCATCTTAGGTAATTTACATGAGGAAAGTTATATCTATGTTCAAGATGTTAGGGCTGCTAGCTATGGCTACGGCGGTAAAACTCAGGAATACCGGTATCAACACCCGTAATTAAAATTTATAGCCGACTGTTAGTATCAGCCCCGCGCTACCTAGAAATATCACTTCACTAGTGGCTTGTTTGTAAGAGTAGCCGATGGAGGGTAAAACGGCTGGAGCTGCACCCCAGTTGTTCATGGGTATTTTATTTTTGTATGGATCTTTGTAGCCATGAATCAAGCCACCAGTTACTTTGAGATGAAAGTCAGGTAGATTTTCAATGGGGTGGAAAGCTTTCCCAATGTAAGCGTATTGGCTAGGTTGGTAGAAAGAATTCTCAAAAACCGCGCCACCAGCTAGCCAGCCATTGCTATCGTAAAACTCTAAATTAAGTAATCTTTGGCGATCATTGTGTTGGGGGTTATAGTGGTAGTGTTTGGTGTAGGCACTGGTGTGTATTTGCCATTGCCAATCATTTTCGGTGCTAGCAATAGTGTTTGTTAAAAACAAAAAACACATGAGGCTGGTCAAAAAAATACGTTCTTTCATGTGAATTATTTTAAGCTCTCTGTATTGAAATACCTATAATCATCCTTACATTCTTCATATAAGAAAGTTGAGTTGGTATGTCTGATAAAAAATCACTGTCATCTAGTATTAAAGAAGCTTTGGCTAAAAAACATGCTGCGCAGCATCCTGATTCCAAAGATGCAAAAGCTGAGGGTAAGGCTCAAAAGCGCACAGCACCTCCGGTGGGCGCTGGAAGACCTATGAAAAAGGCGGCGGGTAGGGGAAGATAACTCTATGAGTTGGTTTAAAAAAATACTGCTTGGGATCGGTTTATTAGCCTTAGTGATTATTGGATTTATTACTTATGGGCTTTATAACGTCGATAGCCTTGTGAAAACAGCTATTGAAAAATACGGTTCTGAAGCAGTTTCGAGTAAGGTGTCCGTTGGTGAGGTTCATGTTAATTTGAAGGATGCCAAGGTTATTCTGCGCCGTCTTCATGTGGCTAATCCAGAGGGATTTACTGAAAAGACCGCTTTCACGGCTGGGTATATTGAAGTTGATTTAGACGAAGATAAATTAAACACCTCCAAAATTACCATTAGAAAAGTGCTAGTGAAAGAGCCTTTGGTAACGTTTGAGCATGCGAATGGTGAAGATAATCTATCCCGATTGCAGAAAAATGCCATGGCGTACGCTGAAAAGTTGGCTGGTCCCGAGAGTAAGAAAGAAAATCCCTCTAATGGCATAAAAGTATTTATTAATAACATTGATCTAAATGATGGAAAAATCTTATTAAAAGATTCTAGATTGATGGGGGCTAGCATGACTTTGCCGTTACCCAATATTCATATTTCAAAAATACAGACAGGTCCAGATGGGTCAAGTCCCGAAGAAATCGCCGGGCAGGTGATGGAGAATTTGTTTAGTTCTTCCAAGAGTGCTGTAACTCAAAGCACATCATCGGTGATTGACCAAGGCTCTAAAGAGCTTAAAGATGCTGGTAAAGCTGTGAAAGATGCGGGCGCAGGTGCAGCTTCTTCAGTGAAGAAATTATTCTCTCGTTAATAATCGGAAGCATGACACCCGAGTCTTTGGAAAAATTAGTCACCATGAAAATGCCTTATGGCAAGCATGCGGGCACACTCCTTTGTCATTTGCCCGCTAATTATTTATCTTGGTTCGCAAGAGAGGGCTTCCCGAAAGGGGAGTTAGGGGAGTTGTTGCAGTTAATGCATGAGATTGATCACAACAATTTAAAAGAGCTCTTAACGCCGATTAAAGCCAAGTTCGGCTGACGAAAAAATCATCTAATTCTTACAGGTAATTCAGGTCGGTAATCAGGCTATTGGGTTCATCATGATTCTCCATTTTGAGAGGAGTCATGGTGAACGTATTTCTATCAAGTAGTAGCACACTTGTTCGCAAGATAACCAAAGTTAGTAAAGCCACAAAGAGACCTGTTCGTAAAAAAATCAAGGCATCGCTAATACGTCAACCCATCAAGTTAAGTAAAAAATTAATTTGGGGCGTGGCTAAGTTAGCCACTTTGATTTTTGTCGGTCGATTGTGAGGGCTAGGATGAGTCAGGAGTTATGCCATTTTATTGTTGAGCGACTGGTTAATGCTGATGAGGTTAACCATATGGCCCTGGTCATTGAGTCTGCTCTGGTCTCTGGTCAGGGTATATGGCAATTGATGATGGACAACCCGATCGTTTTTGGCATGGTATTAGGTGGCGCATGCGCAACTTTTTTGCGTCGCTGGTTGTGGGGGCGAGCTTAGTTTAATTAAATAAACTTTTAAAACTTATCTTGATGGAGTGCGTAGATTTTCTTGCTTGAATTAATGAGTACGGTTTTTTATCGCAACAGAAAATCGCCAACCAACAAGTGGCAATCCTATGCCGGCAATCGAGAAGAGTGTGATGACGCCAACAGTGTCAACTAGATAACCAGCTGATGTCACGCCAATAAATTGACCCAAAAATAGCGAACAAGCAAATAGAGAGACGGCTGTTCCTCTGGATTGAGGGGCCATTTGCGTTGCATGGGTTTGTAGGGTGTTATGGAGCATATACAAACCTAGACCAATTAAAAATACGGCGATAACCGCCAGTATCCAATGGGTGGTAAAAATTAGTAGCAGAAAGGCGAAGCCAAGCAATAGACCGCCAAATAAAGCTAAACCTTTTTCTCCCAATTGATTGATAAAGTATTTGGCTGAGCTGGCATAGAGGAGTCCGCCTAAGCCAAAGGTCGCCATGATGGATCCTGACAAGGTTAGGGAGATATCTAGTTTGGTGTGTAGATAGAAAGGGATGAAAGCTAAGGCCCCGTATAGGGCGACACCTTCTAATCCAACCATCAATAGAATGACACGTGGCCATTTTTGACTAAGCACATGAAGTACATGTTGATGGGCTTTTTTATCATCCGATTTTTTGGGTTGATGCGTTTTTTTGAGTTGTCGGGCTGTTTGCCAGAGTGTTACGCAACAAATTAAATAAAGACTTGCTAGTAAATAAAAGCCCCAACGCCAGTCTGATGAGTCAGCGCAGATGCCGCCTAAAATTTGCCCACCAATGGTGCCGCCTAATGTGCCAAATAATAGTTTGGCTAAAACAGGTTGACGATTTTCATATTCAACGGTCTCCCCAATCCAAGCCATCGCTAAAGGTACGATGCCTGCAGCGGCACCGCCAGATAGGGCGCGCCAAATGATGATGGTTTCTAGGTTGCTAGATAAGGCAACGCCTAAATTAGCAAGAATCGATAAAAATAAAGCCCAAGTGATGACGTGCAGTTTGCCAAACTTGTCAGCAAGAGGTCCAAATAGAAACTGACAAATACCATAAGCCATGGCAAAAGCGCTCACAATGTGCGATGCATTGCCGGCCGTGATAGAGAACTCGCGAGCGATGGCTGGTAATAGTGGGTCGGTGATACGCATAGCAGTTAAGCTACAAAAGGCAGCTAGCGCCAGAATAGGCACCATGGATAAAGCATTTTTCATGAATGCTTAGAGTTTAATGATTTTATTAATGTCTTGCAGTAGGGCAATTCAAAACAAATCTTTTTGTTGCTCTTTGCGCAACAGCAAAGCATTTTGCATCTCTATATTGATCGATCTTTTGCCGGGTATTATTTCAATGAGATCGCCGGCTTTAAATATCCCAGCTTGGTTAACCTGTAGGTACCAGCCGCATTTACCTGATTGAATCATGGCTTTGGCTGCACCTTTGTAGGCCATGCGCGCATTAAATTTAAAGCATGGTTCCCTCAATTTGGTTACTTGTAACTCAACATCACCTATGCGCCAAATATCGCCCACCCATACCTCTTTTTCCCTAAACCCCTCAACCGTGAGATTTTCGCCAACAAAGCCATGACCGATGGTGTCAGCTCGTTTGGTTTCCCGTTGCAGTAGATCATTCCAAAATTCATAGTGTTCTGCTGGGTAGGCGTAAATCGCTTTCTCGAGCCCACCATGAACACTGAAGTCTGCTTGTTCATCACCTTCGATGCCAATGCGCTTGACCTGAATGCTACAAGCATCACTCAATGTGCTGATAGGCTCTTTTTTAATGGCAGATTCGACCGTTTTGTGGTCTGGGTGGTCAATGCCAAAGAGAGAGGAAATTTTGCCAGCTGAAATAGATAAGATTCGCATGACATAATTAAATCACTTTATTGATAGATATGTTCATTCAAACTAAAAAGCGATCAACGTCATGCCTATTTTTTCCGCAAATATTTCATTGCTCTATACAGAGATTCCATTCATTGAGCGGCTATCAGCTGCTAAAGCGGATGGTTTTGAGGCGGTGGAGTGCCAGTTTCCTTATGAGGCGAGCGCTGGTTGTACTTTGGCCGAGATTCAGGCCAAAACAGCCGAGTTGGCATTACCGATGACTCTGATTAACCTGCCTGCTGGTGATTGGGCGGGCGGTGATCGTGGGATTGCTTGTGACCCTGATCGAGTGGTGGAGTTCAGAGCGGGGGTGCCTTTAGCTATTGAGTATGCCAAAGCGTTGAATATCACCCATGTCAATTGCTTAGCAGGGATTCCTCCTGAAGGGTTGAGTGAAGAGCTCATTAAGTCAACATTTATTGCTAATTTAACTTGGGCAGCAGAGGTGTTGAAAAAAGAAAATATCAAATTAATGATTGAACCAATTAATACATTTGATATTCCAGGGTTTTATTTGAATCATTCACAGCAGGCTGTTGACATTATTATGGCAGTGAAGTCTACGAATCTTTATTTGCAATATGACGCTTATCATATGCACCGTATGGGTGAAGATATTTTGGATGTGGAAGATTTCATGCCATTTATTGATCACATTCAAGTTGCGGATCATCCTGGTAGAAATGAGCCGGGTACAGGTGAAATCCATTTCTCTGATTTCTTTATGTTGCTTGATGAGCTAGGTTACGATGGTTGGGTAGGGTGTGAATACAAAAAGCTACACCGTGCTAATTTTTTTGCCCAATAAATTAGAAAAACAGAATTGGATTAAAGATGGATTATTTTTTTATTTTCTTAATCAGTAATATCGCGGCTTTATTTATTACTTATTCTTATTTGCTCAGGCGCGCCAAGGTGATTACCTTGATGGCCTTATTAAAGGGAACTTGGATCTACGGAACTATCATTAGCCTCGTGATTGTGATTCCCTACCACCTTTATAGTTGATCAAGCGCATTAATCAGAGATTAATTACTTAACCAACTGTTAATTATTTTTTCTTTCGCTCAGGCGCGCGATTTTCAGGCTTTTTATTTTCGGCAGGCTTTACTTCTAAGCTAGGTTTTAAGGTTGCTGTATGAGTAATAGAGCTGGGTGCCATGGTTAGCGTTAGGTAACCTTGCTTAGACCATGTGTCGGCAAAATTATCGTAGTTGCGACTGTTAACCCAGCCAGATTGACCCGTTTGATAGATAAATTGTGATTTATCCATATCCGAAAAATCATAAATAGCTCGCATGCTTGGCGCTTCCGTGACGATAAATGGGTTGATTGGATTGCTATGATCCATAAACCCAAGGTTCACAGTGAAGTTGTCGCCTGCTGTTGGGCGTTTTACTTCAAAACGATTTTTAAGTAATGCTATTTTGCTAAATGGTCGGTGTTCAGAAACTGCTACGTGCACATCCCCCCAGCGCCATGAACTAGGTTTTTTGCCTAACTGATCTGATAGGGTTTCTAAAGCCTTGGTGAGTGATTCATCAAAAGCCTGATTGCAGTTTTCCACTTCAGCTGTTTCAGGTTTGTCGCACCAGTATTCAGTGCCAGCTTGACCATTGGCATACATCTGCACAATTTTATGAACCCCCGGTCTAAAGCTTCTCTTACTGTATTCAAGATCGAAACTCTTGCCTAATTTCTTTTCAAATAACCGGCGAGTGAGTTGTTCTGCCCAAGCATTAAAAATCGTTGCCGCAATACTGTCTTGGCTCATGCGACCGTCGTAATTGGCTAATAGTCTTTTTGCTTCAGCGGCGAGGGGGTGATTTGATTGAGCCGCTTGTAAATACGGTAGCAATTCTTGTGCTGACAATGAGATAGCATCCGTTTGAATCTCTTTCATGTTATTGAGTGTGTGCTTATCTGTTGTCTGAAGCATCGATTCAATACGCTCAAAGCGGTAAGGGGTGTTCCAGTCTGCAGTTAATGGGGTGGGGTTGTTTGTTGCAGATACGCGCTGATTGGCTGTGGCAATCCATCCTTTAGGAGGATTGTCATCTTTGGGTAGCGCATCCAAGGGCAAGTAGCCATTCCAGTCGTATTGTTTCTCCCAACCGAACGCTGGGGCGACACCAAAAAGACCTTGGCCCTTGTTGCGCTTAGGTACGGCACCAATAGCGCGATAGGCGATATTGCCATCAACATCAGCCATCACAATATTTTGCATGGGCGCGTAGTAATGTTTGATCGCTGATTTGAATTCCTCTAAATTATTCGCCCGATTCATGTTAAGGCCTGCGACTAATGTTTGGTTGGCTGTATCTAATGCCGTCCAACGCAAAGCCAACGCAAAGCGGTCAGTATTAATTAATGCTTTAGCTCTGTCATAGACATCCGAGATAACTGGACCATGACGACTTTCTCTGACGATGAAGCGATCATCTGGTTGACCTTTAATATGAATAATTTCTTCGCGGAAAACGAAGTTTTCATGACTTCCACCAGGTAGTTGGTAGCGGCTAGTATCGCGTTGGTCAATCGCCTCAATATATAAATCTTGCACATCTGGATTGGTGTTTGTAAATCCCCAAGCCAGTTTGGATGTGCGACCTAATACAACAATGGGGAGGCCTGGTAGCGTGGCGCCAATGACTTTGATATCTGGTGCCTCGATATGCGCGAAATACCAAATAGCTGGTGATGTGAGGCCTAAATGGGGGTCATTGGCTAGCCATGGTTTATCCGTAGCGCTCTTTTGCCCACTGACAACCCAGTTATTAGACCCAACACCCTCAACATCTCCTGGCAAGTTTGTTAGAGGCCTCTGATTGAGAGCCGCTTTCTCCGTAGCCTGGGTTGTTTTAAATAAACCTAAGTCTCGATACATTTGAGCAAAGTTCATTTGGGTTGCGGGTGCTTCTCCTGGATAAGGTGGCAGAACTTCCCAAATGTGATGGGTATCCATGGTTTTTGATAGCTCTAAGCGCAAAAACTCTTTATTCCAATTGCCACCTAAATCTAGTGCCATCATGAGGGACCAGGCAATCGTATCAGCCGGGCTCCAAATACCAGGTTCCGTTCCTAGAATCATGAATTCAGGAGGTAATGCCCACCCAAGGCGTTTATAACCTGCATTAACCCCATCTGAATAAGCTTGAATCATTCTTTTGGATTCGATCGGGTAATTTTCAAATTGTTTTTCAGCGGCTCTTCGAATGCCTAAGGTTCTGATGAATTTATCAATGCCTAAGGCGCTATCGCCCAATACTTCAGAAAGTTTGCCTGAAGCTAGTCGACGGTTGAACTCCATTTGCCACGGACGTTCACTTGCATGAAGGTAGCCTAGGGCAAATAGGGCATCTTCATTGGTTTGTGCCTGAATATGAGGTACAGCATTGTCGTCAAATTTAATCGTGACTGGCGCGCTTAAACCTGGGGCTGTGAATTCGCCGTCTAATTTGGTTTTGGTGGCTATGAAGTAAACAAATAGCGTACTAAGGATAAATATAAGCAGACAAACCGCTACGATAGCCAGCCTTTTCAAGATTTTTTGTTTTTTAGTTGGTTTGGTTAAAAAAATGCTGCCCATCTCGAAAAGTCTTCCATAAATTTACTTATAAATTGAACCTCTATTTTTTCATACTTTCGGTTTTAAAAGGGTTTCTGGGTAAATTAGTAAATTTTTTTGAGTCTATCCAAACAAACTGATAAACTACGCCCCTTGTGAAGTTTTCAACATCACAAAAACCTGCCCGAGTGACGAAATAGGTAGACGTAAGGGATTTAAAATCCCTCGGCTTAAACAGCCGTGCCGGTTCGATTCCGGCCTCGGGCACCAAATAAAAAAAGACCAAGGTAACTTGGTCTTTTTCTTTTTCTGGGGCAGGAATCTAGTAGAAACCTGCTACCTGATTAGTGGCTACCACCCAAATACGCCGCCTTAACGGCAGGATCGTTTTTAAGTTGCTGGGCTGGGCCATGAGCCGTAATACGACCATTCTCAAGAACGTAGCCGTAGTCCGATACGTTTAACGCTGCCGCTGCAAATTGCTCAACTAATAACATCGTTACACCTTGAGCTTTTAAGTTGGCCACAATCTTGAAAACTTCCTCTACCAAGATAGGAGCCAATCCCATAGATGGTTCATCAAGGAGATAAACATCCGGGTTTAGCATCACGGCACGAGCCATCGCTAACATTTGTTGCTCGCCACCCGATAGGGTGCCCGCTAGTTGATTGCGACGTTCTTTTAGTCTTGGGAAAAGATCCATCGCACGCTCTAGATCACCTTTGACGTCGCCTTTAGGGCGGCTATAGGTTAGGCGAGGGAAGGCCCCTAACAACAGATTATCAGTCACGGACATGGTTGAAAAAACACGACGTCCTTCGGGGGAGTGGGCTAGGCCTAAGCGAGCGATTTTATGAGAATCAAAACCATCGATTTTGACTCCACCCAAGATAACTTCACCAGCTTCTGGTTTGATCATGCCTGTAATGGCGCGCATGGTAGTGGTTTTGCCAGCACCGTTTGAGCCAATCAAGCTAATCACTTGTCCTTTAGGAACTTCAATGTTGATGCCGTGGAGTACTTTAACTTTTCCGTAACCAGCTTCAAGATTTTTAATTGATAGCATATTTATTCCATTTCTTTAATAGGGGCCGTTAGACGGTGCCTAGGTAAGCGTGGATCACTTGTTCGTTTGATTGAATTTCAGCAGGTTTGCCTTCGGCAATCTTTTGACCAAAATCAAGCACTGAAACTGTGTCGCAAACTGACATCACCACATCCATGTGATGCTCAATCAAAATGAATGTCACGCCGTGATCACGAATCTTGCGAATAATCGCTAATAGTTCTTTGATGTCCGGAGCAGTTAGACCTGCTGCAGGCTCATCCAATAAGAGAAGTTCTGGGTCAAGCGCCAAGGCGCGAGCAATTTCTAGCAAACGTTGCTTGCCGTAGGGGAGGTTGCGCGCTTCTTCATCGGCTAAATCTTCTAGGCCAACAAATTTAAGCAATCCCAAGGCGCGTGCGCGAGCTTCATTCTCTTCATTGGTATAACGAGGTAGGTGCAATGACACATCAAGTAAATTAGATTTAAATGTGTGATGTAAGCCAACCAAGATATTTTCCAAAGCGGTCATTTCTCCAAAAAGCTGAACGTTTTGGAATGTTCTAGCGATACCTGAAAGAGCAATCTCAGAGGATGTTTTGCCAACCACACTATTGCCAGCATATAAAACATTACCAGCGGTTGGTTTATAAATACCCGTTAAAACGTTCATCATCGTGCTCTTGCCAGAACCGTTCGGGCCAATCAAGCCATGAATGGTGCCGCGTTTGATGTCAAGGTTGACTTGGTTCAAGGCTTTTAAGCCACCAAACTGCATCAAGATCGATTGAACATTAAGAAGGTCACCTGTTTTTTGTTGGCTACCAACAGCTTTAATAATGTTTTCAGAGCTAGCGGTAATGGTGCTACTAAGAGCTTGTCTAGTTGATTGACCGGATTTGCCACTTAGTGATGCTGCATAAGACTTAATGAAGCCCACAATACCGTTCTGTAAGTAATAGACCACCAACAAAATCATGAAGCCAAAAATACTTAAGCGCCAGTCGGTGATATTTTCTAACCACATAGAGAAAATAGCCAAGCCAACTGTGCCGGCAACAGGTACTGCTAATTTCTGAGGGGTAGATAATTTCTTACTGATGCTCACAGCTGAACCAATCAACATGGCTACGGCTAATGTGATAGCAACGATTCTGAATAAATTAATATCGTCCAATAGCTTTGGAAGCATCACGATGATGGTTGAGCCAAGTAGGGCGCCAATACGTGACTTTCTGCCACCCATGATGATGGCTAACAGGAATAGAATCGTTAACTCATTGTTGTAGGTATTAGGCGAAATGTATTGCTCTGAGTAAGAGTAGAGGCTGCCCGCTAAACCAGCAAAACCAGCGCTGATTACAAAGGCATAGACCTTGTAGCGATAGACTGAAACACCCATACAGTCACAGGCAATTGGGCTATCCCTTAAGGCTTCGAAGGCTCTACCTAAGTGTGATTTTAAGATGCGATGAACAACTAACAAGCTGGCTAACAATAAAATACAGACAACCCAGTAGTACTGAACTTCATTAAGCTCCACATCCATCACAGTAGGTTTGTGAATTTTGATACCTAAAGGACCTTCTGTTAAGAATGTCATTTCATTGATGAGAATTTGCAAAATGGTGCCGAATGCAAGTGTCACCATCGCAAGGTATGGACCGATTACTTTTAGAGCTGGTAAAGCTAGTAAGCCACCAAAAGCAGCTGTTACCGCGATAGATGCTGGTACAGTCACCCAGAAAGGCATACCTAATTTAAAAAATAGTACGCCAGCGGTATAAGAACCGACGCCAAATAAACCAGCGTGACCTAATGACACCTGACCGGTGTAACCCACTACGATATCTAAGCCAAATAATAAGATGGCATAAATCAGGATCGTTTCAACTAAGTGAATGTAGTAAGGGTTGTCGACCAGTAAAGGGAATGCGAATAGGGCGGCAATCGCCGCTATTAATAAGGTAATTTTCTTTGAATTCATATTTAGACTTTCTTAATCGCTGATTTGCCGAATAAGCCAGATGGTTTCAGTGCTAATACCAATAAAAGTAGTAATAGGCCTGGAACGTCCTTATAGCCAGTCGAAATGTAAAAGCCTGTCATGGTTTCTGTAATACCAAGAATCACACCACCCACGATGATGCCTAGGCCACTAGTTAAGCCGCCAATAATTGCCACAGCAAAAGCTTTAAGTCCTAATGAAGCACCCATGGTTGCACCAGTTAGTGTTAATGGTGCCACGAGTACGCCAGCGAAAGCAGCTGTTAGCGACGATAGAGCGTAAGAGAACATTATTACTAGGCGTGTATTGATGCCCATCAAGCTTGCGGCATCACGGTCGTTGGATGTGGCTACCACAGCTTTGCCGTAAATTGTTTTACGGTTAAAAAATTCCACTAACAACATCATGCCTAAAGCGCCACCAACTACGACTACTTCCATTGGCAAAATATTAGCGCCGAAAAATTGCATAGGGTCATCATCTAAAGGTGATGGGAATCTCAAGTCATCACGTCCCCAAATATTTTCAGCGACGTTTTTGAAAATAATGCCTAGAGCAATGGTGGACATGATCCAACCAAATTCTGATTTGATTTTGATGGCTGGTCTAACGCCAACCACTTCAACAAGACCGCCTTGTAAAAGGCCAAATATGCAGACAATCGGAATCATTAACCAGTAGTTAATGCCAAATGTCTCGACACATGTTAAGCCTACGAGGGCGCCTAGCATTAAAGCCTCACCTTGACCAAAGTTTAGAGTGCCAGAAGTGGCAAATGTAAGCTGATAACCAAAAGCAATAACCGCATAGATCATGCCGATGGCGATACCGCTAAAAATTAATTGAACTAAGATTTCCATTGATGTTTCCTAGGAGATAACGGGAAAAATACACTTACTTTTAAGCCAAAGCGCCGCCTTGATGAGGGCGGCGCTACTGATTACAACTAGCTAATGCAGCAATTATTTTTTCTTCTTAACGCGGATGTCCGAACCACGATCAGCGTCTTCTTGGTAAGCGTAAACCACGCGACCTTTTTTCACTTCACCCATCACTGGAATATTGTCAGTAATAGCTTCGTGGTCATTTTTGCTAAATGGTTTGTCGTAAGTTGTTACAACACCCTCAACTTTTTCATTCAAGTTTTCTAGAGCTTCACGAATCTTCACGCCATCTGTTGAGCCAGCTTGCTTGATGGCAGCAGCCAATAGATAGATAGAGTCGTAACCTTGAGCGGCAGATACTGGTGAATCAATACGACCATTCTTTGGCTTGAACTCTTTTAGGTAAGAATCGATGAATGCTTTACGCTTTTTAGTATTGGCTTCTTGAATGAAGGTCTGTGGCATACGTGCGCCTTCACCATTTTTACCAGCTGTATCAATAAAGTTAGCCATTGATAATGTCCAGCTACCAATCATTGGCTTCTTCCAGCCTAATTTAGCCATGCTATTCGCGATTTGGGCTAATTCAGGTCCGATAGCGTAAGTCAAAATAACTTCTGCACCAGCTTCTTTGGCTTTCAACAGTTGAGGCGTCATATCAACGTCTTTAATGTTGAATTTTTCTGTGGCTACTGGTGTGATACCTTTAGCTTTAAGAGCTTTTTCTAAGTCCTCACGACCTAATTGACCGTAGTTAGTTGAGTCAGCAAGAATCGCCACCTTTTTAAAGCCACGTTTTTCAATCGCTTCTTTAACGATCATCGGCGCTTGAATTTCATCACGCGCAGCGTTACGGAAAATGTAGTTATCACCAGTGAACTGTTTAGTAACGATGGTGCCGGTAGCAACGTTGTTCATCACTGGAATTTTTGCTTCTTGGTAAAAACGTTGTGAAGCAAGGGCAACGCCTGTATTAATAAAGCCAACAGTAGCAACCACTTTTTCTTTATTAATCAATTCTTGAGCAATTTGAACGCCACGTTCATTTTTTGCTTCATCATCGCGCTCGATAATTTCAATTTTTTTGCCGGCGACACCGCCTGCAGCATTGATTTCTTTAACGGCTAAGCGAACGCCATCACGCATACTCACGCCCATTGAAGATGAGCCACCTGTGTAAGGGCCTGAAACACCAATTTTGATTGCTTCTTGCGCATAGCTCGCACCATTGGTTAATAGCGCTGCAGCTGCCGCAATAGTAAATAGACGACGGCGTAAATTCATTTTGTCTCCTTGGAATTTATTTATTAATTAAGTAATTTTTGCTAATTTAATTACTCGTTTAGTATAGGGCGAAGAGTTTTGGAAGCACCTAGGTAATTCCCTAATATGTATACAAAATGCAGAAATCAAATTTATTAAAATTCATTATTAAAAACAAGTACTTAATTGTTGGTTTGATAGTTATGGGGGCTCTTGCCCCCTTGGCTCATACAGAGCCCCAGCCAGCCGAGGTTTTAGCTGTTTATTTCACGCCCCCAACAGGTGCTGTGCATGGTTTAACTAAGCACTTAGATGGAGCAAAAAAGTCCATCCGTGTGATGGCTTATGGGTTTACATCGGTTGAGATTAGCCAAGCGCTTGTTAGAGCTAAACAGCGCGGGGTATTGGTGGAGCTTATTCAAGATGAAAAAAGTTCTCAAAATAACGGAGAGGCTATTGCCCCTTTAGTTGAAGTGGGTATTTTTGTTAGAAATGATGCAGAACACGCTATTCAACATAACAAGGTGATGTTGATTGATGATGATGTGGTGGTAACCGGTAGTTATAACTTTACAAATTCAGCGGATAAACGCAATGCCGAAAATTTCATGATTTTGAAGTCGGTTTATGCAGCGAAGCGTTATGCTGAAAACTGGGCAATACATTGGGCCCACGCTAAACCATTAACAGAAGTGCCTAAAAAGAAAAGAAGATAAAAACAGGTATTTAGTTTTTATCTTGAAAGCCTTTTAGGCGGAAGGTGAGAACCAGTGTGTCTCTGCAGGAGAGCTCTTGAGTGTTGTCTATGGGTTGGATGGGCGTAGTTTCATGAATCACTTGTTCATCATCAAGTAGTAAGAGACTCAAAGGATCTTCTAATGTAAAGCGCTGGCCTTCGGGGCTTTCATGGCGAAAAACTCTGGTTTCTCCGCCTTTGATGTGTTGGCGGTTAATTAGCATGACTCCCACAAAATCAACCCCGTCTCTGTGAGCGCCTTCGGGTGTTGGTCTGCCAATGCCATCTGTTGTATCGATACGAAATTGATGTACTTCTACATACCAAGGGGTTGTTTTAGGATCAAGCTGTTTGATCGCCGAAAAATGAGCGCAGAGCTTGATGAGTAAATCTTGTAGCGCCGCACTTTGGGTGAATTTTTCTGCACAAGGTTCAAACCAGCGATCAATGCCGCCGTGCAAGGCGTTGTAGGAGATGGGTTGCCAGTGTGCTCTGTGCGGCATCAGCTTGGTTGCCCCTCCAGTAACAACTATGCTGCTATGTTTTCTTTTTCGATAACGACCGCCATCTTTGAGATATTGGTCTGGGGCAAGGTCACTCCAATATCGAGTTAACTCACGCCATTCGGAGTTGGTGTGACCCGATAATTGCTCGACATTGCTAGGATTTAATAAAGCAAAGCCCTTGTGAGCTAAAGATGTTTGGAGGTCCTTGGTATCGCAAAAGGGAGGTTTAAATGAAGCCATATGAGCCGATTAATTAGGCTCAGTAACAAAAGATATCTTTGTTATACCTGAACGTTTGGTTGTTGCTAGTACTTGAGCGACTGATTCATAACGAACATTTTTATCAGCGCGTAATTGAATTTCTGGTTGAGGGTTTTTTTGAGAAGCAGTCTGTGTGTAGATGGCTAGGGTTTCTAAATCAATCGGTGATTTATTCCAAAAAATTTGACCTTTAGCTGAAACTGTTAAGTTGATGGATGCTGGTTCAACCTGATTTTTTTGACTGCTTGCTACGGGCAGCTCTACTTTAACGGCGTGTTGCATCACAGGTAAGGTGATCATGAAAACAATCAATAACACCAACATGACATCCACTAAAGGTGTCATGTTAATTTCTGCCATAGGTGGTGTTTCGTCTTCACCAATAGGCTCGTTACCAAATGCCATGATTAATCCTGTGATGATGGGCGAGAAGTGCTGACTTCGCTTTGGCCTAAGCGCGCACCTGTTATGAAGAAGGCGTATAAGTCATTGCCGAAACGATTAAGCTCGGCAATAAGGACTTTATTGTTTCGACTAATGGCGTTGTAGCCCAAGACAGCAGGGATCGCAACAGCCAAGCCAAGCGCTGTCATGATGAGCGCTTCACCGATTGGACCTGCTACTTGATCAATCGTGGCTGTACCCGTGGCGCCAATTCCAACAAGTGCGTGGTAGATACCCCAAACTGTGCCAAATAAACCAATGAATGGGGCGGTTGCGCCAGTAGAGGCTAAAAAGGTCAGGCCATGTTGTAATTGACCAACTGATTTATCAATGCTGATTTTTAAACAGCGTGTGAGCCAATCAGATGGATTTAAGGTTTGACGCAACTCGCTGCGATTGCCTGTTTGTTGTGAGTGATGTTTCATAGCCTCTTGAGCGCTGCTAGCTAATTCCAAATAAGGATTCAGCTCAACTGTCATTTGGCTTAATGCCACATCAAAGGAAGGGGCATGCCAAAAGCACTCGACTTCTAGAGCGATTTTTCTAATTTTGTAGAGATGCCATGCTTTGGTCAGGATAATGATCCAAGAGATGATAGACATGGCTAAGAGGAATAGCGCTACGGTGCGGGTGACGGCGTCACCTTGTAACCACATATTTGCTAGGCCGAAGGGTTGATTCATGACAACTTATTCCAATCGAAAAATATAAGGTTGGATGGCAGTAACTTTAATAGGTTTGCCAAATTCTATAAAAGGTTTGCAACGCGCTTTTTGCCCTGCATCTAAAGCGGCTTGGTCTAAGCGTTGGATGCCGCTGCTTTGAGCTAAGCTCACTTTTTCAACTTGACCTGATTCATTAATAAATAAACGAACCATTGCTTTGCCTTCTTCGCCTATTCTACGTGACAAGGTGGGGTAGACGGGTTCTGGGACGCTGCATTGTGCTTGACTAATAGAAACTGTTTTAGGGTCTCCTGAACTGCTGCCCCCTGTGCTGGTTGGAGGAGGCGTTGAGCTAGCCGTATTGGCTGCTAGAGGACTTTCTTGTTTAGTTGTTGCAGGGCTAGGTGCTTTTTGCTTTTCTAAGGTCGTCGGTGGGGTAGGTGTCGGTATATTTTTCGACTTTTCTTTTTGTGGGTTCGGGTCTAGCAAGTTAGCTGTGACGGTATCCCCAATGGTTGATGCGCTATGGTGCTGGCTTGAACCGAGTTGGAAACCAATTAATAAAAAAATATGTGCAAAAACAACAATTGCGGCAATTTTTTGTTGCGCAGATATTTTTTTAAAAAGTTCAATCAAGGTATTCACAGAATTGACCACCAACTTTAAGAAATAAAAACAGTGGATGTTTCAACGCCGTGTTGTTCCAAAGCGGTTGGAATAAGTTGCTTGGCTAGTTGATGCAGATGATCGGCATCTAAAGTCGAGTAAAGACGAATCGTACGTGGAGGCGGCGATTGGAGTAGTTCAAACTCTTCGAGTTTGCGAGTGAGTTGTTTAATGACAGCCGCACTTGTGTCAACAATTTGTATGTCATTACCTAAAATTTTTCTAATTAATGGCAATAGAAATGGGTAATGTGTACATCCCAAGACGAGGGTATCAATCCCAGCTGTTTGCATGACGCTTAAATGTTCTCGTAGAAGCGCTTCTGTTTCAGGCGCATCGATCTTACCTTCCTCAATCAGAGGCACTAACCCCAAGCCGGCTTGTGAGATAAATTCGCAATCACCCTGAAGGCTTTTTAATAAAGCGTTGAACTTATCGCTTTTTAAAGTGTTTTGAGTAGCAAGCACGCCAATTTTTTGATTGTTGCTTTGGTGTACAGCAGGTTTGATGCCTGGCTCAACTCCAATAATAGGAATTGCTGGCATGTCGTTACGAATATGGGCAATCGCTTCGGCGGTGGCAGTATTGCAAGCAACCACTAAAGCTTGGCAGCCTTCTCGGGCTAACCAATGGCAGAGATCAAGGCTGCGTTGCGCCACCCACTCACTTGATTTTTCTCCATAAGGCGCGTTAACGGAGTCTGCTAAGTAAATATAGTGGTGGGCTGGGGCTTGGCGTAGGGCTTCATTGAGAACGGTTAGTCCACCAATGCCAGAATCAAACACCCCAATCGTCGCCAAGCGTACCTCAGTCTTTCAGTTATAAAAGTTAACTAATGAGCTCAAGCTGTTGTGACTGGAATTTTTCCAATCTTAGCCTGCCACTCTTTAGGACCTGTGTTGTGAACGGATGTGCCATTTGAATCCACTGCCACAGTCACTGGCATATCTTGAATCGTGAATTCGTAAATAGCTTCCATACCTAAATCAGCAAAACCAACAACCTTTGCTTCTTTAATAGCCTTAGATACTAGGTAAGCCGCACCACCAACAGCCATTAAGTAAGCCGATTTATGTTTCTTGATGGCTTCAATGGCTGTAGGTCCACGTTCGGCTTTGCCGACCATGGAGATGAGGCCTGTTTGAGCCAACATCATTTCCGTGAATTTATCCATACGAGTAGCGGTTGTTGGGCCTGCTGGACCTACAACTTCGTCACGCACTGGGTCTACTGGGCCTACGTAGTAGATGACGCGGTTTGTGAAATCAACCGGTAGTTTTTCACCTTTGGCTAACATGTCTTGAATACGCTTATGAGCAGCGTCACGACCCGTGAGCATTTTGCCGTTGAGTAATAAAGTTTGACCAGGCTTCCAGCTGGCTACTTCTTCTGGAGTTAATGTGTCTAGGTTGACGCGCGTTGATTTTTCCGTATCTGGTGCCCAGCTAACTTGCGGCCAATCAGATAAAGATGGTGGCGTTAATACTGCAGGACCATCACCATGTAGATGGAAGTGAACGTGGCGGGTCGCCGCGCAGTTCGGAATCATCGCTACAGGCAGTGAAGCTGCGTGGGTTGGGTAATCCAAAATTTTCACATCTAATACTGTTGTTAAGCCACCCAATCCTTGGGCGCCAATACCGAGGGCATTCACTTTTTCCATGATTTCAAGGCGTAACTCCTCGATGCGGTTGCTTGGGCCGCGTGCAATTAATTCATGGATATCCACGGGTGCCATCAGTGATTCTTTAGCTAGCAACATGGCTTTCTCTGGTGTGCCACCAATACCAATGCCCAAGATGCCAGGAGGACACCAGCCAGCTCCCATTGTTGGTACAGTTTTTAATACCCAGTCGACAATCGAGTCAGACGGGTTCAGCATGTACATCTTGCTCTTATTTTCGGAGCCGCCACCTTTGGCTGCACAAATAACTTCTAAGCCATCGCCCTCAACGATTTCATAGTGAACAACCGCAGGCGTATTGTCTTTAGAGTTAATGCGTTTACCTGCTGGATCAAGTAGAACGGAGGCGCGCAGTTTATTGTCAGGATTGCCATAAGCACGGCGAACACCTTCGTTGACCATTTCTTGAACGCTCATTTTCGCGTCCCATTTCATATTCATACCCACTTTCAGGAACACCACGGCAATTCCTGTGTCCTGACAGATAGGGCGTTTACCTTCAGCGCACATACGGCTGTTTGTCAAAATCTGGGCAATCGCATCCTTTGCCGCTGGGCTTTCTTCGCGCTCATAGGCTTTACCTAGGGCTGTGATGTAGTCAAGCGGGTGATAGTAGGAAATATATTGAAAAGCGTCTGCGACACTTTGAATAAAGTCTTCTTGGCGAATTGTGCTCATGATCTTTTAGTAAAAGTTGGTCAAAACGCCATTCTACCTAGATAGAGGGTCCTTTTAGTATTTCGATTAGAGCAAACACTTGATTAAATCGACTAACTAACCACGGAGTCAGTGTTTTAGGGGTTTATCTTCATTTCCCTAGGGAGAACCCTCATTTAACCTAACTTTATAAAGAATGTCAGCCAAATGTCAGTCCTTAGACCTAACCTCATGTTTTGTCTAAACACTGCTTAGAGAAGTAGGAGAAAACGTATGTCCGGTATGGAACAGTTATTGGTAGAAAATCGTGTGTTTAACCCACCTAAAGCATTTTCAAAAAATGCTGCAGTTTCTAGCATGGAGCAGTACAACGCTATGTGCCAGTCTTTTGAAAAAGACTTCAACGGTACATGGGCGCGCTTAGCTAAAGAAAACTTATATTGGAAAAAGCCTTTTACTAAAGTTTTAGATGAATCAAAGGCACCGTTTTATAAATGGTTTGAAGATGGTTTAACCAACGCCTCTTATAACTGTATCGACCGTAATATCGAAAATGGCTTAGGTAAAAAAACAGCTATTATTTTTGAAGCTGATGGCGGTGAAGTTACAAAAGTAACTTATCAAGAATTGCATGACCGTGTTGCAACTTTTGCGAATGGTTTGAAAAAGCTAGGCATTAAAAAAGGTGACCGTGTTGTTATCTATATGTCTATGTCTATTGAAGGTGTGGTGGCGATGCAGGCGTGCGCCCGTATCGGTGCAACGCATTCAGTCGTGTTTGGTGGATTCTCAGCAAAATCATTGCAAGAACGTATTGTGGACGTAGGTGCGGTAGCGTTGATTACAGCAGACGAGCAAATGCGTGGTGGTAAAGCTTTGCCATTGAAGACTATTGCTGATGAAGCGCTTGCTTTAGGTGATTGCGACAAACTTAAGCATGTAATTGTTTATAAGCGTACTGGCGGTAATATTCCAATGGTAGCTGGTCGTGACAAGTGGATGCATGATGTGTCTGCCGGTCAAGCTAAGAAATGCGAGCCTGAGTGGGTGAGCGCAGAGCATCCATTATTCGTTCTTTATACATCTGGTTCAACAGGTAAGCCAAAAGGTGTGCAGCACGCAACAGGTGGTTATTTATTGTGGGCGATGTTGACGATGAAGTGGACATTTGACTTGCGCGATAGCGATGTGTTCTGGTGTACGGCTGACATTGGTTGGGTGACAGGTCATAGCTATATCGCATACGGTCCTTTGGCTTGTGGCGGTACGGAAATCGTGTTTGAAGGTGTGCCAACCTATCCAAACGCAGGACGTTTCTGGGAAATGATTCAGCGTCACAAAGTGAGCATTTTCTATACAGCACCAACGGCGATTCGTTCATTGATCAAAGCTTCTGATACGGATCCTAAAGTTCATCCAAACAACTACAACTTAAAGACTTTGCGTTTGTTGGGTTCAGTGGGTGAGCCAATCAATCCTGAGGCTTGGATGTGGTATCACAAGAATGTGGGTGGTGAGAAATGCCCGATTGTGGACACTTTCTGGCAAACAGAAACAGGCGGTCATATGATTACGCCGTTACCAGGCGCCACACCATTAGTGCCAGGCTCATGCACATTACCATTGCCAGGCATTATGGCGGCGATTGTGGATGAGGCTGGTGGCGATATGCCAAATGGTCAAGGCGGTATCTTGGTTGTAAAACGCCCATGGCCATCTATGATTCGCACGATTTGGAATGACCCGGAACGCTTTAAGAAGAGCTATTTCCCAGAAGAACTAGGTGGTACCTTGTATCTTGCTGGCGATGGCGCAATTCGTAACAAAGACAATGGTTACTTCACTATTACAGGTCGTATTGATGACGTATTAAACGTTTCCGGTCATCGTATGGGTACGATGGAAATCGAATCTTGCCTAGTGGCTAATCCATTAGTGGCTGAAGCTGCTGTGGTGGGCCGTCCTGATGATATGACGGGTGAGGCGATTGTGACCTTTGTGGTTCTTAAAGGTAAGCGTCCAACAGGCGATGAGGCTAAGAAGATTGCCACTGAGTTGCGTAATTGGGTTGGTAAGGAGATTGGTCCAATTGCTAAACCAAAAGAAATTCGTTTCGGTGATAACTTACCTAAGACTCGTTCTGGAAAAATCATGCGTCGCATCTTGCGCGTATTGGCAAAGGGCGAGGAAGTTACTCAAGACGTTTCAACGCTTGAGAATCCAGCTATCTTGGAGCAGTTAAAAGAAGCGATTTAATATCCTTAAAAGAAGCCGTCGTTCATCGATAGCTAATTAAAGGCCGGTGTCAGTAGATGCCGGCTTTTTTTTCGAGTAGGTCATAATTGAAATATGCGCATTCGAGCTGAGTCAAAGAAGATAGGTTTTTTCTATTTGTTGTTTACAGCAGGATTTTTGCTATTCATTTATTTCTTGGCGCTGATGGAAAAAGCGAATGGCCCAGGTATTTGGCTAGGTTACGTTTTCTTATTTGTCACGATTGCGATTTACGCCAGTATTGGTTTGATTTGTAGAACTTCCGATATTAATGAGTACTACATAGCGGGGCGGCGCATACCTGCGATATTTAATGGGATGGCAACAGCCGCCGACTGGATGAGCGCGGCTACCTTTATTGGGTTGGTGGGGATTTTATTTAGTTCCGGTTACAAAGGTTTAGCTTTTATCGTGGGGTGGACCGGCGGCTTTTGTTTGGTTGCTATGTTGATTGCTCCTTATATTAGGAAGTTTGGTTCTTTTACGATTCCAGATTTTCTGGCGATTCGTTATAGCCAAGGCGTATTAGGCGGCAGTAGAACTGTGCGTTTGGTGGCAGTGGGTGTAACGATTGTGGTTTCTTTTGTCTATTTGGTGGCCCAAATTCAAGGGGTGGGTTTAATCGTCAATCGCTTTATTGGTGTTGAATTTGGCATCGGTGTTTTCTTTGGTTTGGCAGGTATCTTGGTGTGCTCATTTTTAGGGGGCATGCGAGCGGTTACATGGACGCAAGTGGCTCAGTACATTATTTTGGTGATTGCGTTACTTTTGCCCTTAGGCATGATGTCTTATAAAAAACATGACAGCTTCTTGCCGCAGATCACTTACGGTAAAGTTTTAGAAGAGATTGAGTATCACGAAAAAGACTTTGAGGTTACTGCTGAAGAAGTGAAGGTGCGTAATTATTATCAAAAGCAGACTGTTTTGCTTCAAAAGAAAATTGATGATTTGCCACTTTCTTATGTCAATGGCAGAAAAGCTATTGAAAAAGAATTGACTGATGCAAGAATTAATCAGCTGCCTTTGAAAGAGGTAAAAGCGATTGAGAAGAAATTGCAGCAATATCCATCAGATCCAGCAAATGCTTATGATGTTTGGTTAAAAGAGAAACAAGAGGCGTATGTACGTAGCCAAGCGGCTGTGCCGTCGATGCAGCCAGTTAGTGGTAGAGGTTTTGGGGTATCAAGTCTTGATCAATTAAATTTTATCTTGTTGATTTTTTGCTTGATGTTTGGGACGGCTAGTTTGCCCCATATTTTGACACGCTACTACACAACAACTAGTGTTTCAGCAACACGATATTCAGTTTTTTGGACCTTGTTATTTATCGCTATTTTTTATTTAAGTGTGCCGGCGCTTGCAGCGATTGTTAAGTTGGAATTGTTTAAAAATTTAGTGGGCATTTCTTACGCTGATTTGCCCAGTTGGGTCACACAGTGGCGCAAAATTGAACCGGCTGTGATTTCTTTGACGGATATTAATGGTGATGGCTATGTGCAGTGGGCTGAGTTGTCGATTTCTCCGGATATGATTATTTTGGCTGCCCCAGAAATTACAGGGTTGCCATATGTTATTTCTGGTCTAGTTGCTGCTGGCGCTTTGGCTGCAGCCTTATCGACTGCTGATGGTTTGTTGTTGACAATTTCTAACTCAATTTCTCATGATGTCTACCATCATCTGATTGATAAAAATGCTTCTCATCAAAAGCGTGTGACTGGGGCAAAAATTGTTTTGTTAGCGGTGGCTTTGTTAGCTTCTTATATTACGTCTTTGCGCCCTGGAGATATTTTGTTTTTAGTGGGAGCAGCATTTTCTTTAGCGGCCTCAAGTTTTTTTGCCGTTTTAGTGTTGGCGGTTTTTTCTAAGCGCATTAATAAGTGGGGAGCTATTGCCGGTATGGTGACCGGATTGACTGTGAGCGGAACCTATATTGCGCTTAATTACCCATTCGCTTCTAGGGTGACTGGAATATTCGGTAACCGTTGGTTAGGCGTTGATCCGATTGCCTCCGGTGCATTTGGTATACCGGCCAGTTTTTTAGCAGCTTTTATAGTTTCTTATTTAACTACTCCTAATCCGCCAGTCATTGGCCGTTTGATTGATTACTTAAGAGAAAGCCGTTCTCACATTTAATGCTAGCAACACCATTATTTAGGGAATAACTTTTTCCAACCAGTAGCCCCTAGTTTTTTCATGGTTTCCATATTGGTTTCATAGATTGTTTCTGCTTCTGGAAAAGCTTCAACAGCCTTATCAATACTATCTTCCCTGATGAGGTGCAAAGTTGGGTATGGTGAACGGTTGGTAAAGTTGGTGATGTCGTCGAATTCGGTATCTGCGAATTGATAGTTTGGATGAAAGCTAGCGATTTGCAATTCTCCGTCTAATTGCATGTCTTCTAATAGTTGATCTGCCAATTCTAAAAAATTGTTGTATTCCAAAAAATCTTTTAATACGTAAGGATGAATGAGTAGCGTGGTATCTGTTTTATGGGGTGATACTTCCGCAAGGTGTTCGAGTTCTCGAGCTAGGTCTTCTAAAAGAGCTTCTTCATCGCGAGCTTCGCTCACAACATAGCGAATTTGTTCTTTGACGTGAACGGCTTTGGCAAACGGGCAAAGATTTAGTCCAATGACCGCTTTGATGAGCCAGTCTTGAGTTTCTTCGATGGGATTAAAATCTTTGTCTGACATTTCGTATCGCCTTGTGTATTGTGTAGCCCTATGATTCGTATCACTGAACTTCGTCTAGCTGTAGACCATGCTCCTTCTGAGCTAGAAGATGCCATCTTAAAGCGTTTAGCTATTTCTGCTAAGGATTTAGTGAGCTTTATTGTATTTAAGCGAAGTTACGACGCCAGAAAAAATACAGCGTTGTCATTTATTTACACAATTGACCTTTCTGTGAAAGATGAGGAAGGGGTGTTAAAGCGTTATGCCCATGATGAGCATGTGCGTGTATCGCCCGATACCACTTATCACTTTGTGGCAAAGGCGCCGGCTGTTCTAGCGCAACGGCCTGTGGTGATTGGTTTTGGTCCCTGTGGAATTTTTGCCGCTTTGCTTTTGGCTCAAATGGGCTTTAAGCCGATTGTGCTTGAGCGCGGCAAGCAGGTGCGTGAACGTACCCAGGATACTTGGGGCTTGTGGCGCAAAAAGATTTTGAATCCGGAGTCCAATGTTCAGTTCGGCGAGGGCGGTGCGGGGACTTTCTCAGATGGCAAGTTGTATAGCCAAATTAAGGACCCTAAATTTTATGGTCGCAAAGTCATTGAGGAATTTGTTAAAGCTGGCGCTCCTGAAGAGATCTTGTATGTAGCTAAACCTCATATTGGGACTTTCCGCTTAGTTGGTATGGTTGAAAAAATTCGTCAAGAGATTATTGACCTGGGTGGCGAGGTTCGTTTTCAGCAAAAAGTGACGGGCTTTGAGATTGCTGATGGAGGTATCAAAGCTGTGAAGTTAGAGGGTGGTGAGCGCATTGAGGCAAACCATGTTGTTTTAGCCTTGGGGCATAGCGCACGCGACACCTTTAAGACTTTGCATGAAAGTGGCGTTTATATGGAGGCAAAGCCGTTTTCAGTCGGCTTTCGAATTGAGCACCCACAATCTTTGATTGATAAAGCAAGATTGGGGCCGCATGCAGGGCATCCTTTGATTGGCGCCGCTGATTACAAGTTGGTGCATCACGCTAAGAATGGTCGTGCTGTTTATAGCTTTTGCATGTGTCCTGGAGGAACGGTAGTTGCTGCCACCTCTGAGGAGAACCGAGTTGTCACTAATGGCATGAGTCAGTATTCACGCAACGAGCGTAATGCGAATGCGGGCATTGTGGTGAACGTTGATCCTAAAGATTATGGGGCTACCCCTGAAAATCCTTTGGCTGGAATTGATTTTCAGCGAGCTTTAGAGTCAAAGGCTTTTGAGTTGGGTGGTAAAACCTATGAAGCTCCTGGGCAGTTGGTTGGGGACTTTTTGGCGGGTCGTCCTTCAACGGAGTTGGGCAGTGTCATACCTTCTTACAAACCAGGTGTGCATTTGACTGATTTGGCCAGCGCTTTACCTGATTACGCTATTGAAGCGATGAGAGAGGCTTTGCCAGCCTTTGATAAGAAGATCAAAGGTTTTTCTATGAAAGATGCGGTTCTAACAGGGGTTGAGACTAGAACCTCTTCACCCTTAAGAATTACTAGGGGTGCCAACTATCAAAGCCTCAATGTAAAAGGGCTGTACCCGGCTGGAGAGGGAGCTGGGTATGCTGGAGGCATCTTATCTGCTGGGGTGGATGGCATTAAGGTTGCTGAAGCCCTTGCCTTGGATATAGTGGGCTAGGGTAGAAAAGCACACTGAAATAGGTCTTTTTGACTTAAATCGTTGTTTCTCTTAGGGAAGTGTTTAAAATCTGAGTTTCACGAATTTAGATAGATAAGTAACTTTAACTATGACTTATTCATCTATTGATATAAGTAATACATATTTCCCAAAGATTTAGTTATTAGGTATCTTTCGGGTGGTTATTTAGAACAAGACTCAGGAATCATGGCAAGTTATCAAACAGAAACAGTACTAACAGTTAAACACTGGAATGACACGCTTTTTAGCTTCACAACTACTAGAAACAAAGGCTTGCGCTTCCGTAATGGCCATTTTTTAATGATTGGACTAGAGGTTGAAGGAAAACCTTTGGTGCGCGCCTATAGTGTGGCAAGCCCTAACTATGAAGAGCATTTGGAGTTTTTGAGTATTAAGGTTGAGAATGGACCGTTGACCTCAAGACTGCAAAACATCAAAGTAGGCGACCCTATTTTGGTGAGTGAAAAATCGGTGGGTACTTTAGTTATTGATGACTTAAATCCAGGTAAAAACCTTTATTTATTCAGTACAGGTACTGGTTTGGCACCATTTATGAGCATTATTAGAGACCCTGAAACTTATGAGAAGTTTGAGAAAGTGGTCTTGATTCATGGTGTGCGCTTGGTTAGCGAGTTGGCTTATGAGGATTACATCCGCAATGTTTTACCTAATGACGAGTTCTTGGGTGAGATGGTGCGTGAGAAGTTGATTTATTACCCAACTGTGACACGTGAAGCTTTCAAACACACAGGCCGTTTAACAACTGCAATTGAAAATGGTCAGTTGTTTAAGGATATCGGTTTACCACCACTAGATCCTGCTACTGATCGAGGCATGATTTGTGGAAGCCCGTCCATGCTAAAAGAAATCTGTGAAATGTTAGATGCTAGGGGCTTTAAGGTTTCACCAAGCCTTGGTGTTTTGGGTGATTATGTCTATGAGAGAGCATTCGTAGAGAAATAATCTCGAGATAATTTGAATGTACGAAAAGAGCCACCTAAGGGTGGCTTTTTTATTAAAACCATAAGAAGTTTAGAAGGTCAATAGCTTTAATTCCCTATCGTCAATGTAATGACAATCCCTTATTGTTCAATTAATAACTTAAGTTTATTTTCATGGACTTAGGCTGTCTTAATTTAATTAAAAAGAAACGAAAAGCGGACATCATGTCAGATGTAATTCTTGAAACGAAAAAGCTCACAAAAGAGTTCTCGGGGTTTGTGGCTGTTAGTGACGTTGATTTAAAGGTGCGTGCTGGCACAATTCACGCCTTAATCGGCCCTAATGGTGCGGGTAAGACAACGTGTTTCAATTTGTTAACCAAGTTCATCACGCCAACATCTGGTCAGATCATCTATAAGGGTGAAGATATTACTCAAAAGGGCTCTGCTGAAATTGCGCGTATTGGTATGGTTCGGTCCTTCCAGATTTCAGCGGTGTTTCCACATTTAACTAATTTAGAGAATGTGCGCATTGGTCTGCAAAGAAAATTGGGCACGTCGATGCATTTTTGGAAAAGTGAACGTTCTCTCAATCATTTAAATGATGAGGCAATGAGTTATTTGGAGCAGGTTGGTTTGGAAAAGTATGCTGACATGACAGCGGTGAGCCTGCCTTATGGACGTAAGCGCGCTTTGGAAATTGCCACTACTTTAAGTATGAATCCTGAAGTGATGTTGTTGGATGAACCGACGCAAGGTATGGGTCATGAAGATGTGGAAAAAGTGACTCAATTAATTAAAAAAGTATCTGCAGGTCGAACTGTATTAATGGTTGAGCACAATATGAAGGTGGTTTCTTCGATTGTGGACACAATCACAGTTTTGCAACGTGGAAAAATTATTGCTAATGGCAACTATGCAGAAGTATCTGCAAACCCTCAGGTAATTGAAGCTTATATGGGTAGTGCTGCTAATGCAGAGTTGGGAGCTCATTAATGTCGGCGCATACAGTTTTAAAGATTAAAGATCTTCATGGATGGTATGGAGAGTCTCATGTATTACATGGCATTGACTTGGAAGTTGCGAATGGCGAAGTTGTGACTTTATTGGGTCGTAATGGTGCTGGTAGAACATCCACATTGCGTGCCATTTGTGGCTTGATTGGGAAACGTACTGGAAGTATTGAGATACAGGGGCAGGAAACAACTAGCTTAGAGCCGCATTTAATTGCTCGTTTAGGTGTTGGTTATTGTCCTGAAGAGCGCGGTATTTTTAGCTCTTTAACCTGTGAACAGAATTTAATGTTGCCACCAACCTTGGCTGAAGGTGGTATGAGCATTGAAGAAATTTACACCATGTTCCCCAACTTAAAGGAGCGTCGCAATAGTCCAGGTGGTCGACTATCTGGCGGTGAACAGCAAATGTTGGCGATGGCTCGTATTTTAAGGACGGGTGCCAAACTATTACTTTTGGATGAGATTACAGAAGGTTTGGCGCCTGTGATCGTTGAGCGATTAGGGCAAATTGTGACGGCGTTAAGAGAGCGTGGTTTCACAATTGTGCTAGTGGAGCAGAATTTTAGATTTGCTGCGCCCTTGGCTGATCGTCACTATGTGATTGAACATGGCAAGGTTGCTAAGGTCGTGCGTCAGGACGAATTGGCTGCCAGCATGGGGGTTTTAAATGAATTATTGGGTGTGTAGTCCTTTTAAGGTTATCAACGAGGAGGTTAGAAGATGAAACGTAAATTAATCGCACAAGCTATTGCTGCTTTGAGCTTTTCAGCTATTGCAGCGGGTGTGCAAGCGCAAAAAGTTAGTGATGATGTTGTCAAGATTGGTGTTTTGACAGATTTGTCAGGAGCTTATTCTGATGTGGCAGGACAGGGTTCTGTGGTTGCTGCGCGTATGGCGATTGAGGATTTCTCAAAAACCAAAACAGTATTGGGCAAGAAAATTGAGTTGGTTTCTGCTGACCACCAAAATAAGGCTGATATTGCAGCTAACAAATCACGCGAGTGGTTTGACAAAGAAAAAGTAGACGTGATTGTTGACTTGGTTACAACGAGTGCAGCTTTGGCCGCAATGGAAGTTGCTGAGCAAAAGAACAAGATTACATTGAACTCTGGTGCTGCTTCTAGTGCGATTACAAATGCTAAATGTACAGCAACGAACGTTCACTGGACTTATGACACGTACGCTTTATCAGCTGGTACTGCAGGTGCCATGGTTAAAACTGGTAAGAAAACTTGGTATTTCGTGACAGCGGATTACGCGTTTGGGCACAGTCTTGAGCAAGATACTTCTGCAGTGGTGACTGCTAATGGCGGTAAGGTGTTGGGCTCAGCTCGCCACCCATTCCCAGGTAGCGATTTCTCTAGCTTCTTGTTGAAGGCCCAGGCTTCTGGTGCGCAAGTGATCGGTTTAGCTAATGCGGGCGCTGACACAATCAATGCGATTAAGCAGGCGGCTGAGTTTGGTATTAACCAAAAACAAACAATTGTTCCTTTGTTGATGTTTATTTCTGATGTTCATTCATTGGGTCTAAAGACAGCGCAAGGTTTGACTGTGACAGAAGGTTTCTACTGGGATCTTAATGAGCAAACACGTGCTTGGTCTAAGCGTTTCTTCGCTCAGCACAAGCGTATGCCAACAATGGTTCATGCCGGTGTTTATTCATCTGTTATGAATTACTTGAAAGCAGTTGAAGCTACTAAGACAGATGACACAGCTACTGTGATGGCTAAGTTGAAATCAACACCAATTAATGACGGTTTATTCAAAGGCACAATCCGTGCTGATGGTAAGTTTGAGCATGATATGTATTTGCTAGAAGTGAAGAAGCCATCTGAGTCAACAACACCATGGGATTACTACCATGTGCGTGCTGTTATCCCAGCAAAAGATGCTACTTTGCCTTTGTCAAAATCCACATGCAAATTGGTTAAGAAATAATTTTTTAAAGAATCTCGGAGCGTCGCATCATGTTTGAATGGTTAGGCATTACGCCTCAAGGTCTCGTTGCTCAGTTGTTGGTTGGGCTCATTAATGGGTCTTTCTATGCAATCCTGAGCTTGGGTCTTGCAATCATATTTGGTTTGTTAAATGTGATTAATTTCACGCATGGTGCGCAATACATGCTGGGAGCTTTTGTTTCTTGGATTGGGTTAACTCAATTAGGTAACTGGTTAGGTATGCCAGACCTAGCTGTTAATTATTGGGTAGCCCTTTTCCTATCACCCATTATTGTGGGGGTGGTAGGTATGTTGATTGAACGATTCATGTTGAAACGTTTGTATCACTTAGATCATTTATATGGTTTATTGCTGACCTTCGGTTTGGCTTTGGTGATGGAGGGGATCTTCCGTCATTGGTATGGTATTTCAGGTGAAAGCTATCCTGTTCCTGAGGCTTTACAGGGTGGTATGCAGATAGAAAGCTTAGGTTTATTTTTACCAATTTACCGCTTATGGGTGATTGTGGCTTCTTTGGTGGTTTGCTTCGCTTCTTGGTATGTGATTGAAAAAACCAAGCTCGGCAACTATTTAAGGGCTGGTACGGAAAATCCTAAATTGCTTCAAGCATTAGGCATTAATGTGCCATTGATGATTACTTTGACTTATGGTTTTGGCGTGGCCTTGGCCGCATTTGCTGGCGTATTGGCGGCACCTGTATTTCAGGTGAACCCAGTGATGGGTTCTAACTTGATTATTGTCGTGTTTGCTGTGGTGGTAATCGGCGGCATGGGGTCGATTATGGGTTCCATCGTGACGGGTATTACTTTAGGTTTATTAGAGGGTTTGACTAAAGTGTTTTATCCAGAGGGTTCAGGGGTTGTTATTTTTGTGATTATGGCGATCGTTTTGTTGTTGCGTCCAGCTGGTTTATTTGGGAAAGAAAAATGAAAATTAATTCTCAAACGTTGTACTGGATTTTGTTGGCACTACTGGTGCTAGTACCTTTTCAGGATTTTATTTACATCGTTTTCATGATGAAGGTGTTGTGCTTCGCTTTATTTGCGTGCGCATTTAACTTGTTGTTGGGTTACACAGGGCTTTTGTCTTTTGGCCACGCCGCTTTCTTTGGCGGAGCTTCTTACATTACAGCGCATGTGTGTAAAGAGTGGGGGTGGACGCCTGAGTTGGGTATTTTGGCGGGTATGTTTTATGCCATGGTGACTGGTTATCTGTTTGGGTATCTTGCGATTAAACGCCAGGGCATTTATTTCGCAATGATCACTTTGGCTTTGTCTCAGTTAATCTTCTTCTTGGCGCTTCAGTTGCCATTTACACATGGTGAAGATGGTGTTCAGGGTGTGCCACGCGGCGCATTCTTAGGAATTATCGATTTATCTTCTGACTTGGCTTTGTATTACTTTGTATTGGCTATTTTTGCGATTGGGTTTGCTACGATTTTGCGTACGATTCATTCACCATTTGGTCAGGTGTTGAAATCGATTCGTGAGAACGAGCCTAGGGCCATTTCATTGGGGTACGACGTTACCAAGTTCAAGTTATTGGCTTTTGTTATTTCCGCCACCTTAGCTGGTATGGCTGGTTCAACCAAATCGTTGGTTTTCCAGTTGGCTTCTTTAACCGATGTTCACTGGCATATGTCTGGTGAAGTGGTTCTAATGACTATTTTGGGTGGTATCGGTACGATCTTAGGCCCAGTGGTGGGAGCTGCAGTTGTGGTCGGGTTGCAAAACTACTTAGCTGGTATTGGATCTTTCAGTACGATTGTGTTGGGGGCTATTTTCGTGGTTTGCGTATTGGCTTTCCGCAGAGGTCTGGTTGGAGAGGTTATTGAGTTCATGCGTAAAAAAGCTGAGTAATAAGCTGGCTAATCAGTAAACATTTTTTAGGCAATAAAAAAGCCCTTAGTGATAAGGGCTTTTTCTTTATAACAACTGGCGGAGAAGCCGACCCCCTCACATTTTTAAGGTAACACCACGCCTAATTAAATTAGGCATGTTGAGTCTCAATGGGTAACATTTTGGTAACAAACTTTGGTAACTCCATGATTTCGACGTCGAAACCTTTGATAAAAGGCTATGTATGGCGGACGTTATCTCCGCAATATAAGATGCTGAGTGAATCAGTGCCCAAGCCGGGCCACCTCTTTACAGATTTGGTGCCTAGCGTTAATTAACAACATCAACTCTGTATGTGAGCCATTTTTTGATCTTAGAAAATCTTGAGGGTCTATTTTTTCTAGTTCTGGAGCGCAAGGCCATTTTTGCCCCTAAAAAACCACCGATGATTGAGCCAGTAATAGCAGTGAGGAAAATGGCAATGTTGTTATTGAAGAATATGGTGATAAATTGAAGATCCATTAGGCATTAATTCCTTTTGTAATCTTGTTAAGAGCTTCCATAAGTAACTCTCTTGGAATGCCAAAATTTAACCGAGCAAATTGACTGTATTCTTGACCAAATTGATTGCCTGCTGATAATGCTAGTTTATGGTTGAGTAGGTGGTGATGAACATTGTTCCAGCCTAACTTGCTGAAATCTAACCACGCCAAATAAGTTGCTGCGGATTCATGCCATACAACTTGATTATGAATAGCGAGCCAATCCTTAATTAATTGACGATTGCCTCTTAAATATTCAATTAGTTCTGCATGCCAAGCCCATCCTTGTTCTAGTGCTGTATTAGTTGCTACATAAGCGAGTGCATTAGGGTGTGATGCTTGTGATGCTAAATCATGCTGTAGTTTTTTACGTATATCGGGATTTGTACAAATGCACCACGATAGACCAATTCCAGGGAAATTGAATGCCTTGTTTAAGGACATTAATGTGATAGTTCTGTCGGATAGCTCTGGGCTTAAGCTAGCTATCGGAAGATGTTTTACGCCTTTATCTAAGATTAGCTGTGCATGAATTTCATCACTACAAATTAGATAATCTTTCTCTTCACAAAGTTTGCCAATAGCTAAAAGTTCTTCTTTAGTGAAAGCTGTGCCCCCCGGGTTTTGAGGATTGCACAGCATTAAAAGTTTGGTATTTTTTTGACCAATATCATTTAAATTATTTAGGTCAAATATCCATCGATTATTTTCTAGTTTCAAGTGTGACGAGCTATATGAGCGATTCGCCTGCTTCATTGCTAAAAAGAAGTGGTGATAGATGGGAGCAGGCAATATGGCGTGGTCGTTTTGATCCATCAAAGATCTTGGGATCATATATAAACTGGGAACAACACCAGAGCATATAAGAATATCTTCAGCCTTAACAGACCATTGATATTCTTTCTTTAGGTAATCTTGAATTTTCTCTACTAAGTTTCCTTGAGTGGAGTATCCAAGGATGCCATGTTCAATACGTTTAATAAGAGCTTCTTGTATTTCCGGCGCAATGGCAAAGTCCATATCTGCAACTGACAGAGGTAAAACATCCGATGACGGATATTGATCCCAGCGGCTTGAGTTAGTGCCACGGCGACCAATAATTTTGTCGAATGAGTAAGTCATTAGATATTTAAGCAGGTAAGGCTACAAGTTCAGGAATATGGAGATCTAACCAATCATCTAGTGTATTTAAAACATCTTTGAATGAACTTCCAAATTCAGTTAATGAGTACTCAACTTTAGGTGGAATGGTCTTGAAGTCATGTCTTGCTACAAGGCCATTTATTTCTAGACGACGAATGGTTTGCGTCAGCATCTTTTGTGAAATGCCTTGAATCTCATTCATTAACTCGCCGTTTCTACGTGAGCCATTGGCTAAAGCATGCAATACCAATAAAGCCCACTTATCACCAATTAGCTCAATGAAGCGTCTTGATGGGCACTCTTTAAAACATGGATTTGTTTTGCGATTTACTGTCATATAAAACCTTATAGGAACCAAAAGGTGCGTACTTTACCTAAGTAAAGTATAGCAATACTATAACCATATTGAGAACTAAATTGAAGTTAAAAAATGCAAACCAGATTTACACGAACACCATTTTTGGCTGGCAATGATGTAGAAGCGAAGCGTGCTGAGTTATTAGATTATTTCCACGCCACATTTGATCGTTACGAATCGTTGTTTGAGGTATTAAGTTGTGATGAGGCTTATTACAAGAAGCCAATTTCTTTGCGTCATCCTTTAATCTTTTATTTTGGACATACCGCAACATTCTTTATTAATAAGTTCATCCTAGCCGGTTTGATTGATAAGCGTATTGATCCACGATTGGAATCAATGTTTGCTGTCGGTGTCGATGAAATGAGTTGGGATGATTTAGACGATGCTCGGTATGATTGGCCAACGGTGGAAGAGGTGCGTTCTTATAGAAAAAAGGCAAGAGATGTTATTGATGGAGTGATTCGACATACGCCTTTCTCATTGCCAATAGGGTGGAATGACCCATTTTGGGCTGTGCTAATGGGAATTGAACATGAACGTATTCATTTGGAAACTTCTTCAGTATTAATGCGGCAGCATGATTTGAAGTACGTAAATCCCCACAAGGATTGGGAGCCATGTCGTGAGCACGATCAAGCACCAGTTAATACGTTAGTCAGCATACCAAGTGGAAAAGTTGATCTTGGACGTTCTTTAGCTGACCCTATCTATGGTTGGGATAATGAATATGGCCATCACCATGCTGAAGTTCCTGCATTCAAAACTTCTCGTTATCTAGTTACAAACGGGGAATATTTGGAATTTGTGGAAGATGGTGGCTATGAAAGCCAAAAATACTGGGATGAAGAAGGTGCGGGGTGGAAAAAATTCTCACAAGCTCTACATCCAACGTTTTGGGTGAAGGGGGCTGATGGTTGGAGGTTACGTTTATTAGCCGAAGAAGTACTAATGCCTTGGGATTGGCCTGTAGAAACTAATTGTCTTGAGGCTAGAGCTTTTTGCCGTTGGAAATCGGAGAAAACAGGTGAACCTGTACGTTTACCAACAGAAGATGAGTGGAATCGGATTTATGATCATGCTCAGCTAGCTGATGTGCCACATGACGCACCTGCTAGCGCTAACCTTCATCTTGATTACTGGGCTTCTAGCTGTTCGGTTAATCGTTTTAAGCATGGTGAGTTAAATGATGTGGTGGGTAATGTATGGCAGTGGTGCGAGACGCCAACCTACCCATTTGACGGTTTTGATGTTCACCCAATATATGATGATTTCACTAGCCCAACATTTGATGATCGACATAACATCATCAAAGGTGGAAGTTGGATCTCTGCGGGTAATGAATCTCGCCATGTTTCTAGATACGCATTTCGTCGTCACTTTTTTCAACACGCAGGCTTTAGGTACGTTATGACAGATACCCCGGTAACTAATCCAATTTCTTCTTATGAGACTGATGCAATGGTTTCTATGTATGATGAATTTCATTACGGAGATGAAGCATTTGGTGTGCCCAACTTTATGAAGGCATTATCCGAATTATCAATTGATGCTCACCGCCAACATGGAAATGGTTCTCAAGCTAGAGCATTAGATTTAGGGTGCGCCACTGGTCGTGCCACATTTGAGCTCGCTCAAGTATTTGATAAGGTAATTGGTATTGATTTCTCTGCTAGATTCATACAGGTAGGGCTTCGTATGGCAGAGACTGGTTCAATAAGGTATACGATTCCTGAAGAGGGTGATTTAGTTAGTTATCACGAACGTCGCTTGGATACTTTAGGTTTGAGCGGTACTGCTAAAAAAGTGGAGTTTTGGCAAGGCGATGCTTGTAATCTCAAGGATATTTTCACTAACTTCGATCTTATTCTTGCTGCTAATTTAATTGACCGTCTGTATTCACCAAGACGTTTCTTAGATATTGTCGCTAGCCGATTAAATGCGGGTGGATTGTTAGTTTTAGCATCCCCCTATACTTGGTTGGAGGAATACACCAAGAAGTCAGAGTGGATTGGTGGATTTAAGAAAGATGGCGAGTCCTATACAACTCTTGATGGTCTAAAAGATATTCTAGGTAGTAGTTTCAATCTTGTCGAAGGGCCGAGAGCTGTTCCATTTACGATCCGAGAAACTCGTCGTAAACACCAACACACGCTTAGTGAGGTGACGGTGTGGAAAAAGAAGAAATGAGATTTTTGTAAATGATAGGTTTTAATTCTCATGATCCTCTGATGTTATTGCTTATCGCAATGGCAGGACTTTATGCAGGTACACAGAATGTATTGGCGGGAGGTGGCTCATTTATTACTTTGCCAACATTAATGTTGGTGGGGTTAAACCCATTGTCAGCAAATGTCACCTCTACAGTAGGGTTGTTCCCAAATCAAGTGACATCTTCTGTTGCCGGAAGAAAGCTTGCAGGAGGAGTGCATACAGTTTCTTTAAGAAACCTTTTCTTTATCAGTATTAGTGGGGGTATTGCTGGCGCAGTTCTTTTGCTGAATACCCCGATAAGTGTTTTTACCAAACTGATTCCATGGTTGGTGTTTTTTGCGACGGCTGTATTTGCTTGGGGGAGTTTCATAAAAAAATCAAATCAAGTCCCACAATATTTGCCTACTTACTTAACTAAAGGCATTTACTTTGTTCTTGGTATGTATGGTGGCTACTTCGGCGGGGGAATTGGTTTTTTATTGTTAGCTGTACTAACAATTTCCGGTCAACAGGTTCGGATGGCGGCAGCAACTAAGAATATGCTTGTTATGGCAATGAATGCTTCTGCGGTTGCAATATTTGCATTTTCAGAACAAGTTGATTGGGCTGCTGGGATTGCATTAATGGTGGGAGCGGTTTGTGGCGGGTTCTTGGGTAATTGGTTAATGCATCGTCTTCCTGAGAAAGTCCTTCGAGGATTTATTGTGGTTGTGGGTGTGACATTAACCGTCTGGCTTTTTGTCCGAGCATAATTTTTGAGGGTGCGATGAATAACCAACAAGAAATAAAAATAGATAAAGAATTATTGAGGGACCGTGCTCTTGGTGCGTTGATGGGCGCTTTTATTGGGGATGCCTTAGGCGTTGGCCCACATTGGTATTATGACCTTGATAAGTTAGTCGAAGATTATGGCCCTTGGATAGATGGCTATACAAAACCTCGCCCAGGTCGCTATCACGAAAATTTAGAGCCAGGCCAATCTTCTCAGTCAGGCATACTTCTTGAAATGGTACTTCGTTCAATAGTGGAGCGTGGTACTTACGATCAAGCTGATTTTTGTGACCGTCTTGATAATGAATTGTTTCCTCTGCTAGACGGAACACCAATGAATGGCCCCGGTGGATATACAAGCCAGTCTATTCGTGATGCATGGCGCAAAAGAACTCAAGAAGGTTTGGCTTGGGGAGATGTTGCAGGTAATGCAGACAATACGGAAGCAGTTGAACGCATTATTGCAATTGCGGTACGTTTCGCACTGAACCCATCTAATTTGGCTCATTCCGCTATAGCTAACACATCACTTACACAGAATGATGGGACCGTCTTGGCAATGACAGTTGCTTATGCCTGTGTATTAGGGATGTTGGTTGAAGGGCATGCTTTAGATACACAAATATCTGACAAGTTAATGGCTAGGGTTAAAGATGGAGTTTTACCTTTTCATACTATTACAAAAGGTAAGTTAGAAGCCCCTGACCGTGGCCAAAAGGAAATTAAAGTTGAGGGTGTATTCCCATCTCCCGATGCATTAATTACGCCATCGGGTATTGCACGAGCTGTACAGGATGCGTCGATTCAAATTGAACCTGCTTCTAAAGTAGCTTTGTTATATGGATTGCCTTGTGCGGTTTTTAGCCTTCTACCTGCGTCGTATTACCTAGCAGCACGCTTTCCTAATGACTTTGAGTCGGCTGTCTTGCATGCAGTTAATGGTGGGGGTCAAAATTTGGCACGAGCCATGCTAACAGGTGCACTAAGTGGGGCCATGGTCGGACTTTCTGGCATCCCTAAACGTTTTATTGATGGATTAGATAAATCCACAGATTTGTTAATTCTTGCTAATCAATTAGTAGACCAGATGTAGCTAAACCAATAATTAACTAACAATTTCTTTTAAAAGGTAATTTATGACTCGTATGAAATTAACACTTAAGCCACTAGCTCTTTCTCTACTGTTGGTATCTTCTATAGTTGCGGCGCAATCCAAAGACCAAGATTCATATTTCTTATTGGGCGAAACAACTGTTGGTAAGGCTATTAAAGAAGCTACAGGGGCAACTATTTTTGGTTTGGCTCAAGTTGGTTATTCAAGAAATGACGTTACAAGTTCATCAGATAAAAACAAATCAAGATCTAATACGATTGCGGGGCCATCAGATGAAGGGGTCCAGTTCAATGGCATGATTTTGGCTATTGAGAAATTGCCCGAAGCTAACTTTATTCCTAGAATTACGCCGTTACCAGGCCCTATGTCAGAGCAATATTCTTGGGGCTTCCGAGCAGATTTACACTATGGTCGAGATGCTCTGATGTCTGCTGCTAATGGTATTGAAAATACATGGCATATGAACCAAGGTGCTGCAGGTATCCCGCCGAACGCTAATAATATGAATTATTTTTCATTGCCAATGATTTATGCCCAGGCCTATGCACCTATTGGATTAGGTACGGCTGTAACGATAGGTCGATATGGCGTTAATTTAGGCTATGAGATTCCCCCATCATGGAGGCAGGCACCTAATTTCTTTTATTCAAGAACATATGCGCTTGTTTCACAAATTGACCAAATCATCGGAGCACAAATGTCGGTAAATCTGATGAGAAATCAGTACGGCATGATTTTGGGTGAATTTGGTTTTGGTAAGGGTTATCAAGTTGGACGTGATAACAATAACAACAATAATGTTTATGGAGTTATTCGTTGGAGAAGTAATGATATGTCTAAGTTTGTTAGCTATAGCCTGATAACAGGTGATGAGCAGACGGATATAAGCAATGCTAATCCAATGACTTGGTATCCTAATCATCCTATCAAAGCGTCATCTGGTCAAAATAGACAACATCACTCTTTAGTGGCTGGCTTTATGCCCACCAATAGATTGAAGTTGGCCGGTGAGCTTTTATATGGAAAGCAAGAGGGTTCTGGTGACGCAAAATGGGTTCTGAGCAACGAAAATTTCACTGGCGCTACTTATAAAGGCCTAAATGTTCATGCTACATATAAAGCAACTGAATCTTTAAGATATGGCCTACGTTATGAAATCTTTAAAGATCCACAAGGTTTTGCTTTAACACCATTAGGTACGCCAGGCGCTATAGTTCAAGCGATTACTTTTGGCGCAAATATTGATTTGAACAAGAATCTAGTTTTCAGACCTGAAATTAGACATGATTGGGCAAAAACAACCAATAGCTCAGACAAGTTCTTTGGTAATGTGCCGCATGCCGGTCCATCAACTGCAACAGATAATAAGCAGACAACTATCTCGGCAGATCTGTTGTTCTATTTTTAATATACAAATAGTCTGTTTTGGTAACGATTTTGGTAATGGGGGTCAGAATTTCTTCTAACCCCTTTATTTACCTATTGACATGGCGGAGAAGGCGGGATTCGAACCCGCGGTAGGCGATTAACCTACGCACGCTTTCCAGGCGTGTGACTTAAACCACTCATCCACCTCTCCGTGCAAGAGCGCCATTATATACGCGCTCAATTAGGTGGATGGGTTATTCGGTCTCAGCCATGCCGCCAACGACGTGGCTAAAGCCACCGTCAACGTAAGTAATTTCACCAGTAATGCCGCCAGCTAAATCAGACATTAAAAATGCGGCAGCATTGCCTACATCTTCAATTGTTACGTTGCGGCGTAGTGGAGCGTTCGCTTCAACAAAATCTAAAATTTTGCCAAAACCTTTAATACCAGAAGCGGCTAATGTCTTAATAGGACCAGCTGAGATGCCGTTACAACGTACGCCCTTAGGGCCTACAGAGTTGGCAAGATAACGAACACTGGCTTCTAAAGAGGCCTTAGCCAAACCCATGGTGTTGTAGTTAGGAACTACCATTTGCGAGCCAAGGTAAGTCAAAGTTAGAAGAGCAGACTTGTCATTTAGCATTGGTAGGGCTGCTTTAGCCATTGCTGGAAAGCTATAGGCTGAAATATCGTGCGCAATTTTGAATGATTCTCTTGATAAACCATCTAGAAAATCGCCAGCAATTGCTTCGCGAGGTGCAAAGCCAATTGAGTGGATTAAACCGTCAAATTTTGGCCATGTGGCAGATAAATCAGCAAAAAGCTTGTCAATTTGCTCATCGCTACCCACATCGCAGTCAAAAATCAGCTTGCTGTTGAATTCTTCAGCAAACTCGGTAATACGATCCTTAAAGCGGTCGCCTACGTAGGTGAAGGCTAATTCAGCGCCTTCGCGATGGCAGGCCTTGGCGATACCATAAGCAATAGAGCGGTTAGAAAGTAGACCTGTTAGGACGATTTTTTTGCCGGCTAAGAAACCCATTTTTACTTCCTTATTTATTTTTGATGTATTTGTAAATGTCTAATTACAATTGTTACACATGCGAATCAGTCAATTCTTATTTTCGACCACCATTTTAAGCCTATCTTTGTTGGCTGGAGGGTTGTTTTCTGGAACAGTCTTTGCTGCCCATGGCTTTGCTCAATACGGAGATTTAAAGTATTCAGCGGGATTCAGTCATTTCGCTTATGTCAATCCAGAGGCCCCGCAGGGTGGAACTTTGTATTTGCCAAATCCTGATCGTAGAACCAGTTTCGATAAATTTAATCCTTTTACTTTAAAAGGTGTTGCTGCTCCCGGTGTTAGCCAATTAATGTTTGAGAGTCTTTTAATTGGTAGTGCAGATGAAATAGCATCTGCTTATGGTTTATTGGCTGAGGATGTCACTTTGTCGAAAGACCAAATGAGCGTGACTTTCAAGTTGCGGGCCAATCCGAAATTTAATGATGGCACTCCAGTGCTTGCTAAAGATGTGAAATACTCATTCGATACATTGATGAGCAAATTGGCTAGCCCACAATTTAAGACTGTTTATGCGGATGTGAAGCAAGCGGTGGTTGTGTCGGAGCGAGTGGTACGTTTTGACTTTCATCGCAAAAATACTGAATTACCCTTGCTGGTTGGATCGATGCCAGTTTTTTCGGATCAATGGGGTAAAGATAAAGGTGGCATGGGTAAGCCATTTAATCAGCTTACTTTTGAGCCACCGATTGGTAGTGGCCCTTATTTGATTGAAACCTACGATATTGGTAAAAGTATCGTTTTTAAGAAGAACCCTCATTATTGGGGGCGTGATTTAAATGTTCGGGTTGGTTCATTTAATTTCGATCGAGTCTCTTACCGTTTATATAAAGATGACACTGCCAGATTGGAAGCTCTTAAAGCGGGAGAGTTTGATGCTTTAGTCGAGTATCGCGCCAAGAATTGGGCTAAAAGTTATGTGGGCCCTAAATTTAGAGATGGCACATTTAAGAAACAGCATTTTTCTCATCGTAATGGTGCGGGCATGCAAGGTTTTGTGATGAATATGCGCAAGCCTATTTTTCAAGATCAGCGTGTGCGAGAGGCTTTGACTTTGGCGCTTGATTTTGAGTGGATGAATCGCCAATTGTTTTATGGCCAATACCACCGCATTGACAGCTATTTCTCTAATAGTGATTTAGGTGCTTCATATCAGCCAGCAAGTACGCCTAGTGTCCAAGAAAGAAAGATATTAGAGTCATTGCAACAAAAATATCCAAAGCACTTTCCGTTGAAGGCTCTTGGTCCAATGACTTTACCTGTGACTACGGAGCCACCATCAAGTTTGCGTAAAAATTTGCGTCAAGCTAGAGAGTTGCTAGCTCAAGCAGGCTGGGTATATAAGGATGGTGCACTCAGAAATGCCAAGGGGCAGGCATTTGAGTTTGAATTTATGGATGATGGTGGGGCCATGTCTCGCTTGGTATCTGCTTATGCGCGCAATTTGGAAAAGCTAGGCATTAAGTTAGATATTAGGACAACTGATTATGCTTTGTATCAGAAGCGATTGGAGGAGTTTGATTTCTTCATGACGAGCATGAAGTTTCCTGATTCTCAGAGCCCGGGAAATGAGTTGTGGGATCGTTACGGTAGTGCTTCTGCAACCACAAAAGGTTCAGACAATATTATTGGGGTGGAGTCGCCAGTTGTGGATGCTTTGATTGGTGAGATTGTTAAGGCTCAGACTAGGAAAGATCTCATCACCGCGACAAGGGCTTTAGATCGAGTTTTAACCCATAGTTATTACGTCGTGCCTCATTGGTATAGTCCAAATCATCGAGTCGCATATAAAACAGATTTGGCGTTTCCGCCACCGCCGACTTATTTTGCAGCGGAGTCTTGGATACTTTCTACTTGGTGGCGTCAACCTACTTCAACTTACAAAGCGGGGGTTTCTCAGTGAACAGTGCTTTGTTTAGATATATCGTTAAACGAATCTTCTTAATGATTCCAACTTTATTGGGCGTTATCACTTTAACGTTTGCTGTGATTCAGTTTGTTCCGGGAGGGCCTGTTGAGCAAATGATGTTGGAGCTCAAGGGGCGAGGTGAGGCTAGTGTTGGTCATAGCGAATCCTCCGGTGGGGGTGCCACTTATCGTGGTCGACAAGGCATTGATGAAGAACGACTTAAAGAGATTAAGACTTTGTATGGTTTTGATAAGCCTGTTCATGAGCGGTATGTGCAAATGCTTAAACAGTTTGCGACTTTTGATTTAGGACAAAGCTACTATCAGCATAAAAGCGTCTGGGAGTTAGTGATATCTAAGTTGCCTGTTTCTATCAGTTTGGGGTTGTGGACTTTTTTAATTACATATTTGATATCAATACCGTTAGGCATTAAAAAAGCCGTTCAAATAGGTACAAGGTTTGATACGGTTAGTAGTGTTTTGATATTGGTGGGTTATGCCATTCCAGGGTTTGTTTTGGGTGTTTTACTCTTGGTTTTATTTGGGGGTGGTAGCTTTCTTCAGATATTTCCTTTAAGAGGTTTAACCTCGGATGATTGGGCGCAAATGAGTTGGGCGGGTAAGGTGCTCGATTATTTTTGGCATCTAGTGCTACCGATTACTGCTTCAGTGTTAGGGCATTTTGCAGTAATTACGATGCTAACTAAAAATTCTTTTTTAGAAGAAATTCGCAAGCAATATGTATTAACTGCGAGAGCTAAAGGTCTTAGCGAAGATAAAGTCTTATGGAAACATGTATTCCGTAATGCCATGATTCCTTTGGTCACTGGATTCCCTGCGGCTTTCATTGGAGCTTTCTTCACAGGCTCTTTATTAATTGAAACTTTATTTTCATTAGATGGCTTAGGTTTGCTTTCTTATGAGGCCGTCATGAGGCGAGATTACCCTGTGGTATTGGGTACTTTGTACTTCTTTACATTGATTGGTTTAGTGACTAGGTTGATTTCTGATATTGCTTATGTGATGGTGGATCCACGTATTCAATTTGATAGTCAGTCAGGAGGGGGCGCATGATCTTGATGCCTAGACTGAGATGGATGAATGCTATCTCCCATAGTGATCAATGGAAGAGATTTAGAGCCAATCGTTTGGGGTATTGGAGTCTTTGGATCTTTGCTGTTTTATTCATTGTTAGTCTTTTTGCTGAAGTAATTGCGAATGATCGACCATTGTTGGTGCGTTATGAAGGTAGTTTTTACGTTCCGATCGTTAAAGACTATTCAGAGAAAACATTCGGGGGAGATTTTCCAACGCCAACGGATTATCTAGATCCTGATATTAAGAAGACGTTTTCTAAGCCAGGTAATTGGGCTATTTACCCGCCTATTACCTATCGTTATGACACCTTAAATTATTTTGCTAAAGAACCAAATCCGGCGTCACCTTCTCGGGATAATTGGCTGGGAACTGATGATCGCGGACGTGATGTGTTGGCACGTTTAATTTATGGATTTCGCCTCTCTGTTTTATTTGGATTATCTCTGACTATTCTTGGAGTGTTTTTGGGTGTATTAAGTGGCGCATTAATGGGTTACTGGGGTGGTCGAGTTGATTTGGTATCTCAGCGGATTATTGAAATTTGGAGTTCGATGCCTGAGTTATATTTGTTAATTATTTTTGCATCTATTTTTTCACCTAGCGTAGGTTTATTGATTGTGTTGCTGTCTCTGTTTGGCTGGATGGGGTTGTCGGATTATGTGCGAGCAGAGTTTTTAAAAAATAGATCATTGGAGTATGTGAGAGCAGCCCATGCCTTAGGTTTATCTAGTTCACAAATCATGTGGCGTCACATTCTTCCTAATAGTTTGACGCCTGTGATTACTTTTTTACCATTTAGGATGAGCGCCGCCATTTTGGCTTTAACCAGTTTGGATTTTTTGGGGTTAGGTGTTCCACCCGATAAAGCAAGTCTGGGAGAGTTGCTGTCTCAGGGGAAGGCTAACTTGGATGCATGGTGGATTTCATTGGCCACTTTTTTGGTGCTGGCGGGAACTTTGATGCTGCTCACTTTTATGGGAGATGCCTTGAGAGATGCATTTGACACAAGAAGGGCTCATCAAAATTTAGGCAAGGAAGCCTGATGAGTAGATCTTTAATTACTATTAAAAATCTGACGATTCGTTTTGGACGGAAAACAGTTGTTAATGATTTCAGCTTGGATATCGCTGAAGGAGAACGCCTAGCGATCGTAGGTGAATCTGGATCTGGAAAGACATTAACCGGTTTATCTCTCATAGGTTTATTGCCTGAGTCCGCGGCAGTGAGCGGCGCTATTGAGATGGATGGTCGTCAGGGTGTTCGCAATCTTCTTAAGTTATCGCCAACAGAGTTGCGGTCTATTCGTGGCAAAGATATCGCCATGATTTTTCAAGAGCCTATGACAGCGCTCAACCCTCTTTATACGATAGGTAATCAGATTGTTGAAGCGGTGATGTGTCATGAGCCATTACTTTCAACGCAGCAATGTCAAGAGCGTGCAATTAGCTTGCTCACTAAAACAGGCATCCCTTCTCCTGAAGAGCGTTTCTCGTATTACCCGCATCAATTGTCGGGTGGTCAGCGTCAAAGAGCCATGATCGCGATGGCGTTGGCATGTAAGCCTAGGTTGTTAATTGCTGATGAGCCAACAACAGCGCTAGATCCAGATTTACGCCTGCAGATTTTGGAGTTGCTAAAAAGTTTGCAAGAAGATGCTAAGAGTCATGGTGGTATGGCTGTGTTACTGATTACACATGACTTAAATATGGTGCGGCATTTTGCTTCTCGGGTAGGTGTCATGCACCAAGGTAAGTTACTTGAGTGTCAGTCAACTGAGGAAATTTTTACGCATCCAGAGCATGCCTATACCGAGAGTTTAGTGAACAGTAGTCCTGCTCGAAGTGTTGTGCCGGTCGTACCTATTGCACCTGTCTTATTAAAGGCTCAGGATATTTCCGTGGCATTTCCTAAAGCAGGGGGTTCTTGGGTTTCGGGAATTAAAAAATTTTTAAGGGGCTTACATGTTTCTGATTTATGGAAACGTGAGTATGACCCCATTGTTAAAAATGTTAGCTTGGAATTGCGCCAAGGTGAAACTTTGGGTGTGATTGGCGAGTCAGGTTCTGGTAAATCAACTTTAGCGATGGCTTTATTGGATCTCTTAGGCCAAACAGGTGCAAAAGTGTCCGGTAGTGTCGAGGTATTGGAGCATCCTTGGTTTGAGATGAGTAAGTCTCAGCAGCGTTCTTTGCGTTCGTCTTTTCAGGTCATTTTTCAGGATCCATTCGGATCCTTATCTCCTAGGATGACCGTTGGCCAGATTGTTGGGGAAGGTTTATCTTTACATCAGCCACACTTATCTTTAGATGCTAGAAAGCAGTTGGTTATTGATGCCTTGAAAGAGGTTGGGTTGGATCGAACCGCATATAGTCGTTATCCCCATGAGTTTTCTGGTGGGCAGCGTCAGCGAATAGCGATTGCTCGAGCTTTGGTTTTAAAACCTCAAGTTTTGGTGTTGGATGAGCCAACTTCAGCATTGGATGTCACGATTCAGAAGCAAATCTTGGCCTTATTGTCTGATTTGCAGAACAAATACAACATGGCTTATTTGTTAATTAGCCATGACTTAGAGGTTATTCATGCCATGGCGCACCGCATCATAACCTTAAAAAAAGGTAAACAAATCAAGCATCAAGAGCTCTAGCCTAAGAATTAGGCTGATAAATGGGTTCAGGGTATAATGGACGGATGACTAAGATTCGTCACCAGCTTCTCGCTTTGCTAGTTGCTTACTCAGCGCTTTATGGCTCCTACGCCATGGCGCAGTCTATTGCCGAGCCTGAAATAGCTACTGAAACAGTTGGTAGCAAATTTACTAGCGCAGCTAGTCAATTAGCTAATACTGTAACTAGCTCTGTAGTGGGCGGGACAGAGGGTCTCATTGATAATGCGATGCAGTTAATTGGCGTGCGTTATCGTTGGGGTGGTAATACACCTAAGAGTGGCTTGGATTGCAGTGGATTTGTGCGTTATGTATTTAACGATACTTTTGGCTTCTTGTTGCCACGTAAGTCTGCACAAATGAGTCAAGTAGGTTTAGAGGTTAACAAGGAACAATTAAAGCCTGGTGATTTGGTATTTTTTAATACGATGCGCCATGCTTTTTCTCACGTAGGTATTTACGTGGGCGATAACAAGTTTATCCATGCCCCATCTAGAGGTAAGTCGATTCGTGTTGATGATATGACTAAGGCTTACTGGGTAAAACGCTATGATGGCGCTCGTCGTTTGGATGGCTCAGATGCTATGACTGAAGAACAGCGTCAACAATTACTTTTGGATTACCAAGAGCGTATTGAGAAGAGCGGTCGCCTTTAAAAGATTTAAAGCAAAGACTTAAGAACACAAAAAGCCAGGTGATGCCTGGCTTTTTTATTTCATGCCGAGTCTGTACTTAATTTGACTCATTTGAGCCATCGCAGCTTCTTCACCAGCAAGAATGGCGGCATTCCGCGATTTGAAATCGGTACCTTTCATGGTGCCTAATTGCGGGCGGACTACTACTTGAGCATTTTCTAGTTCAAAGTGGTTAATGCTTTGACCCATGATAGAGGTGGTTTGTAATAAAACACCCAATGTGCCACTGGTATCTTGTGTGCTGGGTTCTGTTGAGATATTTACAGCAATAACAAAATCAGCCCCCATTTGTTTGGCATAACGGACTGGTACGGGCGATACCAAGCCACCATCGACATATTCACGGCCATTGATGACGCTTGGTTGGAAAACGCCTGGGACGCTGCAAGAGGCGCGTACAGCCTGACCCGTATCACCTCGTTGGAAGAGGATACCGGCACCTGTTTGTAAATCGGTTGCAACAATGCCAAGGGGTATGGGCATATTTTCAATACGTTGATTTTTAACAAGGCGATTAACAGTTGATTGCAATGCATCACCTTTGATCATTCCACCAAATTTCCCGGAAAAAGGTAGAGCCCAGTCAGTAATCGAGGCTTCATCCAAGGTGAGTGCCATGCGATTTAATTCGGTACCAGGATTACCTGATGCGTATAAGGCTGCTATGACGCTGCCCGCGCTCGTGCCAACCACTAGGTCAGGTTTAATGCCTTGAGCTTCAAGAGCCTTAATAACGCCAATGTGTGCAAATCCTCTGGCAGCCCCGCCACCAAGGGCTAAACCAATTTTTGGTTTTTTGCTGCCAAAGCTTGAGCAACCGCCTAAAAGTGATAGGCTTAATACACCGGTTCCCGCCATGGTTAAAAAACTTCTGCGGGAAGTGTGGTAATCTATTTGAGAATCGTTCTCATTAATATTGTTGTGAAGGTGTTTCTTTAGCATGCAGTCTATTAAAAAATCAAAAGTAATGGTTGTGGCAGCTTTTTCAATTATGAGCTGTTGTTTGTCTATGTCAGCATTATCTCAGTCTTCTCAAGTTTTGAATTTGTACTCTGCAAGGCATTACCAAACTGATGAAGCTTTATATGCAAACTTTACTAAGCAAACAGGTATCAAGATCAACCGTATTGAGGCTGATGACAATGCTCTTTTTGAGAGATTGCGTAGCGAAGGTAAGAGTAGTCCAGCGGATGTTATTTTGATGGTAGATGCCGCAAGATTGTGGCGCGCAGAAATTGAAGGCTTGTTTCAGCCTATTCAATCTAAGGTTCTAGAGACACGTATTCCTAAGAATTTGCGCTCAGGTGATGTGGGGCAAGGTAGCCAATGGTTTGGTTTCTCCACAAGAGCTCGGATGATTGTTTATAACAAAGCTGCTGTTAAACCTACTGATGTTGATACCTATGAAAAATTAGCGGATCCAGTCAATAAAGGAAGAGTTTGTACCCGTTCAGGCTCTCATCCCTATATGTTGTCTTTGATTGGGGCTATGGTTGAGCGAAGTGGTGAGGCTAAAGCAGAGGCTTGGGCTAAGGGTATGGTGGCCAACATGGCTAGAGCGCCTAAGGGTGGTGATACGGATCAGATTAAAGGTGTTGCTTCTGGTGAGTGCGGTGTCGCTTTGACGAATTCTTATTATTTAGCGCGCATCATGCGTTCTGATAAACCAGAAGATCGCCAAATTATTTCTAAGATAGGTTTTGTTTGGCCTAATCAGGCAGGATCTGGGACTCATATGAATGTGGCTGGTGGTGCGGTGGCGAAAAATGCCCCCAATAAGGCAGCCGCCATTAAGTTTTTAGAGTATTTAGCAAGTGATCAAGCGCAACAATATTTTGCGGATGGCAATAATGAATGGCCAGCTGTACCTTCTGTTAAGACTAATAATGAGGCTTTGAAGCAGTGGGGTAGCTTTAAGAAAGAGAATATTTCTATAGCTGCTATTGGTAAAAATCAAATTTATGCGCAAAAAATTCTCGATAGAGTTTCCTATCGCTAGAAAGAAAGCCTAGAATCTCAGGCTTAAATGAACGTATCGCCTGAGATTTCTCCTGCTATTAAAGATAACTGTTACCACTGTGGTGGCGAGTTACCTATTCATACGCCTTATAGCGCTGATCTAAAGGGTCAGCTTCGCTATTTTTGTTGTGCTGGTTGTTTGGCGATTGCGCAGACTATTCATGGTCAAGGGTTAGATGCCTTTTATGCGCGGCGAGTTCCTCTTGGCGGGAAGCCTGATAATCTTAAAGGGCTTAGCAGCGAGATTCCTGATCAGCTTTTAGCCTACGATGACCCGCTTTTGTTGGATCGGTTTACTAGACCTGTAGCTAATCGGGATCATCAAGCGAGATGCCTTGAAACAACTTTGCGGTTGGAAAAGATTCGGTGTGCGGCTTGTGTTTGGTTAAACGAGCAGCATCTAAAAAGAATCCCCGGTGTGACAGATGTTCAAATTAATTATGTGACGCAGCGTGCCACGGTTCAGTTTGACCCTGAAGTTGTTACGCTTTCTAAAATTTTGCATGCAGTAGAGCAGATTGGTTATGAAGCTTGGCCTTTTGAGCCATCCATGGCCGCTGATATTGCAAAGAAGGAACGACATCAGTTGTTGATGCGTTTGGGCGTTGCAATGCTAGGCATGATGCAAGTCATGATGTATGCATGGCCAACTTATACTGGCGCAGAAGACTTGTTGGTAGAGCACTCCTTATTGTTAGGCTGGACAAGTTGGGCGTTAACAGTACCTGTGGTTGTTTATTCTGCTGGTCCGATGTTTGTGGCAGCGTGGCATAGTATTCGATCGTTTAGGCAAACTGGTATGTTAGGCATGGATGTGCCTGTCACGCTGGCTGTGGCGCTTGCTTTTTTAGCTGGCACAATTAGTTTGGTAACAGGCCTGAGTCAAAGTTACTTTGATTCGATTACGATGTTTGTGGCATTTTTGTTAGGCGCTCGTTATTTAGAGTTATTGGCTAGACAAGATGCACAAGGTGGCGCTGAGGCGCTAGCTAAACAACTGCCCGCAACTTGTGAGCGTATTGAAGATTACCCAGGCAGCTTATCTAAGTCTATTCCGGTGATACGTTGTGCAGTGGGGGATGTTTTACGCATTTCTCCTGGAGAAATTATTCCAGTTGATGGTGAGTTGTTATCAGGGCAAGCAAGTCTTGATGAGTCTTTATTGACTGGTGAAAGCAGACCCGTTGCTAAAAAAGTTTCTGATGTCTTGTATGCCGGTAGTCACAATATTGTGAGTCCAATTCTGATGCGCGTGACAGCGATTGGTCAGGCGACAAGAATTGCAGGCATTGCCGCTTTATTAGATAAAGCACTTCACGCTAAACCTCAATTAGTAGGATTGGCTGAAAAATGGGCGGGTTATTTTGTAGTGTTTTTAATGAGCGCTGCTTTATTAACAGGAATTGCTTGGTTTTTTTTGGATGCTAGTAGAGCATGGGAGGTGGCGGTAGCCGTGTTGGTCGCCAGTTGTCCATGCGCTTTGTCTTTGGCCACTCCGGCAGCAATGGCGGCCGCGCAAGGTGCTGTAACAAGGTTAGGGTTGTTGGTGGTCAGAGGTCATGCCATGGAGGTGTTGGCTCAATCAACAGATTTGGTCTTAGATAAGACCGGCACCTTAACTATTGGAAGGCCAGAGTTAAAGGAAGTGTTGCACATCAGGGATGGTTTTACTAAGGAAGATGTTTTAGGTATTGCTTCTGCGATGGAGGTCGGGCAAAAACATCCCCTAGCGTTGGCTATTCTGGATGCGACTGAGCGCTTATCTATCAAGCCTTTTAATTTGCCGCAAGCACCTATCAGCGAATTGGGTAAGGGTTTAGAGTCTGGTGAATATCGCTTGGGTAGTTATCGTTGGGCGGGTGTTAGTGATGTAGCTGTTCCAAAAACTTACGAGCAAGCGAGCTTAGTTTATTTGAGTGATGCTAATGGATTATTGGCAGTGTTTGCGTTATCGGATCAGCCTCGCGATGGCGCCAAAGAATTTATTAGCGCAGCTAAGAAAAAAGGCATTCGCGTTCATTTGCTTTCTGGCGATGATGAGGCAACGGTAGCATGGTGGGCTCATTATTTTGGCATTAAAGATTTTGTTGGCGGGGCTTTGCCAGAGGATAAATATGCCTTTATTCAAAAACTACAGGTAGCAGGTAAAACTGTTTGGGCAGTAGGTGATGGCGTGAATGATGCGCCATTTTTGGCTAAGGCAGATATTTCAATTGCCGTAGGTGGTGGGGCGCCTTTAGCTCAAGCAGGAGCTGATGCTGTATTAACTTCTGAATCTTTAAAAACTTTGTCTCAAGCACTCGTTATTTCCACTAAAGCTCAAGTTATCATGCGGCAAAATTTAATTTGGGCGTTTATTTATAACGTGGTGGCTATTCCTGTTGCCATGATGGGGTTGGTAAACCCATGGATTGCCGGTATCGGCATGTCTTTATCTTCTCTGGCTGTTACTTTGAATGCTTGGCGCCTTCGGAAAGTTAGTTGATTAATCAGTAAAAGATGAGCGCTGGCTGAAATTAATGTTTTTTACTAATTAATATGAGGCAATCCTAGGCTAGACTGTTGGTATGGAAAGTCTTTATCTTTTAATACCAATGTCACTTGTTGTGGTGGCATTTATCGTTTTAATTCTTTATTGGTCCGTTAAAAGCGGTCAATTTGAGGATTTAGAGGGGCCCGGTCATGCCATTTTGATGGATGATGATGCGCCAGAGTCTAAATCCACCTCAGATTCAGTCAAAAAACAGTAATAAATCCAATAAAAACAAACTCTCCCGAAAAAACTTGACCTATGTCAAACCCATTTCATGATGGCAGTTTGATAATCGTGGTGGGATAAATCGGCCAAAAGGCTAGTAAGGGAGAAACCATGGGACTTACCGTGGGTAACAATGAAAACACCTTTAATTACAAGGTGGTTCGCCAATTTGCTTTAGTAACCGTGCTTTGGGGCATTGTGGGCATGTTGGTAGGTGTGATTTTGGCTGCGCAGTTAATTTGGCCTGATATCACATTTAATATTCCGTTTTTGAGCTATGGACGTTTGCGTCCGTTACACACGAATGCGGTTATTTTCGCGTTTGGTGGTAGTGCTCTATTTGCGACTTCCTACTACATTGTGCAGCGCACGTGTCAGGTGAGGTTGTTCTGCGATAAGCTAGCAGCTTTCACCTTTTGGGGCTGGCAGGCAGTCATTGTTGCTGCAGCTGTTACCTTGCCATTAGGTATTACAGCTTCTAAAGAGTATGCCGAGTTAGAGTGGCCGATTGATATTTTAATTACAGTGGTATGGGTGGCTTATGCAATTGTGTTTTTTGGCACATTGATTAAGCGTAAGACAAAACATATCTACGTATCTAACTGGTTCTTTGGGGCTTATATTTTGACAATTGCGATGTTGCATATTGTTAACAATATCGAAATGCCAGCTAGTTTGTGGAAATCATATTCAGCCTATGCTGGCGCTCAAGATGCGATGATCCAGTGGTGGTATGGACACAATGCGGTAGGTTTCTTCCTAACAACAAGCTTCTTGGGCATGATGTACTACTTCATTCCTAAACAAGCTGAGCGTCCAATTTACTCATATCGTTTATCGATTGTTCACTTCTGGGCGTTGAACTTTACATACATGTGGGCTGGTCCTCACCACTTGCAACATACTGCATTACCTGACTGGACTCAGTCTTTAGGTATGGTGTTCTCATTGATCCTATTGGCGCCATCTTGGGGCGGTATGATTAACGGCATCATGACTTTATCTGGCGCATGGCATAAGCTACGCCGCGATCCTATTTTGAAGTTCTTGATTACAGCATTGTCTTTCTACGGTATGTCTACGTTTGAAGGTTCGATGATGTCTATTAAGACTGTTAACAGCTTATCTCACTACACAGACTGGACCATTGGTCACGTTCACTCAGGTGCTTTAGGTTGGGTAGCCATGATCACGATTGGTTCTATGTACTACTTGATTCCACGCCTTGTGGGTGAAAAAGAGATGTACAGCACAAAACTCATTGAATTGCATTTCTGGATTTCTACGATTGGCGTGGTGCTTTACATCGCCGCTATGTGGATTGCCGGTGTGATGCAAGGTTTGATGTGGAGAGCATTCCAGCCTGATGGCACATTGACATACAGCTTTGTTGAGTCAGTAAAAGCAACCTATCCGTTCTATGTGATTCGTTTGTTGGGTGGTTTCTGTTACTTCACAGGTATGTTTGTGATGGCATATAACGTTTATAAAACTGTTTGGGGTAAGACATTTATTGAAGCTCCAATCCCTGCAGTTCAGGCAAACCACTAAGCGAAGGAGAGAAAAACATGTCTGATCAAAATCATAAATTCTTCTCCCACGCTACGCTTGAGCGTAATGCTGGTTGGTTGATTATTACCACTATTTTCGTGGTGGCAATTGCTGGATTGGTGCAAATCGTGCCATTGTTTTTCCAACACTCAACCACCGAGCCTTCTCCTGGAGTGACGCCATATTCAGCTTTACGTTTAGCTGGTCGTGACATCTATCAACGTGAAGGTTGTTTGGGTTGTCATTCACAACAAATTCGTACTTTGCGTTCTGAAACTGAGCGTTATGGCCCTTATTCATTGGCTGGCGAATCTGTTTACGACCACCCATTTTTCTGGGGTTCAAAACGTACAGGTCCTGATTTGGCTCGTGTAGGTGAGCGTTATTCTGATGATTGGCACCGCATTCATTTGCGTAATCCACGTGACGTGGTCCCTGAATCAAATATGCCTGCTTATTCTTGGTTGCAAAAAAATCCAGCGACTAATGTTGGGGATATTTCTGCTCACATGAGAGCTTTGCAACGTTTGGGTGTGCCATATACGGAAGAACAAATTGCTAATGGCCCTAAAGAGTTAGAAGGTAAAACCGAAGAGGACGCGTTGATTGCTTATTTGCAAGGTTTAGGTACTAACCGTCGTGCAGTTCAACCGGCTAAAGCTGCGGCTAGCAATTAATTAATAGCAGAGGTTATATGGAAAATATTGTGCCGTATTTATCAGCAACATCGACCATTTTAGGGTTGGTGTTTTTTGTGGGGATTGTTTGGTGGGCATGGTCCTCTAAACGTCAATCTGCTAATGATGAATCAGCTAATTTGCCATTTGATCTTCCTGACGAATATAAGAAGGACTAATCATGAGTGACTTTTTTAATAATGGTTGGGGCGTATATATTGCCTTAGTAACAGCTGTAGGTATCGTGTGGTGCCTATATCTGTTGTTTTCACAACGTAAAACAAACGTAACCTACAAGCCTGATGGATCTGTGGATGACACGGGTCATGTTTGGGATGAAGATTTACGTGAGTTAAATAATCCTTTGCCACGTTGGTGGATGTGGATGTTCTTGTTGTCTTGTATTTTTGGCATCGTTTATCTTGTGTTGTATCCAGGCATGGGTACCTACCAAGGTGTTTTGGGGTATACAACAACAGGCGCTCATGATGCGTCAGTAGTCCAGGCCAACCAAGAACTTAAGCCGATTTACGCTAAATACATGGAGTTGGACGTGAAGCAGGTTGCTGCTGATCCAAAAGCTCGTGAGATGGGCCAGCGTTTATTCTTGAATCATTGCGCTCAGTGTCACGGATCTGATGCTGGTGGTTCAAAAGGTTTCCCAAATTTATCCGATAGTGATTGGTTGTATGGTGGTGAACCTGAAACCATTAAGACAACTATTATGGGTGGTCGTGCTGGTGTTATGCCTCCGTTTGGCGCTGCTTTAGAAGGTGGTCAGGTAAGCGATGTGGCTAACTATGTACGTAGCTTGTCTGGTTTAGCTGCTGATCAGTTGAAGGCAGCTCGTGGTGCCGATGTATTTAAAGCTAACTGCGCAGCTTGTCACGGTGGTGACGGCAAAGGTAATGTTGCGATGGGTGCGCCTAACCTAACTGATAAAGTTTGGTTATATGGTGGGTCTGAAGCAACAATTATTGAAACAGTTACAAAGGGTCGTAACGGTAAGATGCCTGCGCATGAAACTATTTTGACGCCTGAGAAAGTTCATTTATTGACTGCCTATGTTTGGGGGTTGTCTAACGTTAAAGATAAAGCTGTTAAGTAATGTCAAATAGTGTTCCAGAAGAAGAGGGTAACTCATCTAATACGGTTGAGTTATCCCTTTATGAAGTTAGGCGAAAAATCTACCCCCGCTCAGTGAGTGGGGTTTTTGCCAAGTGGCGTTTGATTTTGGTAGCTGCTACTCAGTTACTTTTTTACGGATTGCCTTGGATTACTTGGAACGGTCGACAGGCTGTTCTATTTGATTTGTTGTCACGTAAGTTTTATATCTTTGGCTTAGTTCTTTGGCCGCAGGATATTATTTATTTAACGCTCTTATTAATCCTCTCGGCGTTAGCACTTTTCTTATTTACAGCTGTGGCCGGGCGTTTGTTCTGTGGTTATGCTTGCCCGCAGACGGTTTACACCGAAATTTTCATGTGGATCGAACGCAAGGTAGAGGGAGATCGTTTTGCGCGGATTCGTTTGGATGGTGAAGATTGGCCATGGAGCTTCCGTAAATGGCGTATTAAGCTAACCAAACATGCGCTATGGATTTTGGTGGCCTTGTGGACTGGTTTCACATTTGTTGGTTATTTCACCCCAATGCAAGAGTTAAGTGCTGCGGTTATGTCAGCTACTTTGGGGCCTTGGCAAGCATTTTGGTTGTTTTTCTATAGCTTTGCCACTTGGGGTAACGCTGGCTTTATGCGTGAGCAGGTATGTAAATACATGTGCCCCTATGCGCGCTTCCAAAGTGTGATGGTGGATAAAGACACCTTTGTTGTTACTTATGACAAAACTCGTGGTGAACCAAGAGGTAGTCGCTCAAAGTCTGCTGATCACAAAGAGTTGGGTTTGGGCGATTGCGTTGATTGCAGTATTTGTGTACAAGTTTGCCCAACAGGTATTGATATTCGTGATGGCCTTCAATACATGTGTATTGGTTGTGGCGCCTGTATTGATGCGTGTAATCAGGTGATGGATAAAGTAGGTTACCCACAAGGTTTAGTGCGTTATACATCTGAGCGTGCCATGTTGGAAAACATTGATAATAAAAAAGCACGCCACTATATTTTTAGACCGCGTGTGATGATTTATATCGGCATTATGGCTGTCTTAATGACTGCCTTTGCAGTTTCTCTTTTTATGCGTAATCCATTAAGGGTTGATGTAATGCGAGATCGTGGCGCATTAGCAAGGGAAATTGAAGGTACAAAGATTGAGAATGTTTATAGACTTCAGATTATGAATTCATCTGAAAATCCTATGAGAGTTACTGTCGCTGCAACCGGTTTGCCTGGTATGCAGGTTTTGGATTCTCAAGGTAAAGAAGTTGGTGAGTTGGTGGTTAATTCGTCTAGCAATCTTTTAATACCCGTCAAAGTTCGCGTTTTGATTGATGATGTAAAAACAGGCAATTATCAAATTCATTTTGATGTTCAAGCCAAAGAAGAGGGTTCTAATGCTTCAGAAGCTATTAGAGTTCGCGATGAAAAATCTAGTTTCATTGTTCCTCGTTAATTAGAGGAATAGAGATAGGAGCTGATGATGTCAGATACAAAAGTAAAACCTTGGTGGAAACAGTTGTGGCCTTGGCTAATCATTAGTGGTCCCGCAATTGGCGCTATCGGTTCTGCCATTACGATTTACTTGGCATTAACCAAAGATGTTGATCAGGTGGTGCGCGAGGGTGTAGTCAAGCAAGGCTTTAAAGTGGAGCAAGTGACCAAATGAAAACGCGCTTATTGATGTGGATTCTGTGGCCTTCGTTTTTGGTGGCAGGTATGGCTGAAGGTTTACTTTTTACCATGATTGATCCAGATGACTTGGTGTTCTTTGGACATCATTTAGAAGCCACTCATGAGGCAGTTTATTCAGTAGGATTTTTTATCCTCTGGGGTTTGTGTGCACTTTCGAGTGCTTTAAGTATTTTTGTTCTTCCTGGAACGTTATCTGATTTAGAGGAAAAAACAGATCGTTTCATGTTTTAAATGAAAAGTAAATAATCTCAAATAAAAAAGCAGCCTAGGCTGCTTTTTTATTTGGCGGTTTGATTATTTAATATGTGTACGTGATTAGGGTCGGCGCAGTGAATAGCTCGGGATTTCCCTGCAAGCTCCAATAAGCCGTCCATATCAATTAGCTTAATGTGGCGTTGTTTAATTTGAATAAGGCCTGATTCGGTAAAGCGAGAGAACAGGCGGCTAACGGTTTCCAATTGAATACCTAGGTAACTGCCAATCTCTTCACGGCTCATGCGTAAGTGATATTCAATGGGAGAGTAGCCGCGAGCGGCTAAACGGTCAGATAGATTTAATAGAAAACTAGCTAGGCGTTCTTCAGCTCTCAGAGAGCCTAGCGATAGCATGTGTCGTTGGTCTTGCGTTAATTCACGGCTGAGAATTCGATGGAATTGATGTTGTAGCGAAGGAATTTGTCTCGCTAGACTCTCAAAGTCGGAGAAACGTACCACGCAAGCTTCACTATCCTCAAGAGCAATAGCATTTGATTGGTAATGGTTTTCACCAATGCCATCAAGACCTAGCATCTCTCCAGGTAAGTGGAAACCGGTAATTTGTTCACGCCCATCTTGTAAGGCATATTCTGTTTTTAGTGTGCCGAACTTAATGCCATAAACAGCGGTGAGGGGTTCGCCTTGTCGATAGAGCGATTCGCCTTTTTTGAGACGTACCCTTTCAGTGACAAGGGTGTCAATTTTGTTGACGTCATCTTGACTTAAGCCAACTGGCAGACAAAATTGCCCAAGCACGCATGTTGAGCATTTATTAAGTTTGTCTACAGAGGGTATATGATTCATGCGTCTATTTGGTTTAAATCAACTACAGGGCTAATAATAGTTAGTATTCTATAGCCATTTTGTGACATTAATACTTACAAAATATACCTAATCATGGTCACAAGTACCTTGTTCTTAACTATCTTTCTGGGCGCTTTAGTCAGCGGCTGGCACTGCGCTCTGATGTGTGGTGGGATATCCGCTGCCATTGAAAAAAATGTTTCCCCAAAAAAATCTACGGTTGTCCCGTTGAGGGCTAGCACCAAACAATCCTTTATTTATGAACAAATGCTGATGCATGCTGGGCGTGTGAGCAGTTATGTTTTATTGGGCGCTTTAGCGGGGTCGTTGGGTTTTCCTATTTGGCAACAGGATTGGGTGCCTGTTCAAAGAGTCCTTTTTGCTTTAGCTTCTGGCATTTTTCTTTTACAGGGGTACCGAATTCTCCGGCAAACGAAAGGCCAAGTGAGTACTTGGGAGGTTTGGTTTAATGAAAAAACAGCCCACATATGGTCCAAATTAGCCAAAAAAGTAATTGCAGGGCACCATCATCAAGCGCGTTGGTGGAGTGGGGTTGTTTGGGGGTTGGTGCCTTGTGGCCTTATTTATAGCGTATTGCCTTTGGCATTTTTGTCGGGGGATCCTGGATCAGGCGCTTTGTTGATGTTGGCATTTGGCTTGGGTACTTTGCCTAACTTACTACTAATTTCAGGATTGTCCGCTAGGTTAGCGGGTTGGGGGCACCTGAGTTCGGTAAGGTACTTTGTGGCACTTTTGATGTTTTCAACTGGATTGTTTGGTTTGTATAGAGCTTTGACCCTTTCAGATGCGCTTTTGAAAGGCGGTTTTTGCATTGCCTGAACTTTGTTACAATAATTCCCTAGTCGGTTAATAAAAATATGTCCGGTGTCTATGTGCCGGCAATCCTTAACCCTAATATAAATATTTTCCCTTTTTAAATTTATGAATCCTGAACAGCTCAAGCTGGTGCTTGAAACTGCACTCTTATGTGCATCTGAGCCTATGACGATTAATGACTTGCGTCGTTTATTTGTAGAAGAAGTGCCTGCTGAAGACATTAAAAATGTTTTAACGGAAATTCAGGCTGATTGGTCAGAAAAGGGAATGGAGCTTCTCGAGTTAGCAACAGGCTGGCGTTTCCAGAGTCGTTTGAGTATGCGAGAGTTCTTAGATCGCTTAACGCCTGAGAAGCCACCTAGGTATTCAAGAGCAGTTATGGAGACTTTGGCAATTATTGCTTATAGACAGCCTGTAACTCGTGGTGAGATTGAAGAGATTCGTGGTGTAACGGTTAGTTCAAATGTGGTTAAGCAGTTAGAAGACCGCGGTTGGATTGAGGTGGTTGGGCATAAAGAAACTGTGGGTCGTCCAGGTCTGTATGCAACAACTCGTGATTTTTTAGATGATCTCTCGTTAACATCTTTGCAAGATTTGCCAATCCTAGAAAGCGCTGAAGCTCAGGCAGAGTCAGTTGCTCAGCGTGTGATGGAGTTTGAGGGTGATGCGGCTCAGGTGATAGATGTCGAAGCTAAAGAGTCGGTGGAGGGTGGTTCAGAGGAATCCCCAGAAGCTTCAGATAGTAATGATCAAGATAAAGCCTAATGACAACACCTGAATTTGAATCGGATAAACCTTCATCATCTGTTGTGAGTGAGGGGAAAGAATCAGCTAATACAGCTGGTGGGCAAGAAGGTGGTGAGCGTCGACCTAAACGTTTTGGCCGTGGACCTTATAACAAGGGGCGCGGTAAGCCTCGTGCAAAACCTACGGCAGAAGGTGATGCAGTAGAAGGTGCTGAGTCTGCTCCCGTGGTTGAGGGGGAAAGCGTTGTTGGTGCAGAGGGTCAGCGTCCTGAAAGACGTGGACCTAGACATCAGCGTCATGAGAGGTCTGAGCGTACGCAACGTCATCAGCAAGCACCTAAAGCAAATCCTTTGGCAGAAGAGAGTCAAGCGCTGTTTGCTTCGGTTGTTTCCGGTGAGTTTGATGCAGCGCTTGATGCTCCTGAAGCCGAGCCGGAAGTGACGCATGAAATGGTTGCTCAAACTTTGGCAGAGATTGCTGAGGAAGATCGTGAGCACGCTGAGGATGGCGCTGAGAAAGAGTTGGCTACTGAAGAAGAGGTTATGCCGACGCTGCAATTCTCAAGCGTTGATGAGTTGCCCTTAAGCTTACGTGATGAAGTTTGGTCTGATCTTGATGACGTTGATGAAGAAGGTTTCGACGAAGATACTGTCAAGTTGCATAAAGTTCTAGCTGATGCGGGTATGGGGTCGCGCCGTGACATGGAGGACTTGATTATTCAAGGCCGTGTGTCTGTGAATGGTATGCCTGCTCATATTGGTCAGAGAGTGGGGCCGACTGATCAAGTGCGTATTAATGGCAAGATGGTGCATCGTAAGATTGCAACAAAGCCCCCTCGTGTCATCATGTATCACAAGCCTGCGGGGGAGATTGTGAGTCAATCAGACCCTGAAGGTCGACCGACGGTATTTGATCGTTTGCCTAAAGCGAAGCAGGGTAGATGGATTGCTGTAGGCCGTCTGGATTTCAATACAGAAGGGCTTTTGTTATTTACAACTTCTGGTGAGTTGGCTAATCGTTTGATGCACCCACGTTATGGGGTTGAACGTGAGTATGCTGCTCGTATCTTAGGTGAGTTAGATCCTGAGCAAGAGAAGCAGTTAAAGACAGGTGTTCAATTAGATGATGGCGTTGCCAAATTTTTAAGATTAATTGCTGGTGGTGGCGAGGGTGCAAACCGTTGGTATCACGTGGCTCTAACTGAAGGCCGTAACCGCGAGGTTCGCCGTATGTTTGAGGCGGTAGGTCATGTTGTTTCACGCTTGATTCGTACGCGTTATGGTTTATTTGTGTTGCCTCCTCGCTTGAGAAGAGGCCGTTGGGAAGAGGTTCCTTCCGATCAAATTGTGCAATTGATGAAGATGGCTGGCCTAAAAGTTCCTCAAGGTATGGGGGATAAACCAAGGCGGGATCCTAGAGATGGCCGAGGACATCGATCTGAATCGGGTGGTGGTCAGCCTGACCCAATGCAAACATCAGTGTCTTATTGGGGGTCGAAAGATGCTTTAAGGCAGGCTTCTAGTCGAAGTTTTGCTCAAGGGCATGGTGACGAGCGTGGTGGTTCGAAGCATAAAGGTAAAGGGCATCGCTCTAATGCTGGTGGTCGTCCGCATCAAGGTCGTTCTGGCGGTGGCCAAGGTCAGGGTCAGGGTCGTCGTTTTGATGAGGATAGTCAAGCGGGTGTTCACCATGGCAGTGGTTTTGGTTCGGCAGCTGATAAACCGCGTTCTGGACAAAAATTTGGTAAAAAAGGCCCTGGTCAGGGGGCTCATCGTTCTGGGGCTGGTAAAAATCGGGGTCAGAGTGCTAAGCCGGGCGCCAAATTTGGTAAAAAATTCACAAAAAGCTGATTAAAACAAGGGTTCCCTAAGGGGAATCCCTTGGCAGCTATTTGAACTTCCTATATAATTCAAGTCTTTAGTAGTTCCGGCTAAAGTTGCGTTCAACGTAAGTCGGGCATGTTCTTTTTGTTTAGGAATATGGGCTCTATGCCCATTTTTTTTTGGTGAAATTAAACGTAATAGCTTTATGGCAAACGAACAAGTTTTAATTGCTGATGCTTTAAAGGGCCTAGGTTACACACTCGTGGATATCGAGCGTGAAGGTCGTGGTTTGCTGCGCGTCACAATTGAAAACATTGATTATTCACGCCCAATTGATATTACGGATTGCGAAAAAGTAAGTCGCCATTTGAATTACAGCTTGCCTGTAGATGGGGTTAACTATGAGCGATTGGAAGTTTCTTCACCAGGATTAGATCGACCTGTGAAAACAGTGGGAGACCATATCCGCTTCGCGGGTTTGGAGGCAAATGTTAAGTTGCGTGTTGCTCTATCCGGTAGAAAGAATTATGTGGGTGTCTTACAAGGTTTGGTTAGTGGTGACGCTGACTCTGTAGATGCCAAACTAGGTTTGTTGTTTGAAGCACCTGATGGCAATGAAGCCATGCTGGAATTTACTCTAGCCGAAGTTGAAAAAACTAGGTTAGTCCCTGTCGTTGATTTCAAAGGAAGAAAATCATGAGTCGTGAAGTCCTCATGCTAGCTGACGCATTAGCACGCGAAAAGAATGTAGATAGAGATATCGTTTTTGAAGCTTTGGAGATGGCTTTAGCCTCTGCTAGCAAAAAGCGCTATGAAGAAGATGTCGATATGCGTGTTGCAATTGACCGTGATAGTGGTGAATATGAAACCTATCGTCGTTGGTTGGTGGTTCCTGATGAAGCGGGCCTGCAAGAGCCGGACAAGGAAATTCTTTCTTTTGAAGCTAAAGAACAAATTCCTGATATCGAGGTAGGTGACTATATCGAAGAGCAAGTTGAATCAATTGCTTTTGGTCGTATTGGCGCACAAACAGCCAAGCAAGTTATTTTGCAGCGTATTCGTGATGCTGAACGCGAACAGATTTTGAATGATTACCTTGAGCGTGGCGAGAATGTCATGACGGGTACGGTTAAGCGTGCTGATAAAAATGGTTTGATTGTTGAATCGGGTCGTGTTGAGGCATTGTTGCGCCGTGATCAAATGATTCCTAAAGAGAATCTACGTAGTGGCGATCGCGTGCGCGGTTTTATCGTTAAAGTTGACCGCGAAGCGCGTGGTCCTCAAATTGAGTTATCTCGTACAGCTCCACAATTTTTAATTAAATTGTTTGAGAATGAAGTGCCAGAGATTGAGCAAGGTTTGTTAGAAATTAAAGGCGCAGCTCGCGACCCTGGTATTCGCGCAAAGATTGCTGTAGTTGCTCACGATAAACGTATTGATCCAATCGGTACTTGCGTGGGTGTACGTGGTACGCGTGTGACAGCTGTTCGTAATGAAGTCGCTGGCGAGGCGGTGGATATTGTGTTGTGGTCTGAAGATCCTGCTCAATTCGTGATTGGTGCCTTGGCACCAGCGCAAGTTCAATCGATTGTGGTTGATGAAGAAAAGCACGCCATGGATGTTGTGGTCGACGAAGAGAATTTGGCGATCGCGATTGGCCGCAGTGGCCAAAACGTTCGTTTAGCTAGCGAATTGACTGGCTGGCATATCAACATCATGACTCCAGAAGAGTCAGCGCAAAAAACTGAGGAAGAGTCAGAAAAGGTTCGCGCATTGTTTATGGACAAGCTTGATGTCGACCAAGAAGTTGCTGATATCTTGATTGAAGAAGGTTTTAATAGCTTAGAAGAAGTGGCGTATGTGCCGTTATCAGAGATGCTTGAGATTGATGCATTCGATGAAGATACGGTTAATGAGTTACGTACTCGTGCACGAGATTCTTTGTTGACGATGGAGTTAGCAAAAGAAGAGCTTGTGGAAGAGGTTTCTCAAGATTTACGTAGCTTAGATGGTGTTACAACAACGCTTATCGCTAAGTTGGCGGAAGGTAATGTTCATACTCGTGATGATTTGGCGGAATTGGCTGTTGATGAGTTAATCGAAATGACTGGCATCAACGAAGAAGACGCAAAGGCTCTCATCATGAAAGCTCGCGCACACTGGTTTAACTGATTCATAAGGGGTTCGCATGGCGACCACGACCGTAGAAGATTTGGCAAAAGAACTGAAGCGTTCCACAGCAGAATTGTTGGGACAGCTTCAGGCTGCCGGCATTAAAAAAGAGTCAGCGGAAGATAAGCTGACTGAGAAAGATAAAACAAAGTTGCTAGAGCATTTGCAGGCTGCGCATGGCACTGCAGAAGTGGGTGCGCGCAAGAAAATTACCTTAACTAAGCGCGAGACGACTGAGATCCGCCAAGCGGACTCTGCTGGTAAAACTCGTACAGTTCAAGTTGAGGTACGTAAAAAGCGTGTGCTTGTTAAGCGTGATGAGTCAGCAGAAGAAGCTACAGCCCCAGTAGTTCAAGAACCTGTCGTTGAGTCTACTGCGCCGGCTAAGCCAGTGCTGGATGATGCTGAGTTGGCAAAACGTGAAGCAGAGGCTAAACGTCAAGCGGAATTGTTAGCTCGTCAAGAAGCTGATATGAAAGCTGAGATGGAGCGTCGCGCTCGTGAAGAAGCTGAGAAGGCTGAAAAAGCGGCGGCAAAAGTTAAAGCTGAGAAAGTGATCGAGTCTCCAGTTGTAGATACTGTGGAAGAAGCTCAAGCTAAAGCAGATATTGCTGAAAAAGAAAAAGTGGCTGTAGCTGCAGCAGCCAAAGTTCGCGATGATGAATTAGAAGTCATTCGAGCTCGCCGTGCTAAAGCGGAAGCTGAAGCTTTAGCGATTCGTGAAATGATGAATGCGCCAGCTCGTGTTCTAAAAGCGCCTAAGCCAGCAGAAGAGGAAAAGAAAGGCACTTTACATAAGCCTGTTAAGGCTGAGGGTGCTGATGATAAGAAGAAAGATAAAGCAGTAGTTGCTAAGCCTGGTGCTAAAACTATCAAATCTTCTGAGTCTTCTTCAACGTGGCAAGAGGATGGCAAGAAACGTCCAGGCGGCCTAAAAACTCGTGGTGATACAACGGGTGGTACAGGTAATTGGCGCGCTGGTGGTGGTCGCAAGAAAAACCAACAACAGCAAGTTAGTGAAGTGCCAACAAACTTTGTTGCGCCAACCGAACCAGTAGTTCGTGATGTGCATGTTCCTGAAACAATTACTGTTTCAGAATTAGCTCACAAGATGTCTGTGAAGGCGGCTGAGGTTATCAAGTTATTGATGGGCATGGGCCAGATGGTCACCATTAATCAAGTGCTCGATCAAGATACAGCAATGATCATTGTTGAAGAGATGGGCCACAAGGCATTCGCTGCTAAATTGGACGATCCTGACTCTGATCTAACAACAGACGCTCATGATGCGGAGTTGTTGACAAGACCACCAGTAGTAACAGTGATGGGTCACGTTGACCACGGTAAAACGTCGTTGCTAGACTCTATTCGTCGTGCAAAAGTAGCCTCTGGTGAGGCGGGCGGTATTACTCAGCATATCGGTGCTTATCACGTTGAAACACCGCGCGGCATGATTACTTTCTTGGATACTCCGGGTCACGAAGCGTTTACCGCTATGCGTGCTCGTGGTGCTCAAGCAACAGATATTGTTATTTTGGTAGTTGCTGCTGACGATGGCGTGATGCCGCAAACAAAAGAGGCGATTGCTCATGCTAAGGCTGCAGGTGTACCTTTGGTTGTGGCGATTAACAAGATTGATAAGCCTGAGGCTAATCCTGAGCGAGTGAAACAAGAGTTGGTTGCTGAGGGTGTAGTGCCTGAGGAGTATGGTGGTGATTCACCATTCATTCCTGTTTCCGCTAAAGCTGGCACGGGTATTGATGATTTACTAGAGAACGTATTGTTGCAGGCTGAAGTGCTTGAGTTAAAAGCTCCAAAAGATGCGGCAGCTAAAGGTTTGGTGATTGAAGCTCGCTTGGATAAAGGTAAGGGTCCTGTGGCAACCATTCTTGTTCAGTCAGGAACGTTGAAACGTGGCGACATGATTTTGGCGGGATCGTCTTTTGGTCGTGTCCGCGCAATGTTAGATGAAAATGGTAAGTCATGTAATGAGGCTGGACCATCTATTCCAGTTGAAATTCAAGGGTTGTCAGAAGTTCCTGCTGCTGGTGAAGAAGTTATTGCTGTGGCTGATGAGCGTAAGGCTCGTGAGATTGCCTTGTTCCGTCAAGGTAAGTTCCGTGATGTGAAGTTAGCTAAACAGCAAGCTGTGAAACTTGAGACTATGTTTGAAAACATGGGCGAGGGCAGTGTTGAAGCTAGATACTTGCCGATCATTATTAAAGCAGACGTTCAGGGTTCTCAAGAAGCGCTGTCTCAATCATTGCAAAAGCTATCAACACCTGAAGTGAAAGTGCAAATTGTTCATGCTGCCGTAGGTGGTATTAGCGAAACAGACATTAACTTGGCTGTTGCTTCGAAGGCGGTTGTGATTGGCTTTAACTCTCGTGCAGATGCTTTAGCGCGCAAATTGGCTGAAGCCAATGGTGTCGATATTCGTTACTACAACATTATTTATGACGCTGTCGATGAAGTTAAAGCAGCGATGAGTGGCATGTTGACGCCAGAGAAGAAAGAAGAAGTCACTGGCTTAGTTGAGATTCGTCAAGTTATTCAGGTTTCTAAGGTTGGTTCAATCGCAGGTTGTATGGTGCTTGAAGGTATTGTTAAACGCACTTCACGCGCACGTTTACTACGTAATAACGTGGTGGTGTGGACAGGCGAACTTGACTCATTGAAACGTTATAAAGATGACGTAAAAGAAGTTAAGGGTGGTTTTGAGTGCGGTTTATCTCTCAAAAATTACAACGATATCGAAGTTGGTGATCAGCTAGAGATCTTTGAAGTGACTGAAGTGGCAAGAACGCTTTAATTAGAGAAGAGTCTATGCCTGTAAAAAATCACCGTAACCAGCGTGTGGCTGACCAAATCCAAAGGGATTTGGCCGAGCTCATACCGCGTGAGGTGAGAGACCCTAAAGCTGGGTTGATTACTTTGCAGGCTGTTGAGCTAACGACTGATATGGCGCATGCTAAAGTTTTTTTTACGGTATTGGGTGCTGATCCTGAGTATGCGTTAGCAGTTTTGCGTGAAAAAGCAGGTTATTTACACTCGTTGTTATTTAAGCGTTTGCATATTCACACGGTGCCTACTTTGCATTTTCATCATGATGAATCTGTGGCGCGTGGTGTTGAGATGTCTCGTTTGATTGACCAAGCATTAAAAGATAGTGATAAGGCTTAAGTGATGCCCCAAGGTATACATGGGGTAGTACTTTTGGATAAGCCAGAAGGTATTAGTTCCCAAACAGCGGTAACAATTGTTAAGCGATGTTTTGGAGCTGACAAGGCGGGGCATACTGGAACTTTAGATCCAATGGCAACTGGATTATTGCCGGTTTGCTTAGGTGAGGCGACAAAATATTCGCAAGACTTGTTGGATGCTGACAAAACTTATTTGGCAACGATCAAGTTTGGTGAAAAAACAACAACAGGTGATGCTGAAGGTGATGTTATTGAAACACGTCAGCCAAGTTTTAATGTAACTGACATAGTTACTTTGCAAAATAAACTGGGTGAGGTGTTAAAGAAGTTTACGGGTGAGATTGAGCAAATTCCACCAATGTATTCAGCATTAAAGCGTGATGGGAAACCATTGTATGAATATGCTCGTGCTGGTGAAACTTTAGAGCGAACTGCTCGTCAGGTCACGATTTACTCGTTGAAATGGGTATCTGTTGATTGGCCAGTGGCAGTGCTAGAAGTTTCTTGTAGTAAAGGTACTTATGTCAGAACTTTGGCAGAGGACATTGGGGAATATTTGGGTGTTGGTGCGCATCTAATTGGGTTGAGGCGCCAGCAAGTAGGACATTTAACCTTGGTTAAAGGTGTTACCTTGGACAAGGTTAAAGGGACGGCTAACGATGCAAGTGAAAAAGGGCTCTATTTGTTGCCGGTAGATGCTTTAGTTCAGGAGCTTAATTCATTGGAGCTTTCTAATGAAGAGGCAGATCGTTTGCGGTTGGGGCAACGTGTACCGGTGAGTAAGCTAGGTAGTGAAGAAGAGTTGATGAGAATTTATCGTGGCTCTGTGGAGTCATGTAATTTTATGGGGACTGCAGATTGGCGTAAGGGTGTTTTACATCCGCGCCGTTTGATTGCCCAAGCTGTAGTAGTAACGAATTTAACAAATTAATATAAGTGAAAGCAGAACCATGAGTAATATCCGCGCTTTAAGAAATATCGCCATCATTGCCCACGTTGACCACGGTAAAACTACTTTGGTTGATCAATTATTGCGTCAATCAGGCACGTTCCGTGATAACCAACAGGTTGCTGAGCGTGTAATGGACTCAAATGATATTGAAAAAGAACGTGGCATCACGATCTTGTCTAAGAACTGTGCTGTGGAATATGAAGGTACTCATATCAACATCGTTGACACCCCAGGACACGCGGACTTTGGTGGTGAAGTTGAGCGCGTTTTGTCGATGGTGGATGGTGTTTTATTGCTAGTGGATGCAGTAGAAGGCCCAATGCCTCAAACGCGTTTTGTGACTAAAAAAGCTTTAGCTCTTGGATTGAAGCCAATTGTGGTGGTTAATAAAGTAGACCGCCCGGGTGCTCGTATTGATTATGTTGTAAATGCAACATTTGAACTTTTTGACAAGTTAGGCGCAACAGAAGAGCAGTTGGATTTCCCAGTTGTTTATGCCTCTGGTTTAAGTGGTTATGCAGGTCTGACACCTGATGTTCGCGAAGGTACGATGGCGCCATTGTTTGAGACGGTATTGAAGTATGTGCCTATCCGTGATGAAGATCCCGATGGTCCTTTGCAATTCCAAATTTCATCAATTGATTACAACAGCTATGTAGGTAAGATTGGTGTGGGTCGTATTAGCCGCGGTACTGTGAAAGCTGGCCAATCTGTTATTTGCCAAAATGGTCCTGAAGGTACGCCGTTTAATGGCCGTATTAATCAAGTCTTGAAGTTCCAAGGATTGGAGCGTGTTCAGGTTGATCAGGCAGCCTCTGGCGATATCGTATTGATTAATGGTATTGAGGATTTGGCGATTGGTACAACAGTATGTTCGCCAGATAAAGTAGAGCCATTGCCTATGTTGAAAGTGGATGAGCCAACTTTGACGATGAACTTTATGGTGAATACAAGCCCATTGGCTGGTCGTGAAGGTAAGTTCATTACAAGTCGTCAGATTCGTGATCGCTTGCATCGCGAATTAAAGTCAAATATGGCTTTGCGTGTGAGTGATACAGATGATGATACGGTTTTTGAGGTATCTGGTCGTGGTGAGTTGCACTTAACGATTTTGATTGAAAACATGCGTCGTGAAGGTTATGAGTTAGCGGTGTCACGTCCTCGCGTGGTTTTCCATGAAGAAAATGGCGTGAAGATGGAGCCATTTGAGAACTTAACTGTGGACGTTGAAGATACAACTCAGGGTTCAGTGATGGAAGAGTTGGGTAAGCGTAAGGGCGAATTGCAAGATATGGTTTCCGACGGTAAAGGCCGTACACGTCTTGAGTACAGAATCCCTGCGCGTGGCTTGATTGGTTTCCAGGGGGATTTCTTGACGATGACTCGCGGTACTGGTTTGATGAGTCATACGTTTGATGCTTATGGTCCAATGAAAGAGGGTATGGTTGGTGAGCGTCATAACGGTGTATTGATTTCACAAGATGATGGCGAGGCTGTTGCGTATGCTTTGTGGAAGTTGCAAGACCGTGGACGTATGTTCGTTGTTCCCGGCGATGCGCTATACGAAGGTATGGTGATTGGTATTCATAGCCGTGATAATGATTTAATTGTGAATCCGATTAAAGGTAAGCAGTTAACTAACGTGCGTGCTTCTGGTACGGATGAAGCGGTTCGTCTAGTGCCAGCGATTCAAATGTCTTTAGAGTACGCAGTTGAATTTATTGCTGAAGATGAGTTGGTTGAAGTGACTCCGAAGAGCATTCGTATTCGTAAGCGTTATTTGAAAGAGCATGAGCGTAAAAAAGCTAGCCGTGAGACAGCTGCTTAATTTCACTCATTAAGCCAAAGCAAAGCCGCATTTATTGCGGCTTTGTTGTAACTAGAATCCACTCATGCAAACTTCATCAGGTATTTCTCCTAGTAAAGTTTTTTTGCCTCAGCAGGAACAGAGGTTCGCATTGTTATTGGATTTTTTAATTCACCAATTTCCTGCTATTCCTGAAAAAGAATGGCTTTCTCGATTTGAAGATGGCTTGATTTCTAATGTCGATGGTGTGCCGCTAGATGCCTCTGTAGGCTATGAGGGTGGTACAGTTATTTATTACTTTAAAAGAGTTGTTTCGGAAGAGCTTATTCCTTTTCAGGAAAAAATTCTTTATGAAGATGCACATTTGTTAATAGCTGATAAGCCCCATTTTTTACCTGTAACCCCTGGCGGACATTATTTAGAGCAAACCCTATTGGTGCGCTTAAAGAAGGCCACAGGGTTGGAGTCTTTGAGCCCGATTCATCGTATTGATAGAGAGACTGCTGGCTTGGTGGCTTTTTCTAAGAGATCTGAAGATAGAAATGCATACCAATCTTTATTTCGAGATAAAGCAGTTACTAAAGTTTATGAGGCTATTGCAGTCTATCGAGGCGATCTGAGACAACAATTCCCGATTCATCACCGTAGTAGGATTGAAGAGTCTGATGTATTTATGCAAATGCGTGAGGTGGTTGGAGAGCCTAATTCAGATAGTTTGGTTGAGTTGTTAGCGGTAAAAGGTGAGTGGGCAAAATACCGATTGCAATTAGGGACGGGTAAGAAACATCAGTTGAGAGTACATATGAGTGCTTTGGGTTTGCCTATTAAAAATGACCAAATTTATCCTGTTTTGAAGCCTCATGTCGTGATTAATAAAGACTTTACCCACCCCCTTCAGTTGTTAGCTAAAGAGTTGAGTTTCACCGATCCTATTACTCAGAAGAAGCATCATTTTTTTAGCCAGCAAGCGCTTCATCTATAAAATCTATTTATGTCAGAAAATAAAAAACGTTTAGCTGTTGCGCCTATGATGGATTGGACGGATCGTCAGTGCCGTACTTTCCATAGAAGCTTAACTAAAAAAACAGTTCTTTATAGTGAGATGGTGACAACTGGAGCATTGATACATGGGGATGTTCCGCGTCATTTGGATTTTGATGAGATTCAACATCCAGTAGTTTTACAGTTAGGCGGTAGTGAGCCGGACGATTTAGCAACTTCAGCCAAATTAGCTAAAAAATGGGGCTACGACGAAATTGATTTGAACTGTGGATGTCCTTCTGAACGAGTTCAGAGAGGTTCATTTGGCGCTTGTTTGATGGCTGAACCGCGGTTAGTTGCTGATTGCGTTAAAGCGATGGTGGATGCAGTTGATATACCTGTAACTGTTAAGCATCGTATGGGGCTTAATGAGATGGATGTCCGCTCAAATCCAAAAGATTACCAATTCACTTTGGACTTTATTTGCAAAGTGGCAGATGCTGGTGCCAGCCAAGTAACCATTCATGCTAGAAATGCGATCCTTAAAGGTTTATCGCCTAAGGAAAATAGAACTGTTCCACCACTTCAGTATGACATCGCAAAACAATTGAGAATCGATGCGCAAAAACATTTCCCGCATTTAAAGGTTTTGCTAAATGGGGGCTTAGAAACAAATGGCGATATCGCTAGGCATTGGCATGATTTTGATGGCTTCATGATTGGCCGTGCTGCCTATCACACCCCCGGCATCATGCTTGATTGGGATGAGATGTTGGCAACGGATGGTCAAGCTTTCGGTAGTTTTTTTGGGGTGGAGCAGTGGAATCGTATTACTGAAGAGTTAATCGGTCAGTGTGTGCGTTGGTTAAAGCATTGCCAAGCTACTGGAGATCACTTTCATATGGCGGCTATTACCCGCCATATTTTGGGTTTAGCTCACGGCAAGGGTGGTTCTAAGCATTGGCGCAGAAAGCTTTCGGACTATCGTCTATTGGGTGCAGTAAAGACGGAGCAAGACGTCCGGGCTTTTTTTGAGGATGCCAATAAAGAGTTGCGGATGTATATTGAACAAGATGAGGCAGACGAGGTATAATCTTTTTTCTCTACGGTGGCTGTAGCTCAGTTGGTAGAGTCCAGGATTGTGATTCCTGTTGTCGTGGGTTCGAGCCCCATCAGCCACCCCAAAACATAAAAGCCCCTTAGTTAATTAAGGGGCTTTTTCTTTTTGTTCAATTGATTCATTGATTCAAGGAACAAGAGGGTAATTTATGAAGCATTATGGATTTTGATGAAAATAAATCATAAGACTCACTAAGATCGCAGCTATTGTAATTTGGCTGATTAAGGTGCGATTAGTTAGCTTATCAAGAATGGAGTCTTGAAAGTTATCGATTCTTTTTTCAATATGTTTCTTAAAATCACTAAGCTCGTTACGCATATCCTTAACTTGATCCCGAACGTCTTTAACTTGTTCACGAACTTCTTTAATGTCTCCTTTTAATTCATTGCGCACCTCATGTAATTCTTCTTTTGTGGCCAAGCTTGATTGTTCTACGGAAGTATCATTGATAGCGTGACTTAGTACGCTAGCTTGAGTGCTGCTAAAGCCGTTGGCCTCTAATGACTCTTTTAATTTAAGTGTGTTGATCATTCATTCTCCTTGGGTTTGGATTAATAATTTATATTTTTTATAAGCATTTGGCAAATCAACAAAATTAATATCTAGATGGTTGTGGGGCTATTCAGATAGGGGAAGCTATGTTCGTGAGAAAATCTTTTTTGTGAAAACTTTATTGAATATTCTGGCTCACGGATTTTTGTGGCTTCTAGCTTTTATCCCCTACAGATGGGCGGTAGTAGTGGGCTATGGTTTAGCTTCGATTGCGCCAACTTTTTCAAAGTCTCGCGTTAAAGTTATTAATGCTAATTTAAGAGCTTGTTTTCCAAATTTATCTTATGAAGAACGAGAGCAGCTTGCGCAAAAGCATTGGCGTTTATTAGGTAGAAGTTTTGCTGAGCGTGGACGATTATGGTTGGGTTCAGAAAAATCAATTACTGATTTTGTGACGGTTACTTCAAGTGTGGATGTAACTGATGGTCGGCCACGTTTATATGTGGGTATGCATATGGTTGGTATTGAAGCTGGTTTGATTGCAACTTCTCTCTATTTGAAGCGCCTGCACACTAATCCAGGAATTACCTTGTATGTGTTTATGAAGAATACTTATTTTGAGCCACGCATTAAAAAGTGGCGTGAGCGTTTCGGTGCAAGGATGTTTTTGAGAGAGAAGCACGGCAGGGAGTTGTTGAGAGAGATTCGTCGAGGAACTTTTGTTTGCTTATCGCCTGATATGGATTTAGGTAGAAAAGATTCAGAGTTCGTGCCATTTTTTGGCGTACCAACCAATACGGTATTAGCTGTTTCTAAAATGGCTAAGCTTGCGGGGGCAGAAGTATGTCCAATTTTTACAACGTTGCGTCATGATGGATCTGGTTACGATTGTCATATTGGAGAACCTTGGCCTAACTTCCCGACAGATGATCCAGTAGCTGATACCGCACGCATGAATGAATATTTTGAAGCGGTTATTCGCCCAAGAATTCCAGAGTATTACTGGATACATAAGCGCTTTAAAAATCGGCCAGAAGGCCAGAGTTCTATCTATTAATGTATTTATTAATAGATAGAAAAGATAAGTTATAGACCGCCTGGGCGAATCAGACCTACAGCCAAACCTTCAATGGTTATCTCATCGCGACGTGGATCAACGATGATATTTTTAAAATCTGGGTTCTCGGCAATTAATTCAATTTTGATACCGTGAGGTCCTTTGGTTTGTGACCAACGCTTCACAGTTACTTCATCTTCTAGGCGAGCCACAACGATTTCACCATTGCGTACATCTGATGTTTTCTTAACGGCTAAATAGTCGCCTTCTAAGATTCCGGCATCTTTCATACTCATGCCGCGAACTTTTAATAAATAGTCTGCGCCTTTATCAAATAAAGATGGATCGCAAGGCACTTGTTTTTCAATATGCTCAACAGCAAGAATAGGTGAGCCTGCGGCGACTCGACCAATGAGAGGTAATGTTAATTGCTGTAAAGATTGCAAAGGCAGAGTTAATTGTTTTGCTAACTTAATACCGCGTGAGGTGCCTGGTGTTAACTCAACATAACCTTTACGAGCTAGAGCACGTAAATGTTCTTCTGCGGCATTCGCTGAGGCAAATCCTAAGCGTGTAGCAATTTCAGCTCGAGTGGGGGGTAGGCCACTTCGAGATATGGCATCAGATATCAGGCCAAGAATTTCTTCTTGCCTAGCTGTTAGCTTGGGTTTCGCTGTATTTGTATCCATGCTGTGATTCTATACAGTAATTTTCCAAGAAGCAATACCCATTGATAATGCGCTGATGAATTCAGGACATATATTGCTTTTGGGTATGGGCGGAACTATTGCTGGGGTGGCAATGGACCGGGCAAAACCTATGGCCTATCAGGCTGGTGCCATACCTGTGTCTGGGCTTGTGCAAGATTTAGAGTTGGATGAGGATTTTGGTGAGATTGAGGCTGTTCAGGTAGCGAACGTGGATAGCCGCCATATGACTGAAGAGCTTTTAATTCAGTTGGGTTGGGCTGTTAAAGATGGTCTTGAGCGCCCTGATATTGTTGGCATTGTGGTCACCCATGGCACTGACACAATGGAGGAAACTGGTATTTTCTTGCACGCTACTTTGGGTAAGTTGGCCAGTCATTACAAGAAGGCTGTTATTTTGACTGGAGCCATGTTGCCAGCTAATGCTGATCATGCCGATGGGCCTTCTAATTTGAGAGCTGCCCTATATTTGGCTAAAGAAGCCAAGCAAACGGAACAGTTTGGTATTTTGGCGGTGATGGCTGGAAAGCTTTGTCTGGCTAGAGAGTTATCTAAGCAGCATACACACGCTTTGGATGCCTTGGTTGTAAATGCTCATGAAATCGATGGGCCTATCCATAAGCGTCAGGCTGATTTGAGTTTGCCGGGGCAGGCTCAGTGGCCTTGGGTGGAAGTCGTGACAAGTCACGGCGGAGCTTCCGGTAAATTGGTGGATTGGTTGGTTAGCGAACATGTTGACGGCATCGTGGTAGCCGGAACGGGGCAGGGCAGCATTCATGGGCGATTAGCGGATGCCTTAATTAAAGCTGCGGAATTAGGCATTCCTGTAGTTAGGTCCTCAAGAACGGGGGCTGGGGCGGTTTTTTCAGAGATTTCTGAGCCGGATAGTGCAAGAAATTGGTTATCCGCGAGGGATTTATCCCCACCTAAGGCTAGGATCGCCCTCCAATTAGCTATTTTGGAGGCTAATTCAAGGAAAACTGACGATTGGCAGAGTATTTTTGCTACAATCTAGGGCTGTAGTTTTTTTACCTTGTCACACTGGTCAATTGGCTTTTAGCAGGCAACTGCGATGGTTCATTGAGACGCCCAGGTGGCTTTTATCCATAAGGAGTAATTAATGCGTCATTACGAAATCGTTTTTATCGTCCATCCGGACCAAAGCGAGCAAGTACCTGCCATGGTTGAAAAGTACAAGAGTACTATTACAACTCAAGGTGGCAAAGTTCACCGCGTTGAAGATTGGGGCCGTCGTCAAATGGCTTACATGATCGACAAGCTTGCTAAAGCCCATTACGTTTGCATGAATATTGAGTGTGGCCAAGCTACGCTTGATGAACTTGAGCATGGCTTCAAGTTTAACGACGCTGTTTTGCGTCATTTGGTTATCAAGGTTAAGAAAGCTGAAACAGAGCCTTCAATCATGATGAAGCAAGTTGAACGCGAAGAAGCTCGTAAAGCTCAAGCTGCAACGGAGGCGCCTGCTGCCTAATAGGCACTGAGCGGGTTTGGGTTGAATCAATTCATCCTAACAGCCGCCCTAGTTGCTAAGGAAGCTCTTCGATATACCCCTGCAGGTTTACCTGTGATTGAATGCCAACTAGAGCATAGTGGCGAAGTTCAAGAAGCAGGCAATGCAAGGCAAGTCAAAATGAGTATCTCAGCGATTGCAATCGGTTCAGTTTATGAAAAATTGAATCAAATGCATTTAGGGAAGGTGGCTAGGTTTAGTGGATTTCTAACTCATAAGAGCCTGCGCAGTCAGCGACTCGTCTTTCATATTACGCATATTGAATTGTAAAAAGGAAACATCATGGCATTTGTAAAAAAAGGTGATGACCGCAAGAACAAGCGTCCAGCACAAAACCCATTGTTCAAACGTAAACGTTTTTGCCGCTTCACAGCAGCTAACGTAGACCAAATCGATTACAAAGATGTAGACACATTACGTGACTTCATCGGCGAAAACGGCAAGATCACTCCTGCTCGCTTAACTGGTACTAAAGCTTTGTACCAACGCCAATTGGAAACAGCCATCAAACGCGCACGTTTTTTAGCGTTGATGCCTTTCACTGACCAACATAAGAAATAATCAGGGGTCATTATGCAAATTATTCTTTTAGAAAAAGTAGCTAACCTAGGTAACTTAGGCGATGTAGTTCGCGTTAAAGACGGTTTTGCTCGTAACTTTTTGATTCCACAACGTATGGCTCGTCGTGCTACTGCTACAGCGATTGCTGAGTTTGAAGCTAAGCGTGCTGAGTTGGAGAAGTTGGCGGCTGAAAAGCTAGCAGCTGCACAGGCAGTTGGTGCTAAGTTGAATGGTTTAACTGTTGAAATCAAACAAAAAGCTGGTGTTGATGGCCGTTTGTTTGGTTCAGTAACGAACCATGATGTTGCTGATGCATTGAAGGCTAAAGGTTTTGCTGTTGAGAAAGCTTCTGTGCGTATGCCAACAGGTCCATTGAAGATTGTTGGTGACCATACATTGTCAGTGGCTCTTCATACAGACGTTGTAGTTGATATTACTGTTCAAGTTATTGGTGAGCAGGTTTAATTCATAGCTGACATATTGAATCATCGCTATGACTGATTCCGCTGTCCAAGCTTTAAAAGTACCCCCGCATTCCGTCGAGGCCGAGCAATCGGTGCTCGGCGGTTTGCTTTTGGATAACAACGCTTGGGATAAAGTCGGCGATGTTATTACTGAAAAAGATTTTTATCGCCCTGATCATGGTTTGATTTACCGAGTTATTGGTAAGTTGGTTGGTGAGGGTATGCCTGCGGACGTTATTACAGTGTCTGAGGCAATGAAGACGCAAGGTGGTGGCGAGGCGATAGGTATTGATTACCTTAATGCTTTGGCGCAATCTACTCCAAGCGCATCGAATATTCGTGGTTATGCTGAGATTGTGCGTGACCGTAGTGTATTGCGTCGATTGATACAAACTTCCGACACGATTGCAGGCACTGCTTTTACGCCTGAAGGCCGTTCAGTTCAAACGATTTTGGATGAGGCTGAGTCTCGTATTCTTGCGATTGGTGAAGAGGGTAGTCGCGGTAAAACGGATTATTTTGAAATTGCACCATTGCTCACCGATGTGGTGAGTCGTATTGATGAGTTGTATCACCGTCAAGGTTCTAGTGATGTGACAGGTGTTTCAACAGGCTTTGTTGATTTAGATAGACAGACTAGCGGCCTGCAAAAAGGTGATTTGATCATCGTTGCGGGAAGACCTTCTATGGGTAAGGCGCAGCCGCTTGACGCTCAAATTAAAACCTATGATGGTTGGAAATTCATGGGGGATTTACAGGTTGGCGATAGATTGGCGTCATTTGATGGTGAGCAGTCCTTTGTGACCGGCATTTATCCTCAGGGGTTTAAGCAAATATTTAAGGTGACACTCTCGGATGGTCGTCAGACAGAGTGTTGCGCTGAGCATTTGTGGAGAGTCATGTACCGTGATTGGTCTGAACCTCGGGTTATTAATACGGAACGCCTTATCGAGATGTTGTCTTGCGCTCGTTATAAAAATAGATTGTGGGTAGATAATATTTCTGGTGATTTTGGGCATGATCGTGAACTGCCTATTCATCCATGGGTGTTGGGCGCCTTATTGGGGGATGGTACGTTAGCGCTATCTCATAGTAGTGTGATGTTCTCCACGAAGTCGCCCGAGATGGTTGAGCTGATGAATGCCTTAATGGGCTATGAGATGGAATTGGTTCACGCAAAAGCCTATGACTGGAGGGTTGTGTCAAAGGAGCGAATCACAGTCAATGGCCGTCGAACAGTGGTGCCCAATGCTTTTAGAGGGG